>NZ_JAAXKY010000002.1 GCF_012911925.1 Pseudonocardia xinjiangensis | reverse complement strand
GGGCAGGGGCGGGCAGCCCGTCGGCAGCGGGTTCGGGCAACGTCCGGACCGGGGCGTCCGGCGCCGCGACGGCCGCAGACAGCAGCCGCTCGAAGTAGACCGCCATCCGGGCCACGGTGGCGGCCTCGAACAGGTCGGCCCGGTAGGTGAGCGTCAGGTCGAAGTCGTCCCCGCCTGCGGCCGAGCGGAACACCAGCATGTCGAGGTCGACCTTCGCCCCGGTCGGCGGGAGGTCGATGGCCGTGGCGCGCAGGCCCGCGAGGCGCGCGCTCACGATCGGCTCCTGCTCGAAGGAGAAGAACGCCTGGACCAGCGGGGCGTGCCCGGGGTCGCGCTCGGGCGCGAGCTCCTGCGCGAGCTGCTCCATCGACACCTCGCGGTGGGTCAGGACGTCCAGCAGCTCCCCCTGTACCGACCGGCACAGGTCGGCGAAGCCCCGGTCGGCGTGCGCCTCGACGAGCACCGGGAGGGTGGTGGCGAAGAACCCGATCACGCTCTCCAGCTCGACGCGGTCGCGGGCACTCACCGGCACGCCGACCAGCACGTCGCGAGAGCGGGCGAGGCGGGAGAGGAAGGTGGCGTACGCGGTGAGCACCAGCACGAACGGCGTCACGCGCAGTCGCTGCGCGAGCTGCAGCGCCGGCGTCATCACCGCGGCGCGCAGGGGGTGGCGGTGGTTCCCCCCGTGCGGGCCCGCGACCGGCGGGCGTGGCTTGTCGGTCGGCAGCCGCAGCACCATCGGGACCCCGGCGAGGCGCTCACGCCACCAGCCGAGCTGCTCGGCGTCGACCGGGCGGGCCCGCTGCCAGGCCGCGTAGTCGGCGAACCGCACGGCAGGCGGGGGCGTCTCGGGCTCACCCGCGTAGGCCTGCGCCAGCTCGTCGAAGAACACCTGCAGCGACGGACCGTCCGAGACGAGCTGGTGCATCGTGACGACGAGCAGGTGCCGCTCGGGGCCCGTCACCAGCAGCCGGGTGCGCAGCAGCGGCCCGCGTTCCAGGTCGAACGGCTCGTCGGCCCACGTCTGGGCCAGTCGCAACGCCGCGGCGTCCGCGACCTCGGTCCCGTCGGCGTCACGGTCGGCGTCCAGCTCGACGACGGGCAGCTCCACGTCCGGGTCGCCGATCCGCTGGACGGGTTCGAACGGCGGCGCGGTGCCCGGCGCGAAGGTCGTACGCAGCGCATCGTGCCGCGCGACGACGCGCGCGAGGGCGCTGCGGAGCCGCGGCACGTCGAGCGGGCCCTCCAGGCGGACCGCCACCGTGATGTTGTACATCGGCGTGCCCGGGTGGAGCAGTTCGACCAGGTACAGCGCCCGCTGGGCACCCGACAACGGTCCTGCCGTCCGGCCCGGCACCGGGATGGTGTCCGGCGCGTCCGCAGTGATCTTCTCGATCATGCTGCGCTCCCGGTGGCCAGCGCGAGCCGGTCGACCTTCCCGCTGGGTGTACGCGGCAACGACCCGACGACGTCGGCCCGGACCGGCACCATGTAGGCGGGCAACCGGTCGCGCAGGTCCGCGAGGAGCCCCGCCGACCAGGCCGAGCTGTCCTCCGGAGCCGACTTCGGCACGAGGAACGCGCGCAGGCTCCGGTCCTCGGCCGCGGCGCCGCTGACCACCACCACCGCCTGCGCGACCGACGGGTCGGAGCAGAGCAGGCTCTCGATCTCCCCGAGCTCGATCCGGAACCCGCGCACCTTGACCTGCGTGTCCTCCCGGCCGAGGAACTCCAGGAGGCCGTCCGGGGTGACCCGGCCGAGGTCCCCGCTGCGGTAGGCGGGCACGGCCGGGTCCAGCGGGTCGGTGCGGTAGCTGCGCGCGGTGCGCTCGGGCAGGCCGAGGTAGCCGGGGCCGACGGCGGCTCCGGTGATCCACAGCTCACCCACCTCGCCGTCCGGTACGGGCCGGCCGTCCGCGTCGCAGACCCGGACGTCGGTGCCGGTGATCGGCGTGCCGATCGAGGGCAGGTCGACCCAGCCGGCCACGTCAGCGGGCAGCCGGTACCAGGTGGCGACATGGGTCTCGGTCGTCCCCCACTGGTTCACCAGCCGGCAGTCCGGCAGCCGGGTGAACATCGCCCGGATCGCCGCCGTGCACTGCACCTGCTCCCCCGACGTGAGGATCTCGCGCAGCGGGTGCGTCTCCGGGGTGGCGTCGTCGGCGAACAGGGCGAGCGACTGGATCATCACGAACGGCACGAAGAGCCGGTTGACCCGCTCCCGCTCGACGAGGTCCCAGAGCAGCTGCGGGTCCAGCCGCTCGTCCTCGTGGCAGCAGACGACGGTGCCGCCCTCGCCGAGCGTGGGAAGCACCTCCTGGTAGGTGACGTCGAACGACGCCGGGGCGAACTGCAGGGTCCGGTCCCCCGGACCGCACTCGCTGGCCTCGGACTGCCAGGCCACCAGGTTGGCGAGGTTGCGGTGTGCGTAGCGCACGCCCTTCGGGCGGCCGGTGGACCCGGAGGTGTAGACGACGTAGGCGATGTCGTCGCCGGCCACCTCGGGGGCCTCGAACGCCGGAGCGGGGTCCGGCACGGGCCGGGCCGGCCCTGCGGTGGCGTAGCCGACCTCCCCGTCGGTCACGACGGTGCTGAAGCCGCCCAGCCGGTCGAGGGGACCCTGGTGGCCGACGACCAGCTCCACGCCGGCATCGGCGCACATGAACCGCAGCCGCTCGGGCGGGTACCCGACGTCCAGCGGCACCGCGACGCAGCCGGAGCGCAGCAGCCCGACCAGCGTCACGACCAGGTCCACCGACCGTTCCAGGTGCACGCCGACGGCCGTGCCGGGGACGGCACCGAGTTGCGCGAGCCGCGCCGCGACCTGCGCGGACCGCTCCCACAGGGTGCGGTAGTCGGCGGCCTCGTCTGCCGAGCGGACCGCTTCGGCGTCCGGCGCCCGCCGCACGCGCTCGGCGACGGCACGCAACGCCGGGACCGTGGTCGCCGCGGTGCCGGGATCGGGACTCATTTGCGCCACTCCTCGGTCGTCGCCCGGCACAACGTGATCCGGTGCGGGCGCTCAGCGCGCAGCAGGACGCGGTTGAGCGCGTGCTCGATCTCGGCCGCCAGCCGCGGCCCGGGGTCGTCCGCGGCGACGTCCAGGCCGTAGCGCAGCTCGTTGCGGTCGTCCCGGTAGACGGTGGTGGTGGCGTGCCGGACGCCGGGCACCTCGGCGGCGATCCGGCGCACCGACGGCAGCCAGATCTTCTCCCCGCCGATGACGACCGAGTCGGCGGACCGGCCGCGGAAGTAGTGGTAGCCGTCGGCGTCGATGTCGAACCGGTCGCCGGTGGCGACGGTGCCCGCGACGGTCGGGGCGCCCCCGGGGAGCCGTCGGCGCAGCACCGTGTCGGACTCGACGACGAGCTCGGCGCCGGGCCCGTCGCCCGCGGAGTCGCGCTGGTACGTCCGCACCCCCGGCAACGGGGTGCCGACCGAGCCCCAGCGGTGCTCGGGCTCGCGGTGCGCAGCGAGCGTGGTCACGCGCGGGCCGGCCTCGGTGAGGCCGTAGGTGAGGTAGAGCTCCTGTTGCGGGCCGTCGGCCAGCAGCGCGCCGACGTGCGTCGGGTCGAGCTCGTCGCCGCCGACGGTGAGCACCCGCAGGGCGGCTGGTCCGGCAGGCGGGTCCGCGGCCAGCCGGACCGCCGCGCTGGGCGTCAGCGAGGACACCGTGACGTCGTGGGCGCGGATGGTCTCGACGAAGGACCGGGCGGTGAACGGCGGTCCGGAGACGACCAGCCGCGATCCCCGCACGAACGCGGCCAGCGCCTGCGCGACCAGGCCGTAGGAGTAGTACAGGGGCAACGACACCAGGACCGTGTCGTCGGGGCGCTGACCGATGGCGGTGGCGTGGCGGTCGGCGTTGCGCAGCAGCGCGTCGACGCCGTGCAGGCAGCCGCTGGCGATCCCGGAGGTGCCCGACGTCATCAGCACGACCTCGCCCGGCTGGTACCGCTGGTGCGCCCGCCCGTCCAGCAGCGCCGCCTCGCACCGGCCGCCGAGCGGGTGCACCGTCGTCGCGCCGTAGCGCGCCGGGTCGATCCGGGGCGCGATCAGCGCCGCCCCGCCCAGCTGCCTGCCGATCTCGGAGATCCGGGCGGCTCCGGCCACCGGCGGGAGCAGCACCGGGACGGCGCCGGCGAGCAGCACACCGAAGAACGCGGCGAGGGTGATCGTGCCGTTCGGCATCGCGATCAGCACGGGAGAGCCGGGCGGCAGGCCCAGGTCGGCGACCGCGTCGACCAAGACCGCAGCCGCGTCGGGCTCCGCCGGCGTCGGACCGCCGGGACCAGGTCCGACGTCCACCGACGCGGCCAGGAAGGCCAGCACCGCCGCCCGCTCCGGGACGTCCGAGCCTGCACTCATCACGCAGCCCCGAGCACGACGCACCGCACCTGGTGCCCGCGCAGCGGATCGTGGTCGTGCACACCGACCACGACGTGGCTCCCGGCGCCGGTCCGCAGCCAGTGCCGGGCCATCGTGAGGGCCACCGGGCACCCGTCCACCGGATCGGTGGTGATCATGAGGGTCGGCCCCCGGAAGCCGTGCACCAGGCAGACGAGGCTGATCGGGCCGCCTGCGCTCGCCCCCGCGAAGCGCAGCGGTGAGAGCCGTCCACCCGGCACCGCGCGGCTGATCGCCGTCATCGTGTCCGTGGTGCCGTAGGTACTGACCAGGACCATCGCCGTGGCCTCGGGCGCTGCCCGTACCGCGTCCGGGCAGTCTGCCCACACCTCGTCGACGGTCTCCAGGACGGCCCACGAGGCCGGGTCCGCGTACAGGGAGGGGATCCGCCTGCGCGGCGGGGCCGTCGCCAGCTTGGCCAGCCGGCCCGCGGCCAGCTGGACCAGACCGGCTCCGCTCAGCTCCGGCTCCTGCCGGCCCGTCATGCGACCGCCTCCAACGCGAGGCAGGTGGTGAACCCGCCGAACCCGAGCGTGACACTGAGCCCGACCTCGCCGGCGAACGGCAGCGCCGCGCCGCTCGGGAGGGGTAGCGGGAAGCCCGGCATGACCGTCTCCAGCCCGGGCACCGGCGGCACCTGCTTGTCCCGCAGCGCCAGCAGCACGGCGACGGCCTCCAGCGCTCCGGTGGCGCCCAACGTGTGGCCGAAAGCGCCCTTGGTCGCGAACACGACGGGTGCCGCCCCGCCCGCGAAGAGGCTCCCGAAGGCGCGGCACTCGACGTCGTCGTTGACCGGGGTGCCGGAGCCGTGCGCGTTGAGGACGCCGACCTCGCCGGTGCTGCGGCCGGCGGCAGCCAGCGCGGTGCGCACCGCCTGCACGACGGTGTCGCCGCTCGGGTCGGGGGCGGTCGGGCCTGCGGCGTCGTTCGCCGAGCCGGTGCCCGAGAGCCGCCCCCGCACGCGAGCCCCGCGCTCCTGCGCCGAACCATCCCGCTCGAGCACGAGGAACGCCGCGCCCTCGCCGAGGACCATGCCGTCGTGGCTCTCGTCGAAGGCCCGCAGCGCGGTGGGCGACATGGTGCCGAGCGCGGAGTGCCCGAGCCGCTTGGCCTGCGTCAGCACGTCCACGCCACCGACGACGCAGATCTCCTCCTCACCCTCGGCGATCAGCGCGGCACCGACCAGGATCGCGTCCGAGCCCGCCGAGCAGGCGGTGCTCACCATGAGCGGGCGGCGGGCCATGCCCAGCCCCGTGGCGAGAGCCTCGCCCCACCGGTCCAGCCCGTCGGGTGGGACGTCCAGATGCGATCCGTAGCTCGTGCCGACCACCAGACGCAGCCGCGGATCGGTGACATCGAGCCCGGCGTCGGCCACCGCGGCTCGCAGTGTTCGCGCGCCGAGCTCGTACTGGCGTTGCACCGGGTCGAGGTCCATCGGCAGGTCCGCCACGACCGCCGCCCGGCCGTTGCGCACCGGGTGCGCGCTCGGCACGGGCGTCACGCCGGTCGCCCCGGACAGCAGCGCCCGCCACACCTCGTCGAGGTCCGAGCCCAGCGCCGTGGACCAGGCCATTCCGGTGACCACCGCGCCGGTCGTCACTGCGCCGGTCGTCACTGCGCCGGTCACCACCACTGGTGTCCCATGTCGGCGGTCTTGCGCCGGACGAGGTTGGCGCGGAACGCGGCGACCGTCGTCGAGTCCACGACGGCCCGGCCCGAGAAGAAGAACGTGGCGCCCAGCAGGCGGTCGACGGAGACGGTGATCGTCACCGTGTCGCCGGGGGTGACGATCCGGAAGAACCGCGAGTTCATCGCGCCGACCAGCGTCAGCTCGTCCTCGGCGAGGCGCGTGGTGCTGACCTGGAACAGGATGATCCCGGACTGCGCGAACGCCTGGCTCAGATGGCTGGCCGGGAAGATCGCGCGCTCCGGGAAGTGCCCCGCGATCGCGTCCATCTGTGCCGACACCGACAGCCTGCTGACCAGCCGCACACCCGGCTCGTAGTCGAGCACGCGGTCGAGGTAGAGCATCGGGTGCCGGTGGCGCAACCAGCTCTTGATCTCGGTGAAGCCCATTGTCCGGCTCGGCTCGGACGACGTGTCCCGGTCGGTCGCGACGTCGGGTTCAGCGGTGGACATCGGAGCGGGTCTCCTCGAGGACGGCGTGCAGGACGGGAAGCAGCGCGCACGGCGCACCGGTTGCGCGATCGGTGAGGGCCACGACGAGTTGGCCGGTGGCGAGCTCGGTGCCGTCCGCGGTCCGCCGGATCGTCGTGTCGATCCGTGCCCGCGCGGCGCCGAGGTGTCCGACGACGGGTTCCAGGCTCAGCTCGTCGGGATAGCGCGCCGGTGCGCGGTACCGGGTCGTCGACTCCGTGACGACGAGGTCGAACCCCTCGCGCGCGAGCACACCGAGCCCGACGCCGAGCCGCTCGAGGTTCGCCAGCAACGCGGTCTCCTGCCATGCCGGGTACCGCGCGAAGTGCACGACGCCGGACGCGTCGGTGTCGGCGTGCTCGACGCGCCGGGTGACGGGCAGCAGCCGCGCACCCGCCGGTGCGGACGGGACGGCCGTCACGCCGCGAGCTCCCGCAGAGCCTGCGACCCGGCTGCCAGCCGTGCGGCGATCGTCTCGACGTCGTCGGCGGACACGACGAGCGGCGGCGCCACCCGCATCGTCGGGTACACGTACCGCAGGCCGTGCGAACGGCGCCCGGCGCCGGACATGAACTCCACGTAGACGCCATTGCGGATCATGCAGTTGCGCAGCTCGCCGATGCGGGCGGCGGTGGGCTCGGTCAGTTCGATCCCGTGCAGCAGACCCACTCCGCGGGCCTCCCGGTACAGGTCGGGGAACGGCGCCACCACCCGCTCCCGCAACAGCCGGCCCAGCTGCGCACCCACCTCCGCGGAGCGCTCGAGCAGCCCCTCCCCGACGACGTGGTCGAGGCCTGCCCGGATCACCGCGCACGTGAGCGGGCGCAGGTCGGAGGTCGAGACCGTGCCGGTCGGTCGCACCCCGAGCTCGCGGCGCGCGATGACCATCGAGGTCGACAGCGCACCCATGCCGAGGCTCTTGCCGATCACCGTGATGTCGGTGGGGATGGGGCCCTCGTCGTCGGACATCGCGAAGAACCGGCCGGTCTTGGCGAAGGTGAGGACCTCGTCCGCCACCAGCAGGGCGCCGCTCTGCTCGGCGAGCGCGGCCAGCCGGCGCAGGTAGCCCTGCTCCGGCACCAGGATCCCGGCGTCGCCCTGGACGGGCTCGACCATCACCGCCAGCACGCGGTCGCCGTTGCGGTCGAACCATTCCTGCGCCGCCTCGACGTCACCGAACGGGATGTGGTCGGTGCTGAAGCCGAACTGCTCCGGGGCGACCGCGGGCAGACCGACCCGGTAGTGGCGGCGGTTGAGCAGCGGAAGCAGTCCCCCCGACCAGCCGTGCCACGCCCCCTCGAAGCCGAGCACGATGTCACGCTGCTCGGCCCCGGGGACGGCGCGCAGCAGGCGCCGGTCGAAGCGCGACTCGAGGACGAGACGCAGCGCGAGCTCCATGCCCTCCGAGCCCGAGTTGCGTCCGCTGACCCGGTAGTCCGCCGCCGGGAACCGGTCCGCGAACAGCCCGCCGGGACCGAACAGCCGCTCCAGGAGCAGGGAACGCTCCGCCGAGGCGATCTCATCGGTCACGTAGCCCGCTTGCCGGACCGCGGTCGCCAACGCCTCGGCGATCACCTCCGACCCCGCACCCAGGCAGGCGGACCCGTACCCGCCGCTGGCGTCCAGCACGTCGAAGGAGCGGCCCGCCTGACCACCTGCAAGCTCGACGAACTGCTGGACGATCCCCCTCGCCCCGGTGCACCCGAACGGCAGCGGGTCCGCTCCGTAGTGGTCGAACTGGACGTCCCGGTCGAACCACGACCGGGTCGATCCGAGCACGCCTGCGGCTGACATGGATGTGTCCTCTCGGGCCGTGCTGGTCGGAGCCATGGACGGTCAGTCGCCGGCGACGGTGGAGCTGCCCTGCAAGGTGCGGACGAGGTCGGCCACGCTGCGGATGCTGGTGAAGTTCTCCGGCGTGAAGTCGGCGTCGGAGATCGTGACCCCGAACGTGTTCTCGCACTGGACCCGCAGCTCGACGAAGCCCAGCGAGTCCAGCCCGAGATCGCCGCGCAGCCGGTCCTCGGGGCTCATCCGGTCCTCCGGGACCTCGACGAACAGGTCCGCAACCAGCAGGGAGCCGATGGCTCGCTCGATGTCGTTCACAGAGAGACGTGCTCCTTCAGTCGAGACGCTCGGGTGGTGGGTGGGGAGAGGACGGCGGGTGGGGCACCAGGTAGGAACGTCGCTCGAACGGATAGGTCGGCAGGTGCAGGCGGCGCCGTCGTTCGCCCGCGTGCAGGGCGGCGAAATCCACAGGCGCCCCGGCCGCCCAGAGCCGACCGGCCGCGGCGAGCGCCGTCCGGAAACCGGTCGGTGACCGGCCGGGCCCATCCAGGACGTCGACAGGCAGGACGTCGGCGGGCACCGGCTCGACGGCGCCGGTGGCAGGCGCTGCCGGTGGCTCCGCCCCGATGTGCACGACGATCTGCCCCGATGCGCCGTCCAGCGCCGCCGGGACGTCGCAGAGCAGTGGCCTGCCGGGCCGCGCCGGCACCCCGGCGACCGCATCTTCGGCTTCGGCTTCGGTGAGCGCGACGAGCAGGCGGGCGGTGTCGGCGGGGCTCAGCTGCGCGGCGACGGCCGCCGCGCAGCGGGCGCCGAGCCCCTGCCCGGCCACCGCGTCGGGGTGTACACCCCAGGACATCAGCAGCCTCGCCGTCGCGTACTGCACAGCGAGGTGCGCTGCCGGCACTGCGGGCGTGCTCTGCGGGCCGGGGGCCGCGAGCAGCGACCGGCGCAGGTCGTGGCCGAGATGCGGGTGCGCAGCGTCGGCGATCTCGTCCAGGTGGGCGCGGAACACCTCCTCCGCGGCGTGGATCGCGGCGACGGAGCCCGTGCGGTCGCCGCCCGGCTCGGCGAAGAGGAACACGGTGCGCTGTCGGCGTGCGCGGTCCGGGCCGTCCCCGCCCGGCAGGCCGGTACGCAGCGCCGCAACGGCCTCGGCCACGTCCGCGGCGACCACGAAGTGGCGCTGCGGATGCATCGCCCGACCCGACTGCAAGGTCCACGCGACGTCGGCGAGATCAGTGTCCGGGCACCGTTCGAGATGGTCGGCCAGCCTGCGGGCGACGTCCTGGAGCGCGGGCCAGGTCCGCGCCGAGAGGACCAGCAGGTGGTCCGGTCGCCCCGGGGTCGTCGGGAGCGCGGCAGGCGACTCGGCCACCACGGCGTGTGCGTTGGTCCCACCGAACGCGAGCACGTTCGTGGCGCCGACCCGGGGCCGCCCCCCGGACTCCCAGGGGACGGTCCGGTCGTTGACGACGAACGGGGAGGACGCGAAGTCGATCGCCGGGTTCGGCTCGCTGAAGTTCAGGCTGGCGGGGAGCACGCCGTGCTCCACGCAGAGCACTGTCTTGATCAGTCCCACGATGCCCGCGGCCGCGTCGGCGTGGCCGACGTTGGCCTTGACCGACCCGATCCGGCAGTACCCCGTCCGGTCCGTGCTCTGGCGGAACGCCTTCGTCAGTCCGGCGACCTCGACCGGGTCGCCGAGCGCGGTGCCGGTGCCGTGCGCCTCGACGTAGCCGATCTCGTCGGCGTCGACACCGGCCACCAGCTGAGCGGTGCGGACGGCCCCGGCCGGCCCGGCCACGCTCGGTGCGTGGAAGCCCATCTTGCGCCGGCCGTCGTTGTTCACCGCAGTACCGCGGATGACCGCGTGCACGTGGTCACCGTCGTCCAGTGCCTCGGCGAGTGGACGCAGTACCACCAGGCCCACCGCGCTCGCCCGGACGGTGCCGCGGCCGTGCGCGTCGAACGGACGGCACCGTCCGTCGTCGGCGAAGATGTCGTCCGGGTCGTGCTGCAGCACCGGGATCGCGGCCAGCACCGAGGCGCCGCCGGCCACCGCCATCGCGCAGTCACCCGCGAGCAGCGCACCGATGGCGACGTGCACCGCCACCAACGACGAGGAACAGGCCGACTGCACCGCCATGGCGGGCCCGGTCAGGTCCAGCTTGTAGGCGATCCGGGTGGCGAGGAAGTCGACGTCGTTCCCCTGCTGGACACGGGTGTCCGGCAACGGCGCGCCCCGGGCGTGCCCCCAGGCCCGGACGAGGGCTCCGTGGTCGGTGACCGACCCCCCGACGAACACGCCGGTCGACAGGCGTTCGGGGCCGCCGTAGCCGGCGCGCTCGAGGGCCTCGTGGGCGCACTCCAGCAGCAGCCGGTGCTGCGGGTCCATGATCAGGGCGTCGTCGGGCGAGTAGTCGAAGTAGTCGGCGTCGAACAGGTCCGGATCGCTCAGCAGGCCGTAGGAGGGCACGTACCCGTCTGTCGCCGCCGGCAGTTGGTCGCGCAGCACCCACACCGATTCCCGGCCGTCGCAGAGGTTGGCCCAGAAAGTTTCGACGTCCGGGGCTCCCGGG
Organism: Pseudonocardia xinjiangensis; assembly: GCF_012911925.1. Classification (GTDB taxonomy): domain Bacteria; phylum Actinomycetota; class Actinomycetes; order Mycobacteriales; family Pseudonocardiaceae; genus Pseudonocardia; species Pseudonocardia xinjiangensis. The sequence goes on along the minus strand of NZ_JAAXKY010000002.1, from coordinate 167,716 downwards.
AAACGTCCCGCCATGGCCGTGACGGCGATGAAACCGCTGTCGCCGACGTCTTCGGTACTCATACCTCGGTCTCCGGTCGGAATCGATCGGGACGCCGGAACGACGGAACAGACGTCGAACAGGCAATCACCCGCGAACTGCGTGGGACAGCGCCTGTCGGAGAGTAGCCACAGGCCTGCGCGATCACAGCGGAAGCGTGGGTAAACATCAGGCAAAGTTGCAACGACGCTAAAGTCCGGCGCTGGATGCATTAGCCGTTCTCGGCCGCGGCGGCCCGGCTTGACAAATATGTAGCCAGTGGATCTACTGATACCGGCAGCCCACCCGATCGCCATGCAGGTCACTATGCGCGAAAACAGGCCGCCGAGCCCTCGCCGCGCACGAAACGTCGAGTCGGCAATCTGTCTCGCATTTCCTGCGGCACGATCTGGACGGAGCTGACGTGGATCCCGTGCTCCCACCCCGAAGGACACCCATGCCCACCACGACCGTCGACCGGCGCCCGGGATGACGACCGAGTGGCGATCGGGCCTGCGCCGGAGCCTGTGGGGCGCCGCGGACTACCGCAACCTCTGGATGTCCCAGACCGTCAGCCTGTTCGGCACCGGCATCACCCTGCTGGCCCTCCCGCTGGTGGCGCTGTTCGCCCTCGACGCATCACCGTTGGAGATCGGTCTGCTCTGGGCGGTCGAGTACCTGCCGATCCTGCTGATCGGTCTCCCCGCAGGCGTCTGGGTGGAACGGCTCCCGCTGCGCGCGGTGATGATCGGAGCCGACCTGCTGCGGGCGGTGGCGCTGCTCGCCGTGCCGATCGCGCTGGCACTGGACGTGCTCAGCATGCCGCTGCTGTACGTCGTCACCTTCCTGATCGGGCTGGGGACGCTCTTCTACGACGTCGCGCAGCTGTCGATCCTGCCCGCGCTGGTCGCCGAGGACCGCCTCGTCGACGCCAACGGCAAGCTCGAGCTCTCCCGCTCCGTCTCCCAGATCGGCGGCCCGGCCGTCGGCGGTTTCATGGTGCAGCTGCTCACCGCCCCGCTCGCGGTGCTCGCCGACGTGGTCACGTACCTGTCGTCGGCGTACTACGTCCTGCGCATCCGCAAGCCCGCACCGGTGGATCGACCGGTCGAGAAGACCAGCCTCAGCCGGGACATCCGCGAGGGCGTGCGCTTCGTCTTCGGCCACCCGCTGATGCGCCCGCTGCTGCTGTGCGCCACGCTCGCCGAGCTCGCGTCCGCGATCATCCTCGCCTTGCAGGTCGTCTACGCCGCCGAGGTGCTGGTGATGGGCCCCGTGGTGATCGGTGTCGCGCTGGCTGTCGGCAACGGTGGCGGCGTGCTCGGCGCACTCGTGGCGGAACCGTTCGCACGCCGCTTCGGCACCGGCACCGCATTCATGGTCTCGATCGTCCTGTTCACCGCCGGCTCGGCGATCCTGCCGATGTCCAGCGGGCCCGTGACGTTCGCGATCGGAATGTTCGTCGCGTACCTCGGCGCATTCATCTTCAACGTCCTGCAGGTCAGCCTCTGCCAGGCCGTCACACCGCCGCACCTGCTGGGCCGGATGAACTCGGTGTTCCGGTTCGCCACCTGGGGCGTCATCCCGCTGGGTGCCGCAGGCGGCGGACTGCTGGTGGAGTACATCGGGCTACCGGGCGTGTTCTGGTTGGCCGCCGGACTCAATGCCCTGTCCTTCCTGCCGCCGTTGTTCTCCACGATCCCCAAACTGCGCGATGTCGTCCACCACAATGCAGAGAAGCCGGCCGGGGAAACAACTTACGACAAGGCCCGCATTCACCCGGAAGAACCCTCGGCGGGCCAGCGGTAACGAACTCTCGCCCCGGGGAACGTCGGTCACGTTCTCTCCTCGGGACCGCCCGCATTCGTCGGCTCGGCTGAGCGCACTGCTGCCCGGCGCCGGCTCAGGCGAGCGCGCCCCGCACCCCGTCGTGCCGCTCGACCGGACCGGTCGGCATCGTCGGCGTCGCCGGCGGCGACCATGTCGCGATCATCCAGATACCTCGCCAGGTGCTGGATCGTCGTGTACTCGAAGAACGTCACCATCGACAGGTCGTGGCCCCGTTCGGCGAGCTCCCGCTGCACGGCGGCCAACAGCAGCGAGTGCCCGCCGATGTCGAAGAAGTTGTCGTCGAGGCCGACTCGTTCCAGCCGCAGCACCCTGCACCAGGTGTCGGCCAGCCACCGTTCCGTACCGGTGCCGGGCGCCCGGAAGTCGGGATCGGGCTCGCTCGGACCGGGGGTCGGCAGAGCACGCTCGTCCACCTTCCCGTTCCGGTTGATCGGCAACGAGTCCAGCAGCACGAGATCGGTGGGGATCATGTATCGCGGGAGCCGGTCGGCGAGGTGCTCACGCACCTGCTGTCGCAGCGCCGGTCCGTCCTGCGCCTCGAGATAGGCGACGAGCCGCTTCTCCCCCTCCCCGTTGGCCGTGGCCAGCACCACCGCGTCGGTGACTGCGGGATGTGCGCGCAGTGCCTCGACGATCTCGGCCGGTTCGATCCGGTAGCCACGCAGCTTGATCTGGCGGTCCCGGCGGCCGACGAACTCGATCTGCCCGCTCGGGAGATGCCGGGCGAGGTCGCCGGTGCGGTACATCCGCATCCCCGGGACGTCGGAGAACGGGTCGGGGACGAAGCGGTCCGCGGTGAGCCCTGCCGAACCGTGGTAGCCGCGTGCGACACCGACGCCGCCGATCCAGAGCTCACCGGTCGCCCCGGGCGGTACCAGTTGCCGCCACGCGTCCAGGATGTAGACGCTCACACCGGTGATCGGGCGTCCGATGTCGGGTGGCCCGTGCACGGTTCCGGCGGGTTCGATGTGCCCGGCCGTCGCGGTCGCCGTGGTCTCCGTCGGGCCGTACTCGTTGAGCACCCGGAACGGCAGGCCGGCGGCAGGCCGGACCCGGAGCCGGTCGCCCCCGATGATCAGCTCCCGAAGGGCAGGCTCGGCGGGCCATGGCAACGCCAGCACGCGCTCGGCCAACGCCGTCGGCAACTCGGTGACGGTGATCCCCTCGTCGACCAGCCACGAACGCAGGCGCTCCGGATCGAGCTTGGTGTCCTGGTCGGGCACGTACAGGGTCGCGCCGGAGACCAGGGTGGGCCAGATGTCGGTCACGGAGGGATCGAACCCGGGGGAGGCAACCTGGGCGATCCGGTCGGCCTGCCCGATGTCGCAGCGCCGACGACGCCAGGCGACCACATTGGACAACGATCGGTGGTCGACCATCACGATCTTCGGCCGGCCCGTCGAGCCGGATGTCGCGATGAGGTAGGCGAGGTCGTCGAGCGTCGTCGGATGCACGCCGAGTACCGGCTCCGGACCGGCGTCAGGTACATCGGCGACATCGGGCAGCCGGTCCATCTGCAGGCGTGCGAGATCGGCAGGGAGGCGGTCCTCGATCACACTGCTGGTGACGACGAGGACGACACCGGCGGCGGTGTACTGGCCGGCCAGGCGGGCCGGCGGGTTGTCCGGGTCCAGGGGCAGGTAGGCGGCCCCGGCGCAGAGCACGGCGAGCTCGGCGATCACCAGGTCCGCGCCACGTGGCAGGCACACACCCACCACCGTCCGAGGTAGGACACCGCGTGCGCGGAGGACGGCGGCCAGCGAGTCCGCCTGACGGATCAGCTCGGCGTAGCTGACCTCGCGGGTGCCGTCGCGAATCGCCGGAGCATCCGGCGTGCTCCGGGCCTGCGCCCGGACCGCGTGATGAACGAGCGGGCCGCCGTCGGCGACGTGACGGCGTTCAGGATTCCAGTCGTCCAGCACCATGACACGGTCCCGCCGGCTGAGCACGGCCAGCTCGAACAGCGGTGCCGCCGGGCGTGCGACCGCATCAGCCAGCAGCCGCAGGTAACTGTCCGCCATCCGTCGAACGGTCGCGGCGTCGAACAGGTCGACGACGTACTCCCAGAGCATGGTGATCCGGCCGTCGGCGTGGTCGGCGTCGGCATGTTCGACGTCGGGGCCCTGGCTTTCCTCTCGTGGGATCACCACGACGTTCAGGTCCGTCTTCGCCGAGCCGTTCCGGCGCTCGACGATCGTCCCGGTCGCTCCGGACCCGGTGGTGGCGGCGAGGTCGAGGTTCGGGACCGGGGAGTCGTCGACGCTGAAGAGGACGTCGGTCAGCGGGTTGCGGCCCGGCTCCCGGGTGGGGTTGAGCACCCGGACCAGCTCCGGGAACGGCAACAGCTCGTTCGCCGTCGCGTCCAGCACGACGCTGTGCACCTTCTCGACCAGGTCGGCGAAGCCCAGCCTGGCGTCGACATCGCACCGCAACAGCACCGTGTTGGCGAACATGCCGATCAGGTCCTCGGTCCGGGGTGCCTGCCTGCCGGCGAACGAGGACCCGACGCAGATGTCCCGCTGCCCGGTGTAGCGGTACAGAAGTGTGGAGAACGCCGCGAGCATGGTGCTGAACAACGTCACCCGGTGAGCGCGGCAGAACGAGCGCAGCGCGGCCGCCAGCCCGGGTGGCAGCTCCACCCGCAGGGTCTCCCCGCGGAAGCTCTGGATCGCGGGCCTCGGGCGGTCCACCGGCAGTTCCAGCACGGGCGGGAGGTCACTGAGCCGGTTCTGCCAGTACGCGAGCTGCGCCTGCAGGGGTGGGGTCTCCAGCGCCGAGCGTTGCCGGCGCGCGAAGTCCTGGTACTGGGCGGGCAGTTCGGCCAACGGCGGCTCGACGCCGTCGGTGAACGCGTTGTACAGCGTCGTGAACTCGCGCATCAGCAGCGAGAAGGACCATCCGTCGAACAGCAGCTGGCTCGCCACCAGGACGAGTACGTGCTCCTCGTCCGACAGCCGCACCACGGTCCAGCGAACCAGCGGCAGCTGTTCGACGTGGAACGGCTCGCGCAGTTCCCGGGTGACGATCTCGGCCAGCAGCTCGTGCTGTCCGTCGCGGGCGTCACCGATGTCGAGCCGCCTCGCCCGGACCGGCTGCGGCGGGTGCACCACCTGCCACGGTTTTCCACCGATCTCCGGGTAGGTGGTGCGCAGTACCTCGTGCCGCCGACCGATCTCCGTGACGACCCGGTCGAGCCGGTCGAGATCGAAGGCACCGACGACACGGATCGTCGTCTGCGTGTGGTGAGCGATGCTGTCCGGAGCGAACCGGTGCAGGAACCAGACCTGTTCCTGCTGGAGTGACAAGGGGATCCCGGCGCCGGCGGCCGAATCGGAAACCGGGACGCGGGCTCCATCTGCAGCAACGTCAGAATCTCGCGGTCGCAACATACATCTCCTCCCGAAGTCATTCCGATCTGAACGACAGTGGTCATGAATGTGAACGATGACCGGAAATGCCATGGCGGCTACCGATTGCTTGACAGGTTCCGGATCGAGTGCTCAAGTGTTGCGGTGACGACTCGGCCGAACGGAAGCCCGTTCGATGACGAACCGCTGTCTTACGTCGTGGTGGTGAACCGCGAAAACCAGCACTCACTGTGGCCGGACCTCGTAGAAATTCCGGACGGTTGGTCGCATGTTTTCGGCCCCGCCGGTCGCGAGGACTGTCTCACCTACGTCGACCGGTCGTGGACCGACATGCGCCCGAAAAGTCTCGTCGACGAGATGGGCTCGTAGCCACTAGGCCGTTCCCGATCTCGTCGGCACCCGGTCGTCGGCCGCCTCCTCCGTGGGGGTCAGCGGAGCGCGGCCCAGCGCCCGGAGCCCGATCAGGTCATCGGGGGTGGCGTCGGGACTGTCGTCGACGAGCCGGGGCAGCCCGGAGCGCAGTGCCGCCGCCGCCAGCAGCGCGACGGCCGCTGCGCACAGCACGTACAGCAGCGCGATCCCCCGCCCCGGCCCGGTGCCGATCACCGCGCCGACGCTCGGGGCCAGCGCCCCACCCGGGGTCAGGAGCGGCTCGAACCGCACCGAGACGAAGGCTGCGACCACTCCGAAGCCGAGCGGCAGCGCCGACCACGAGAGCATCGCGTTGAGCGCGGACACCCGGCCGTGGAACCGCTGCGGCACCTTGACCTCGATGATCGCGGCATGGATCCCGTTCAGCACCGTCAGCGACAGCGACATGCCGAACACGCCGACGCCGATCGTCGCCAGGTCCGCTCGCAGGCCGGTCACCAGGGAGAACACGGCCAGGCCGAGCGTGCACAGCAGCACACCGCGCATCCGGCGCCGCGGCGGGCCACCCCACACCGTCACGACGAGGCCGCCCAGCACCCCCGCCAGTCCCGAGCCGAGGAGGATCCAGCCGAGGTCGGTGAGCGTGCCGACGGTGAGCACCAGCGGTGGGACCAGCAGGAACAGCGGCGACAGGACGACGTTGAGCACCGCGAAGAAGATCAGCATCCGGCGGAGCCGGGGGTGGCCCCACGAGTACCGGAACCCGGCCCTGATCTCGGCCGTCACCGACTCCGTCCGCTGCGCCATGGTCCGGGGGAACCGGACCAGGAGCGTGCCGGCGATCGCGACCACCGAGCTCAGCACACCCAGGACGAGGACGCCCTCCAACCCCACGACGGCCATCAGCCCGACGGCCGCGATCGGCACGATCAGCCGGCTCGCCCCCGAGCCCATCCCGACGACACCGGTCGCGTGGTCGAGGTACCGCTTGGGGACGAGCTGCGGCACGGCGGAGCCGAAGGCGAGCCGCTGGAACGCGAGCGCGACCGACAGGGACGCGAGCAGCGGGTAGAGGTGCCAGACCTGCAGGTTCCCGCTCCACAGCAGCAGGCCGAGCAGCAGCTGGACCCCGACCGCGCCGACGGCGCCTGCGAGCAGGGTCGTGCGCCGGTTGCCGCGGTCCACCACGGAGGCGGCCAGCGGCGTGATGAGCAGCCCGGGCACCAGCCCGGCCACGGCGGACAGGGCGAACTGGATGAGCGAGCCGGTGGTGAGGTAGATCCAGACCGAGATCGCGAACGCGGTCAGCGCCGAGCCGCTGACCGACAGGAGCTGCCCCGCTGCCACCGCGAGGAACCGGCGCATCGCAGGCCGGGGCCCGTCGGGTGCGTCCGGCGGACCGGCCCGCGAGACGTCGAGCAGCCGCCACGCGTCCCCACCGACCGGCGCACCGGCGGAGACGGCCGGGTGGGTCGTCGTCACGATCTCGGCGAGCTCGGCGGCGCGGTGGTCCTGGAAGTAGTGACCCGCCTCGTCGAGCAGCACCACGGCGGTGGTGTAGGTCAGGACGTGCCACTCGCGGAAGCGCTCCTGGTAGTACTCCGACGCCGGGTCGTGCTCCCCCACCACGCTGATGACCGGCGCCCGCAGCCGCTCCACCGGGCTGCCGAGGAGCCCGGTGTAGTACTCCTCCGCCGCTTCGGTGTCGCGGCGGGTGTTGCGGACGATGCGCCGGGCGTGCACGGGGTCGATGTCGCTCATGTCGAGCCCGAGCGCGGTCAGCCCGTTCGCGTAGGCGCGGTCGCTGCGCAACGCGTCCGGGTTGGTGAACCGGCCCAGCGCGGCGGGCAGGCGCCGGCCCGGCCGGGCGAACGGGAAGATCGCGCCGATGTAGACCGCTTCCGGGATGCGGCCCGCAGCCTCCAGCCTCCTGGCGATCTCGACGACGAGCGCCGAGCCGACACCGCAGTGCCCGTACAGCGCGATCGGCCCGGCGACGTTCTCCTGGATCTCCCGCACGCAGCGCGCGGCGACGTCCTCGAGCGGCGCGTGCTGCTCGTCGATCCCGATGTCGTGGCCGGGGATGGCGACCGACCACAGCGCGTGGGTGGCCGGCAGCGCGTCCGCCAGCGACGTGTAGACCATCGCCCCGCCCCCGCCGTACGGGACGGCGACGTAGCTGAGCTCGGGCTCGGCCGTCGGCTGGGGCGTCAGCCGGTGCAGGAGCCCGCGCTCCGTCGGCGTGCCCCCGTCGAGCAGGGCGGCGAGCCGCCGGATCGTCGGGTGGGTGAACAGGTCCATCACGGCGATCTCGGTGCCGCCCGGCGCCGCGCGCCTCAGCCGCTCGACCGCCTTGATCGCGAGCAGGGAGTGGCCGCCCAGGTCGAAGAAGTTGTCGTCGATCCCGACGTCGGCCCGGTCGAGTACGTCCGCCCACACCGCGTGGACCGCCCGCTCCGGGTCGGTGCGCGGCGGCGTCCGCCCGGCGCCCTCGTCGACGGGCGTCTCGGGCGCGGGCAGCCGTCCGCGGTCCACCTTGCCGTTCGCGGTCAGTGGCAGCCGGGGCAGCATGACGAACGAGTTGGGGACCATGTAGGCCGGGAGCGCCGCGGCGAGGTGCGACCGCAGCCCCGCGGGGTCGGGTTCGTGCCCGGGTTCGGCCACGGCGTAGGCCACGAGCTGGGCGGCGTTGCCCGTCCCGTGCGTGGTCACCACGCACTCGGCGATCTCGGGATGGCGGGTCAGGTGTGCCTCGATCTCGCCGAGCTCGATGCGGTAGCCGCGGATCTTGACCTGCGCGTCGGCCCGGCCGAGGAACTCGATCACGCCGTCGGGCTGGTACCGGCCGAGGTCGCCGGTCCGATAGAGGCGGGCGCCGGTGCGCGGGTGCGTGACGAACGCCGCCGCGGTCCGCTCCGGGTCCTTCCAGTAACCGCTCGCCACGCCGGCGCCCCCGATGTACAGGTCGCCGGGCACGCCGACCGGGACGTCGCACATCCCGCGGTCGAGGATGTGGAACTGCTGGTTGGCGAGCGGGCGGCCGTACGGGATCGAGGTCCACGACGGGTCGACGACGTCGATCGGATGGAAGATCGACCAGATCGACCCCTCGGTCGCTCCGCCGAGGCTGACGACCTCCGCGCTCGGGGCGAGCGCGCGGATGCGGTCGGGCAGCGTCGGCGGGATCCAGTCGCCCGACATCATCACCAGCCGCAGCGAGCTGATGTCGGTCCCGTCCTGCTCGGCGTGCTCGACCAGCAGTTCCATCAGCGCAGGTACCGAGTTCCACACGGTGATCCGCTGCTCGGTGACGATCCGTGCCCACGCGGCCGGGTCCTTGTCCTCCTCGGGCCGCCCCATGACCAGCGTGGCCCCGGCGGCCAGCGTGCCGTAGACGTCGTAGACCGACAGGTCGAAGCTCAGCGCGGACAGCGCGAACACCCGGTCGTCGGGTCCGACCCGGAACCGCGCGGTGATGTCGCGGACGGTGTTGAGCGCGGCCCTGTGCTCGATCATCACGCCCTTCGGCGTGCCGGTCGAGCCCGACGTGAAGATCACGTAGGCGAGGTCGTGGGGCTCGGCGGGGCAGGCAGGTGCCGCGCCGCCCGACGCCTCGGTGACGGGCAGCGCCGCCAGCCCGTCCGGCCAGGTCAGCCGCGGGCCCAGCGCCGCCTGGGAGAGGGCCACGGTACAGCCGCCGCGCGCGATGAGCTCGTCGCGGCGGCGCTCGGGCAGGTCGGCGTCGACGGGGAGGTAGGCCGCGCCGGCCTTGTTGATCGCCAGTACCGCGACGACCTGCTCCCAGCCCCGTTCCATCACGACGGCCACCAGATCGCCCCTCGTCACCCCGGAGGCGGTCAGCTGCGCCGCGAGGTGCTCGGCCCTCCGGTCGACCTCGGCGTGCGAGAGCTGACCGGCGGGGTGGATCACAGCGGGGTGGTCGGGCGTCCGGCGCGCCTGCGCCTCGACCGGGACGTGCAGGCACTGGTCGGCACCGAGGTCGGTGCCGGTGTCGTTCCATCGCGCGCGCTGCGCGCGCTCGTCGGCCGTGAGCAGCTCGTAGCTCGAGATCGGGGCGTGCGGGTCGGCGGCGATGCCCTCCAGCAGGACGCGGAAGTGGGCGCCCATGCGCGCGATCGAGTCCGCTGCGAACAGCGCGGTGTTGTAGACCATCAGGAAGCCGCCGTCGTCGCCCGCGGTGTGGAGCTCGAGGTCGAACCGGGTCACGCGGTACGACAGGGCGACGTCGTCGGTGACGGTGAGCGCCGGGGTGCTCGGCCGGTCCGCCTCGTAGCTCTGCATGGAGAAGACCACCTGGAACAGCGGCGAACGTGACACCTCACGCGGCACGTTCAGTTTGGTGACCAGGCGCTCGAACGGCAGCTCCTGGTGGGCGAACGCGTGCCCGGACGTGGCGCGGACCCGCGCCAGCAGCTCGACGAACGTGGGGTCGCCCGACGCGTCGACTCGCATCGTCACCATGTTGATGAAGCAGCCGACGAGGTCGTCGAGCTCGGGTAGGGATCGGCCTGCCGTCGGCGACCCGATCGTGACGTCGTCCTGCTGCGCCCGGCGACCCAGCAGGATCGCGAACGCCGCGAGCAGCACCATGTACGGCGTGGCCCGGTGCCCACGCCCGAGCCGGAACACCTCGTCGAGCACGCTCGGCGCCACCGAGAACTCGTGCGCGGCGCCGGTGTAGGTCGGCACCGGTGGCCGCTGCCGGTCGGTCGGCAGCTCGAGCGGTGCGACGCCGGCGAGCTGCTCACGCCAGTACGCCACGTCGTGCTCGGTGTCGGGCTGGGCGCGTTGCCACGCGGCGAAGTCGCGGTAGCGCACCGGCAGGTCCGGCAGCGGGTCGCCGGCCAGGCAGGCCAGCACCTCGCCGAGGAGGAGCTCGGTGGACCAGCCGTCGGCCGCGATGTGGTGCACCGCGAGCGCGAACACGTGCTCATCGGGGGCGATCGTGATCAGCATCCCCCGCGCCACGGGCCCGGTGGCGAGGTCGAACGGTTCGGCCATGAAGGCGTCGACGAGCGCATCCACGGCGTCGTCGGACCCGGCCGCCGCGGTGGTGAGCGGGATCGCGCCGACCGGGTCGACGAGAACGACGGGCCGGCCGTCCACGGTCGCGGGGAAGCGGGTCCGCAACGGCTCGTGCCGGGCCGCGACCCGGTTCAACGCCACGGAGAGCGCGGTCGGATCGACCGCCCCGTGCAGCCGCCAGGCCTCGGGGATCGTGTACGCGGTCGTGCCGGGTGCGTAGGCGTCCATGAACCAGAGGCGTTCCTGGGCGAACGACATGACGGGTTCCCCGTCGGGCACTACAGGGATCGTGGTCGGTGTCGGAGGCAGCTCGGTCAGGTCGCTCACGGGAGGTCCTCCGGAGGTCATGTGGGCTGTCCACCGGACGCGTCCGGCGCGGCCGACTGCTCGAGGTCCGCGACCGCGGGGGTGGTCACGGGCCCGCTCCTTCCTGGGGGTCGGATCCACTCACCAGCGCGGCGAGCTCGCGGATCGTGGAGTGGTCGAAGACGTCCATGATCGTGAGTCGAGGGGCGTCCGGGCCCAGGGCCGGACGCAGCCGGGCCAGCACGCGCGTTGCGTGCAGTGACTGGCCGCCGAGCTCGAAGAAGTCGTCGTCGATGCCCACGTGCTGCACGCGGAGCACCTCGCGCCACACGTCGGCGATCGTCTTCTCGACCGGTGTGCGCGGATCGGTCGCCGCCCGGTCCGTGTCGTGTCCGGGTGCCGGTTCCGCCGGGCCGCCCGGTGACGCGAGTGCCACGACGGGCGTCGGATCGTCCAGCGCGAACCGCTCGCGTTGGAACGGGTAGGTGGACAGCGGGACGCGCCGGGGCGGTCGGGCGTTGTGCAGCGCAGACCACCGCACGGGCAGCCCGGCCTGCCACAACACGCCGGTGGCGCGGAGCGACTCGGCGGCTCCCCCGGCTCCTTCGGCTGCGTCCGGCAGGCTCGCCGCGATCGTGCGTGTCCCGCCGTCGGGGTGCTGCCGGGCCAGGTCCCCGAGCGCGCGTCCGGCGCCGACCTCCAGCAGGATCCCGTCGGAGCCGGCGAGCAGCGTCTGCACGGCCTCGGAGAAGCGGACGGTGTGCCGCAGGTGGTCGGCCCAGTAGGCCGGGTCGCACGCGTCGCGCGCTGTGACCGGCGCACCGGTCCGGTCGGAGATCCACGTCAGCCGCGGTGGGCGCAGTTGCACCGACGCCACCGCATCGGCGTACTCATCGATGATGTCGTCGACGAGTACCGAGTGGGCCGCGGAGCCGGTCCGCAACCGGCTGGCGTCCACTCCGAGGCCGGCGAGGTGCGCGACGAGCTGCTCGACACCGGCCGTGGGACCGCTGACGACGCACTGCCGCGGACCGTCGATCGCGGCGATCGCCATGTCGCCGGCGAGCATCGGCAGCAGGTCGGCCTCGGGCAGCGGCACCGCGACCACGGCGACTTCGGGCAGGCGGTCCAGGAGACGACCCCGCGTGAGCACCAGCGACAGTGCGTCGGCCATGGTGAGTACCCCGGCCGAGACGGCGGCGGCGTACGCGCCCAGCCCGTAGCCGAGTACGGCGTGCGGGCTGACCCCACGAGACCCCCACAGCTCGGCGAGGGCGTGCTGGACGGCGAAGACCGCGGGCTGGCACACGGCTGTCGTGGTCAGCCGCGCCTGCGCCTCGGTCTCGGCGCCGGGCTCCGGGTACAGCACCTGCCGCAGGTCCAGGCCGAGGTCCGCGCCGGCGCGAGCGGCGCAGTCGTCGATGGCCGCGCGGAAGACCGGCTCCTGCACGTACAGCTCGCGCGCCATGCCCACGTGCCCGCCACGCTGCCCGGGGAAGAGGAACGCGACGTCCGCCACACCCGTCGGCGGGTCCACGGGGGCCTGCGGATGTTCGGCGAGGCTCGTCAGGGCCCGGGCCGCTTCGTCACGGTCGCGGCACACCACGAAGGCCCGGTGGTCGAACGCTGCGCGGCCGGTCTGCAGGGTCCATGCCGCGTCGGCGATGGCGACCGGGTCCCGCTGCAGCCGGACACGCAGCCGCGCCGCCGACTCCGCGAGTGCCGCAGCGGTGCGCGCCGACAGCGGCAGCAGGTGGTAACGGCCGTCGTCGGGAGGCAGGTGCGCGGTGGGCGCCTCCTCCACGAGGACGTGGGCGTTGGTCCCCCCGATCCCCGTGGAGTTGACCCCGGCTCGGCGCGGACCGTCCCCCGGCGGCCACGGCGTGGCCTCGCACGTCACCACGAACGGGCCGGCCGGGAGATCGAGGTGCGGGTTGGGGCGGCGGAAGTGCGCTGTGCCCGGAATGAGGCCGTGGCGCAACGACAGCACCACCTTGATGAGGCCGATCACGCCCGCTGCGGCGTCGGCGTGGCCGATGTTCGACTTGACGGAGCCGAGCAGGCACCGCTCGGGCGAGCCCGGCCCGAACGCCTCGGACAGCGCGCGGACCTCGATCGCATCGCCGATGCTGGTGCCGGTGCCGTGCGCCTCGACGTACCCGATCGTGTCCGGGGGAACGTCGGCGAGGAGGTGCGCGGAGCGGATCGCGGCCACTTGCCCTGCCACGCCCGGCGCGGTGAAGCTCACCTTGCCGGAGCCGTCGTTGGACAGGGCCGACCCTCGGAGCACGGCGTCGACGTGGTCCCCGTCGGCGAGCGCGTCGGGCAGCCGCTTGAGCACGACGATTCCTGCCCCGTCGGCGCCGACCATTCCGTCGGCGTCCGCGTCGAACGGCCGGCAGCAGCCCTCCGGTGAGAGCAGTTCGTCATCCTCCGCGGCGCCTGCAGAGCCACGTACCGTGACTCCGCCCGCCAAGGCCATGTCGCAGTCGCCTGCGAGCAGGGCCTGGCACGCCAGATGAACGGCGACGAGCGACGTGGAGCAGGCGGTATGCACGGTGACGGCCGGGCCCCGAAGGTTCAGCTTGTACGCCACCCGGCTGGTGAGGAAGTCCCGGCTGCCGGCGAGCCGGAGCTGCTCGCCCGTCGTTTCCGGGAACCGGTGCCGCTGCGAACGCAGGACGGCGACGTGGTCCGTTTCGGCACTCCCGGCGTACACGCCGATGGCACCCCGGTAGGTGCCGGGGTCGTAGCCGGCGTGCTCCAGTGCCTCCCAGGCGCACTCGAGGAACACCCGGTTCTGCGGGTCGAGCACCTGCGCATCCCGCGGCGAGACCCCGAAGAACGCGGCGTCGAACAACTCGGTGTCGGCGACCACTCCGTACGTGCGTCGGGAGTCGAGCCGAGTGGTCAGGTCGCGGCCGGCCACGAGCGCAGCCCAGAACTCGTCGATGTCCGCGGCGCCGGGTATTCGGGCAGCCATTCCGATGACGGCCACCGAGGTCTGCACGTTCTCGTCGGCACTTGCGATGGCGGTCATGTCTCCTTCATTTCGGAAACAGGGCCGTACGGCGAGACTCGCAGAGCCTCTCGTGCATCTTCCACCAATCAACTCGGTTCACTCGGCAACAGTCATCCGTGAATCAAGGAGGCATCGATGAGGCGCTGTCATGGGTTCGACAGCGGGAGTCTCATTGCAGAGAGTAAACACGAGGTAAATTCACCGGAGACGCGACGGATATAGCTGCGGTCCGGCAAGACCCACTCATGAACGGGAGGACGCGGGGAACGGTATGTCAGCCGTCGACCACCACCGGCAGGGCTCGCAGGCCTCGGTGGATCAGGCTGGGTAGGTACTCGGGCAGTACCTCCTGTGTGAGCGCGAGGCCCGGCACCCGACGCAGTAGGCCGCCGATCGCGGCGTCGGCCTCCACCCGGGCGAGCGGGGCGCCGACACAGAAGTGCAGCCCGAGACTGAAGCCGAGGTGCCGGCGCGCCGGGCGGGGTCCGTGGAAGCGGGTGATGTCGAACCGGTCCGGGTCGGCGTAGACCGCGCCGTCCCGGCCCGCGGACGCGGTCACGACCACCACTCCGTCGCCGCGGGCGAACGAGTGTCCTGCGACCTCGGTGTCGGTGAGGGCCACGCGGATGGTGAACTGGGTCGGGGCGTCGTAGCGCAGCGCCTCGTCGATCGTGGACGCCATCAGTTCGGGCCGGGCCCGCAGCAGTGCCTGCTGTTCGGGGTGGCGCAGCAGCGCGAGCACGGCGTTGCCGACGAGGTTGATCGACGTCTCCATCCCCGCGACCAGCAGCAGCAGGCAGATGCCGACCAGCTCCGGCTCGGTGAGGGTGTCGCCGCGCTCCTCCACCCGGATGAGCTCGCTGAGCAGGTCGTCAGCCGGATCGGTGCGGCGCCGCGCCACGAGGCGTTGGAAGTAGCCGGCGCACTCCCGCGCGGCGAGGCCCCGCGCGACCACGGCCTCGGGCGGGAGCAGCTCGTCCGGATCCGTTCCCCGTGCGATGGCGAGCTCCCACTCGCGCAGAACGGGCCGGTCGGCCTCGGGGACACCGAGCACGCGCCCGCCGATCATCGCGAGGGCGAGCGGGACGGCCAGGTCGTTGATGACGTCGAGCCGTCCCGTGCTGCGTGCCTGCTCCAATGCCGTGTCGAGCAGTTCGTCGACGACCCGCTCGACGAGCGGGGTCAGTGCCGCGACGGTGCGGGGTGTGAACGCCTTGTTGACCAGTGCGCGGAACCGGGTGTGATCCGGGGGGTCCATCCGCACGAACGAGCCCGGGATGAGTGCGCCCTGCTCGCGGAAGGGGCTGATACCGGCCGCGTACCCGTGGCCCCAGTCCGGGCTCTGCAGCACCGCGGCGCACTCCTCGTACCGGGTGAAGACGGTGACCGGGACGTCCCCGAGCAGCAGCGGGCACGCGGGCGTGGCCTCCCGGACGCGCGCGTAGCTCGGGTAGGGGTCGGCGTGGTGCTGCGGCTCGAACGCGTCGAACTCGACAACGGCTTTCGTCGGCGGGGTCATCGGGGGTCTCCGTTCGTGAGGCGCACGGGCAGCTCGGCCATGCCACGCACGACGAGGTTGGGGCGGTACGGCGGGTCGTCGACCAGGAGCTCGATGGCGGCGACCCGGGCCGCGACGGCGCGCAGCACGACCTCCATCTCGAGCCGGGCCAGCGAGGCGCCGATGCAGTAGTGCAGCCCGAGACCGAAGGCCAGGTGCCGGTTCGGGCGGGGACGCGCGGCGTAGCGGGTGAGGGACAGCTCGGCCGCGTCGGGGAAGGCGTCGGGGTCGCGGTTGGCGGAGCCGATCAGGACGATGACGGCGTCCCCGGGCGCGAACGTCCGTCCGGCCACGGTCACCTCGGCGCGCGCGGTGCGGGTGGTGAGGTGCACCGGAGGGTCGAAGCGCAGCACCTCGTCGACGGCCGGGGCGGCGAGCTCGGGATCGCGGCGCAGCAGCGCGAGCTGGTCGGGCCGGCGCAGCAGGGCGAGCATGCCGTTGCCGATGAGGTTGACGGTGGTCTCGTGGCCTGCCACCACGAGAATGAGCAGGGTTCCGAGCATCTCCTGCGGCGAGAGCACGTCCCCGTCGGCCTCGACCTGCGCCAGCGCGGTGATCAGGTCCTCGCGTGGGTGGGCTCGGCGCTGAGCGACCAGCTCGCCGAAGAACGTGGCGAAGTCGTGCACCGCCGTGGTGCGGGCGGCGAGCTCCTCGGGGGAGAGCAGGGCGTCCGGGTCGAGCCCGCGTGCGATGCCTGCCGACATGCGCCGGACGTCGGCGTGCGCGTCCGCAGGCACACCCAGCAGGTCGCACACCATCGTCAGCGGGAGCGGGTAGGCCAGCGACTCGATGAGGTCGGTCTCGCCTGCCGCCAGCGCGGTGCCGAGCAGGCTGTCGACGATCCGCTCGGCGTGGGCGCGCATGCCCTCGATCCGGCGCGGGGTGAAGGCGGCACTCACCAGCCGGCGCAGCCGGGTGTGGTCCGGTGGCTCCATCCAGAGGAACGACCCGGGCAGCTCGACGTCGCTCGCCGGATGCAGCAGGTCGGGCTCCTCGGCGTGGCTCCACGTCGGGTCCTGCAGGATCGCGTCGCAGTCGGCGTACCGCGTGACGAGCTGGGTGCCGAGCGGTCCGGGAACGAACGGGCCCGCAGCGCGCAGCACCTCGTACGCGCGGTACGGGTCGCGGCGGCTGGACGGCGCGAAGGCGTCGAGCACCGCCTGTTCGACGACGCTCGGTCCGCTCGGCGCGGAGGTCGTGGTCATGCCGGGCTCCGTTCGGTGGCTGGGACGCGCATGCGGTCGAGCAGTGCGGTGTCGTGCGTTCCGGCGGCGAACTCGGGATGGGCCAGCACGGAGCGCAGGAACGCCGTGGTGGTGGCCAACCGGTCCCCGGTGATGCGGAGCTCGGAGAGTGCGCGGTCCATGCGGCGCAGGGCGGCTTCGCGGTCTGCACCCCAGACCACCACCTTCGCCAGCAGCGAGTCGTAGTCCGGGGGGATCCGGTAGCCGGACGCCACGTGGGTGTCGACGCGGACGAACGGGCCACCCGGAGTTTCGAACTGCTCGACGACGGCCGGGGTGGGGGCGAAGTCGCGGTCGGGATCCTCCGCGTTGATCCGGCACTCGACGGCGGCCCCCCACAGCCGCACGTCGTCCTGGTGGTAGCCCAACGGTTCGCCTGCGGCGATACGGAGCTGTTCGGCCACCAGGTCCAGCCCGGTGACCATCTCCGTGACCGGGTGCTCGACCTGCAACCGGCAGTTGACCTCCATGAAGGAGAACTGCCCCTGCCCGTCGACGAGGAACTCCACGGTGCCGGCACCCACGTACCCGGCCGCGAGCACGCCGCGGACCGCCGCCTCCCCCATGGCACGGACCGTCGCGGCCGGCAGGCCCGGCGCCGGTGTCTCCTCCACGAGCTTCTGGTGGCGCCGCTGCACCGAGCAGTCCCGGGCACCGAGGTGCACGCCCGCGCCGTGCGCGTCGCACAGCACCTGCACCTCCACGTGCCGCGCGGAGTCCAGGTAGCGCTCCACGTAGACGCGCGAGTCGCCGAACACGGCCTTCGCGCCGGCCCGGGTGCGGCGGTAGGTGTCCCCGAAGGAGGCACTGTCACGGACGACGGCCATCCCGCGCCCGCCGCCGCCCGCCGCGGCCTTGATGATCACGGGGTACCCGATCTCCTCCGCGAGCGCGGCCGCGTCGCCGGGATCGTCCAGCGCCTCGGTGCTGCCCGGGAGCAGCGGCAGGCCGGCCGCGACCATCGCCGCCCTGGCCAGTGCCTTGTCGCCGAGCCGCTCCATGACCGCGGCAGGTGGCCCGACGAACGTGATGCCCTCGGCGGCGCACACCTCGGCGAGGTCCGGGTTCTCCGAGAGGAACCCGTAGCCCGGGTGGATCATGTCGGCCCCGGTCATCCGGGCGGCCTCGATGATCGCGGGGATGTGGTTGTAGCTGCGCCGCGCCGGTCCGGGCCCGATGCAGACGGCGCGGTCGGCGTAGCGCACGGCAGCCGAGCCCGCGTCCGCGGTCGAGTAGACCGCGACCGTCCGGAGCCCCAGCTCACGGCAGGTGCGCAGCACCCGCAGCGCGATCTCGCCGCGATTCGCCACCAGCACCGTCGTCATGACGACCTCACGGCGTCTCGAGCACGAACAGCGGCTGCCCGAACTCCACGGCTTCGGCGTCGGCACCCAGCACCGCCGCCACCCGCCCGCCGCGGTCGGCGTGAACCGGGATCATCAGCTTCATCGCCTCGATGATCGCCACCTGCTGCCCGGTCTCCACGGCGTCGCCCTCCTGCACGAACGGGGCCGCACCCGGCTCGGGCGAGCGGTAGAAGACGCCCACCGTCGGAGCCGTGATCCGATGCCCGACCGGGGCCGCCCCCGGCGCCGTGCCATTGCGTGGGGGCTCGGGTGCAGGGACGGGCGTCGGTACCGGGGCGGCCATCGGCGGTGTGGGCGATCCGGTGGCGGCAGGCCGGGCGGTGGTCTCGCCCGTCGCCCACCCGAGCTCGACCACGACTCCGGCGACCTCCACCCGGACCCGCGACGGCGGCTGTGGCCCGGACGCCGCGAGCGCCACCGCGTGCTCCCGCAGCACGGTCAGGACGGAGCCCAGGTCACCGCCGGGGCGGCCGCCCGGAACGTCCACGGTGGTGGTCATGCGGAGTCCCGCCGGGCAGGTTCCGCGGTGGCGGGACGGGCGGAGCCGAAAGCGCGGAAGCGCGCGTGCCGCCGCTGGATCCGCTCGGCGGTGGTCAGGGTGGTCAGCGGGGGCAGCGTCTCCCGCAGGACGTCGGCGAGGATCTGCGCTGCGGTGACGTGGTCGCCGTGGTCCGCCTCGGGCACCACCCCCTCGACGATGCCCAGGCGGAGCAACGAGCGGGCGTCCACCCGCAGCGCGGCAGCCGCCCGCGGAGCCGCTGCGGCGTCCTTCCACAGGATCGACGCGCAGCCCTCCGGCGTGATCACCGAGTAGACGGCGTCCGCACACATGAGCACGACGTCGGCGACGGCGAGCGCGAGCGCCCCGCCGCTGCCGCCCTCCCCGGTGACCACGGCGACCACCGGAACGGGCAGGCCCGACAGCAGCCGCAGGTTCTCCGCGATCGCGACGGCCTGGCCCTGCTCCTCGGCCGCGACGCCCGGGTAGGCGCCTGCCGTGTCGACCAGCGTGACGAGCGGCAGCCCGAGCTTCGCGGCCAGCCGCATCACGCGGGCGGCCTTGCGGTACCCGGCCGGCGTCGGCATCCCGAAGTTGCGCCGGGCCAGCTCGGCCGCCGTCCGGCCCTTCTGCGTGCCGGCGAGCGCCACCGGGGTCCCGTCCAGCAGGCCCAGCCCGCAGACCATCGCGGGGCAGTCGGCCGCCATGCGGTCGCCGTGCAGCTCGGTGAAGTCGTCGAGCAGCAATGCCGCGTAGTCCAGTGTGGTGGGCCTGCCGAGGCGGCGGGCAGCACGCACGGCCTCCCACGGATGCCGCTCGGACAGCATGTCGGGGTCGCGGACCAGCCGGGATCGCAGCGACCTCGCGCCGCCCGCCGCTGCTGCGGGCCGCGCCGCGATGCGGAGGAGCCTGCCGAGCACGGTGCGCAGCTCGGCCCGCGGGGCGATCAGGTCGACGATTCCGTGCTCCAGCAGGTACTCCGCGGTCTGGAAGCCCGCGGGCAGCGTCTCCCCGATCGTCTGCGCGATCACCCGCGGCCCCGCGAACCCGAGCCGGGCGCCGGGTTCTGCCACGATCACGTCGCAGAGCGTCGCGAACGACGCCGCCACCCCTCCGAACGTCGGGTCCGTCACGAGGGAGACGGTCAGCACCCCGGCCTCGTCGAGCTGCCGCAGCGCCTGGCTGGTCTTGGCCATCTGCATCAGGGCGACGACGCCCTCCTGCATCCGCGCTCCGCCGGACGCGCTGACGAGCAGCAACGGGGTGCGTTCGGCCAGCGCCACCTCGCAGGCGCGGGTGATCGCCTCACCGACGGCCGCGCCGAGGCTCCCGCCCAGGAACCGGAAGTCCATCACCGCGACGACCACGGGCCTGCCCTCGATCCGGCCGCGCGCGCACAGCACGCCCTCGGCGAGGCCCGTGCGCCGCCGGGCGTCGCGCAGCCGGTCGGGGTAGGGCCGGGAGTCGACGAAGCCGAGGGGGTCGGCGTCGGGGACGGCGATGTCGAGCAGATCGGTGCTGCCGTCGTCGAGGAGCTGGGCGAGGCGCTGCGGTGCCGTCAGTGGGGTGTGGTGCCCGCACTCGGGGCAGACCCCGGAGCCACGGTGCATCCGCTTGAGGTAGACCATCGCGGCGCAGCCCGGGCAGACCGTCCAGTCGACGGGGCTGCCCGGTGGCGCGCCGGGAGGCGCGGTCCGGGCCACGAGTGCGGGATCCGGGAGGGTCTGGGTCATCGGGGGCCTTCCTCGGAGGGGCGGTAGGTCGAGCAGCGCGCCGGCAGGGAGACCCCGCTGGAGCGCAGCGCCGCCAGGCGGGACTGGTACGCCGCGCCGCGCATGATGTGGTGCGCGAGAGCGGTGACGGTGCGGCGCTGCACCGGTTCGAGCGGAGTGCCACGCAGCCAGGCGTTGCAGGCGCCCATCGCGGCGCCGCACCACACCTGGTAGTCCGCGACCCGGTCGGGGACCCCCGCGGCGGCCCACCCGGAGGAGAGGCCGAGGTACCAGCGGAAGACCAGTGCCATCCGCCGCTTGGGGTGGCCCTCGGCCCGGGCGATCTGGTCGGGGTCGCGCTCGGCGAAGTAGGCCACGGTGTCGGCCCAGACCTCGTCGAGCCCGCGGCGGAAGACCGTGCGCTCGAGGTTCGCGCGCTCGTCGGCAGGGATGTCCTCGATGCCGTCGTGGCGGCGGTAGAGCTCGAAGAGCCGCCGCGCCCGGGCGGGGAACATCGTCCCGCGCCGCAGCACCTGCACGTCGACACCCAGCTCGAACATGTCCGACGACGGCGCCATGTCGCAGTCGGTGACCCCGGCCGCGCCGAGCAGCTCCTTCACCGCGGCCGACTGGCCCGACTCGACGCACGCCTGGTTCACCGAGCCCGTCACCACGTAGTCCGCGCCCATCGCGAAGGCGGCCGCAGCCGCGGTGGGGGTGCCGATGCCGCCTGCCGCCCCGACCCGGACCGGATAGCCGTGCTCGACGCAGACCGCGTCCCGTACCCGCAGGATCTCGCCGAGCAGCACCGGCATCGGGCGCCGGTCGGTGTGCCCGCCGGAGTCGGCCTCCGCGGTGACGTCGTCGGCCATCGGGACGCGCGCGGCCAGCCGCGCCTGCTCGGCGGTGATCCTCCGGCCCTCGACGAGCCCACGCAGCAGCGGCTCGGGCGCAGGACGCAGGAACAGCTCGGCCACCTCGGCACGGGAGACCTTGGCGATCACCCGGTGGCCGATGCGTGGCCTGCCGTCCGGGCCGGCGGTGAGCCCGAGAGCGCGGTACCGGACCACCTCCGGGGTCAGCTCCAGGAATGCCGACGCCTCGACGCAGCGCACGCCGTGGCGCAGGCAGAGGTCGACCGTCGAACGCTCCATGGCCGGCTCGCTGGGGCTGTGGATGAGGTTGCAGGCGAACGGTCTGCCCGCAGCCTCGCGGGCGATCCGGGCCAGGCCGGCGTCCACCTTCGCCGCCACCAGGCCCGCGGCCCCGAACGAGCCGAGCACACCACCGCGGGCGAGCGTCGCGACCATCTCCGGCGAGGCCAGCCCGTGCGCCATCGCGCCGGCCTGGTAGGCCACCTCGACGCCGTGGTCGTGCCGGAAACCCGCGGCCCCGAGCTGTCGTGGCGGCAGTGGGGGCACGGCGGCGAGCACCACCGACCCGGTTCTGCGGGCGACGCCGCCGTCGCCGGTCAGCCCCAGCCCCGTGGCGTCGCGGATGACGTAGACGGGCTGGTCGAGGTCGGCGAGCACCCCGTACGCGGCGTCGGGCGTCCTGGCGAGCCGGTCGTCGCGGCTCAGCGCGGCGATGTCGAGCACGGTCGGTGTCACCACGGCTGGGCTCCCTTCTCGCGGGCCTCGGCGGCGATACCGTCGAGTTCGTAGATCCGCAGGCCCGGCTTCCACAGGCTCGCGTCGGCGATCACGCGGACGCGGCCGGGCCGGCGCTGCACCTCGCGGACATGCACCTCGAGGGTCATAGCGCCGTCGCCGGCGAGTATCTGACCGCGGTAGCGCCAGGTCAGCTCCACACCGGCGGGCACGACGAACTCGGGGTGGTCGAGCCCCGCGGTGGCACCGGTGTCGAGGAGCCACTGCTGCAGCGCCTGCACCACGGCCTCGATGCCGAGCGAGCCGGGCATGACGGGGTCGAGATGGAAGTGCCGGGCGAAGAACCAGTCGCCCTCCTCGACGGGTCGTACGGCGCGGAGATAACCGGCGCCGTGCCGGCCGCCGCCGTCGACGACCTCGATCCGGTCCACCAGGTGCAGCGGCCCGGACGCACCGGTGTCGACGTCGACGACCCGGACCGGCGTTCCCGGCCGTTCCTCCAACCAGTTCGGCACCGACGCGCCGTTGTCCAGGCCGGTCTGGTTGGCCAGGGCGGCGGCGGTGAAGAAGCCGAACAGCGACTGCCCGGAGTAGAAGGGGTCGACGGTGTCGCGATCCTCACCGTCGAGCCACAGCGCATAGCGGAACCCCTGCAGGACGGCGCCACTGAGGACAGTGGTGCTCAGCAGCGTCGAGCGCTGCCGGATCGTGCGTCCCCGCAGCTCCACCTCCCGGTGCAGGGTGGCGGAGCCGTCGAGGTTGCGGAGGCTGTAGTCCTGCTCGGGATCGACGAGCGTGGCCCCGAGGTGGTAGCCGAGCAGCAGCGCCGACTGCAGCGAGGTCTCCATCAGCACGACGTTCGGGACCGCCGGGCTCGGTGCCGCGCCGTAGTACCAGGCGTCGGCAGGTGAGTCGAACTCCGTCTCGCCGGTCGCGCCGCCGGAGAGCTCGCCCCGGGTTCCCTGCACGGCCATCACCCGGCCGACCAGCCGCAGCCCGCCCGCCGGCGGCCGCGTGGCCCGGCGCTCGGCATAGCGGGCGAACTCAGGGCCCAGTGCCGGACCAAGGTCTCCCACCGAGGCCGTGGCGAGCGCCAGCTCGTCGACGACGGCGAGGTCGCCGGTGATCCCGCGGCGGACGGGGCGCACCGGCGGCCGGCCGCCGCTCCGGGTGCCCATCGGGACACCGGGCGGCTCCCGGAGGGCGACGGTCAGCCCACTCACGCGGGCGAGCACCCGCTCACCCGCGCGGATCTCGGCATCCAGCCGCAGCCACGGGCGCGGCACCAGATCTGCGCCGGTGATCTCGGCGACGACCTCCGCATCCGGGGCGCCGGTCGTGTCGAAGAGCTCGGCCCCGCACGTGCCCACGGGCTGGAACCGCGCTTCCGGTACGCACAGGTGCAGCCCCAGCCACAGCGCGAGCACCGAACCGGCCTGCCAGGCCGCGGCCACGACGTCGGTGTCCCCGGCAGGCACCGCGCAGGGGCCACGCAGGACACCGACCCCGGCCGGGCCGCCCGGCCGCAGCTCGGTGACCGCGCGCAGCAGGCCGGCGGCGAGCCGGGGGGCCTGCTGGTCGTGACGCGCGCCGAAGACCGCACCGGCGCGCCCCGCGACGAGCAGGTCGATCTCCGCCGGCGCGAGGTGGTCGACCAGGGTCGCGGCGAGCGGCTCGAGCGCGCCCTCCGGGCGGAAGGCGGCCGGGGCTGCTGCGAGGGCGGGCGCGGGCGCCGGGACAGCGGGGGCGGTCGGTCCGTCGACCCGCAGCACCGGCCGCTCTCCTGCCCGTACGAGCGCCCCGGAGGGTGTCCGGGTCACCTGCACCTGCTCGCCATGGCGAGGCAGGTCGCCGTCCCAGGCGAGGGCGAGGCGCAGCGGTCCGCCGCCCCGCCCCGGACCGTCGCCCAGCTGATCCGCGACGGCGGCGAGCAGCGCCGCCGGGGTCCACTCCCCCGCGCCCGGGGCGGCCGGGGTGGCCGGCCCGGCGAGAGCGGCGAGCGCCCGCTCCTGCCACCGGACCTGGACGTCCATGGCAGCACGGTGCGCGGCGAGCAGTTCGGCCCGCAGCTCGGCCACGATGCCGACGGCGAGCGCGACCGGGTCGTGCGTGGACCGGTCGTGAGTGCTCGGGTCGGACGTGGTCGGCTCGGGCACCCCCTGAGGGGCTCGGTCGTCCGGCTCCTGCGGATGCGGGGCCACCGGCTGCAGAGCGGCGAGCGCGTCGAACGGCCTGCCGTCGAAGCTCAGGACGTCCAGCTCCGCGGTCATCGTCCGGCCTCCCCGGCCGCGCGCCGCTGCACGGCCTCGGTGAACTTCGCCCGCATCTCGGGGGTGCTGACGGCCGTGATGTCGCTCCAGCGCTGCAGCACCGTCCCGTCGGCGGCGTGTGCGGTGACGTCGACGGTCACGCCGCTCGTCCCCGGCCGGAGGTCGTCCACGACGAGGACGAACGGGGTGTCCGCCGGCAGCGGCGCGTACAGGTCGACCCGGCCCACCGACAGCGGCAGGCAGCCGGCGTCGAGGTACCAGACCCCGAGGACACAGGCGGCCTGCAGCACGACGTCGCCGAGCACCGGGCTGTGCCGGGCCGACGCCCAGCCGCCGCCGTCGAGTGGCGTGTCGGGCAGGCGGCACTCCGCGACGAGCCGCACGGGGGTGCGCTCGACCAGCCGCCGCACACCCTGCAGCAGCGGGCCGTGGAACAGGTCAGCGGCGGCGTACACGTCGAGCCCGTCCTCGCGCCCCTCCCCGAGCCGCCACCGCGGCTGCTCCACCGGCGGTGCCGGGCTCGGCGACGGCGGGGCGAGCACGACCGTCGCACCGAAGTGCGGTTGCGGGCGTCCGTCCGGCCCCACGCTGCGCACCGCCGCGCGGACGATGACGCGTCCGTCGTCGACCCGCCCGTCCTCGAGGTGCAGCTCCAGCTCGGCCGGCTCGGTGCCGTCGAGCACGATCCCGCGGTGCACCTCCACGTCACGGCAGCCGACGGCGACCAGGTCGCGGTGGCGCTGCTCCGCGCCGCGCACCATCCAGCCGAGGGCAGCGGCGACCGGCAGCACGGGGTGGGCGCCGACCCGGTGGTCGCCCACGACGGGATCACGGGTCAGCGGGAAGACATCACGGCGCAGCACCGCCGCTGCGGCGCCCCGCAGGTCGACGGGGGCGAGTGCCCCCGCCGGGCCCACGAGCACGCTGCGCTGCCCCGCCCGGGTGGCGGCGAACTGCTCGACGAACGCGGCCGCACCGGTGTCGGCATCCAGCAGCGCGACGCCGCGAGCGGCGAAGAGCTCCTTGAGCTCGGGGGTGACCATCCCGCCGTCCCACGCGCCCCAGTGCACGCACGTGACATGCCGTCCCTCGGTCGCGAGTGCGGCCGCGACGCGGTCGAGCGCCTCGTTGGCCGCCGCGTAGTCGGCCTGCCCCGGGTTGCCCAGCACCCCGGCGACCGACCCGAAGAGCAGCACGTGCCGCGGTGGGCCGCCCAGCGCATCGAGGACCGCGCGCAGACCGGTCAGCTTCGGCGCCAGTACGGTGCGCACGGCGTCCGGTGTCTTGGCGGTCAGCGCGGCGTCGGCAAGCGCGCCGGCTCCGTGCACGAGACCGGTGACGCGGGCGGCGTCAGCGCCCAGCGCGGTGCGCACGGCGTCGGCGTCGGTGACGTCCGCGGTGAGGTAGCGGGCCGTGCCACCGGCCGCGCGGATGGCGTCGAGGGTCGCCCGGACCTCCCGCCCGGCCCGCACCGCCGCTACCCGCTGTTCGACGTCGCGCGGGGAGAAGGCTCCCTCGGCCGCCCTGAGGTCGGCGATGAGGGCCGGCTTCAGCCCTGCGTCGGGGACGCCGGCTGCCCACTCCGGATCGGTGCCGACGAGCGGTGTGCGACCGAGCAGCAGGAACTCGGCTCCGCTGCGGGCGGCGAGCGCGACGGCGCACCGTGCGGTGACGCCCCGGGCCCCACCGGTGACCAGCAGGACGTCGGTGGCATCGACGGCCGGTGCCTGCGGGTCGGCGCCGGCGGGTTCCCGGTCGGCGAGTTCCGGACCCCAGCGACCACGAGCCGCGTCCACCCCGACCTCGGGGAGCATCGCGGGGTCGTGCAGCTCGGTGAGAAGGACGTCGGTCAGTGCGGCGTCGTCCAGATCGGGGTCGACGTCCACCGCGCGGGCGAACACGCCGTTAGCTTCCCTGGCCAGGGTCTTGACCAGCCCGGTCACACCACCCAGCGGTGCGTCGGCCGGGGTGGCGCGGCCGCGGTGGCCCAGACCGCCGTCGAGCCGGGTCAGCGTGACGAACGCGGCGCGCGTGCCCCCGTCCGCGGTGTGCGCGAGCGCGGTGGTGACGCCCGCGGCGACGAGCACGGCGTCCGCGAGTACGCACTCGGCGGCGCCGCCCCCTGCGAGGATCACCAGGCACGCGTCGAGGCGCCCCGCGCCGGCCGCGGCGGCGACGGCCGACACCGTCGCGTCCCCGTCCCAGGCCGTCCAGCTGTCCGCGCCGGGCCGCGTCACGCGGCGGACGGTCCATCCCCGCTGCTCCAGCGCCGCAGTGAGGTGGGTGGGGGCGGGGCCCCCGATCTCGACGACGAGCGCGCCGGGTGCGTCGGCGTAGGCTCGGTCGAGCCGGTCGGGCACCGGTAGCGGGACCAGCGTGATCTCGGCCCGGCGCGGTGGAGCCTCCACGCGCGCCACCTCGACCTCGACCTCGGCCGCGCCGGCGGGCGGTGCGTCGGCCGGACTCGCAACGGGTCCGACGGCTCCGCCGCCGGACGGAGCCAGCACGCCGACGATGTCGTCGACCGACCGCAGCTCCGCGAGCTGCTCCGGACCCACCGACGCCACACCCGGCACCCGCTCGGCCACCGCACCCAGGATCTGCACCCGCTTGATCGAGTCGATCCCCAGATCCGCTTCCAGATCCATCCCCGGATCGACCATCTCGGCCGGATAGCCCGTCTTCTCCGCCACCACCTCCAGCAGCGCGGCACGGACGCCTGCTGCGTCCACACCGGACACCGGGGCGGTCGGCAGCGCCGCGGCCGCCAGGACGCCCACGATGTCGTCCACCGACCGCAGCTCCGCGAGCTGCTCCGGACCCACCGACGCCACACCCGGCACCCGCTCGGCCACCGCACCCAGGATCTGCACCCGCTTGATCGAGTCGATCCCCAGATCCGCCTCCAGATCCATCCCCGGATCGACCATCTCCGCCGGATAGCCCGTCTTCTCCGCCACCACCTCCAGCAGCGCGGCACGGACCGCATTGCCGTCCACAGCGGACGGCTCCGCGCTCGGCACTGGGCTGAACGCGTCGGCGTCGAAACCTGCGGGCTCTCGCGCAGGCGTCGCGGGAGCGGCGTGGCCGTTCGATGAAGGAGCACTGCTCGGGAGGGCGGTCACCGAGCCGGCGGCGGTGGTGAGGGCCCCGGCCACAGTGCTCGGGGATTCGCTGGGCCCGAACGCAGGCGCGGACGAGCCACCGTCGAGTGCGGCGAGGGAGGCGAGCACCTCGTTGGCCCGGACGTGGCCGCGACTGATCGACACCGTCGCGTCCGCCACCGCTTCGACGGCGTCGCGCACAGCGGGGTCGAGGGTGCCGCCGGCCGGCTGGCGCCGCAGTACGTCGACCAACCCTTCGGTGATCCGGAGCTGACTGTCGAGGTACTGCGTGTGGAGGTCCATGTGGGCGGCGAGGTCGGGCCGGTCCGGTGGGGTCGGGGGAACCGGGGCGGCTGCCTCCGCCACCACCGGAGCCATGACCGGCGGGGGTGCTGCCGCACCGTTCTCCGACGGGCTGGCAGCCGCCGCAACCGGTGTCGGGCCGGCCGTCGAGGGAACCGTCACCCGGTAGCCGTCCCGCAACGCGGCCCGGTAGGCCTCGGTGCGCGCGGCGGGCCGGTGGGTCGTGCCGGTCAGGCTCACCGTCATGCCCTGCGGGGCCACCTCGTCGAACGGGTCGGCGGCGTACCGGTTCAGCCCGGTCAGCGGGGCCCCGAGCACCGCGAGCTGGACGGCGGCGCCCAGCAGGGCGGCGACGGAGTCGCCGGACGGACCGGCGTCGGTCGGGATCGCCACCACGCCGTTGTCGCCGAGCCCGCGCCGCACCAGCCCGGTGAGCACCTGTTTCGGTCCGAACTCCACGAAGGCGGTCACCCCGTCCGCCGCCAGCGTGCGCAGGCCAGCGGCGAACTCGACCGGACGGCGCAGCTGCTCGGCGAGGACCGCACGGTTGGCCTCGGGGTCGTCGCCGTAGACCGCGCCTGCGGTGTTGCTCACCAGCGTTCCGGCCGGTCGGCCGATCACGACGTCGGCGAGTGCGGCACGGAACGCCTCGACCGCGTGCCCGACGGCGTCGGTGTGGAAGGCAGCCGCCACCGGGAGGGCCCGCGCGGCGGGACCCCGGGTGGCGAGGGCGTCGAGCAGGGCGGTCACCGCGGCTGTCGAACCACCGACGACGACCTGGTCGGGGGCGTTGTCGTTGCAGACCGTGACACCGGGGTGCTCGGCCAGGAGGGCGTCGACCTCGGCCCGGCCCGCCGACACCGCCGCCATCGCGCCGGGGTCGTAGCCGGTGCGGTCGGCAGGCGGGGCCATCGCCCTGCCCCGGGCGCGGGCGAGGCGGAAGAAGTCCTCGTCGGCGACGGCGCCTGCCGCCCAGAGCGCGGTGAGCTCACCGAAGCTGTGCCCGAGGAACGCATCGCAGCGCAGGCCCAGCTCGTGCAGGACGCCGAACTGGCCTGCGGCGAGCGCGCCGATCGCGGGCTGCGCGTACTCGGTGCGCCGCAACGACGACTCCCGCTCCTCGGTGAGGGCGGCGGGATCGGCAGCGAACGCCGGCGGCGGGAACACGACCGCCGCGAGGGTCTCCCCGGCGTCGCCGAACTGGGCGTTGGCGGCGTCGAACGCCGCCCCGACCGGAGGGAGATCGCACGCGGCGCGCAGTCCCATGTCGACGTACTGGCTGCCCTGCCCGGCGAACAGCGCGGCGACCTTCAGGTCGGGGCGCGCGCGACGCCGGTAGTGGATCCCGCGCGGGTGCGACCACTCCGGCGCGTCCTGCGACGCGGCCAGGGTGTCGGCGGAGAGCGCGCGCAGGAGCGCGGCCTCGTCCTCGGTGACCGAGACGAAGCCGATCCGGGCGTGGTCGGGCGGCACCGGGCCGTCCATGGGTGGGCTGTCCCCGCGCAGCAGCGCGAGCAGCGCGTCGGGCGAGGGCGCGTGCCAGAGGTGGGCGCGGGCCGTGCGGTGCATCGTGCGCGCGGCCGCGCGGCCGGTGTCGGCCTCCTCGAGCACGACGTGGAAGTTGATCCCGCCGAAACCCATGGCGGAGGCTGCGGCCCGGCGCTGCGGGCGGCGCGGGTCCCGGATCCACGGGCGCGTCCGGGTGTTGACGTAGAACGGGCTCGCCGCGTCGAGCGCCCGGTTCGGGGTCTCGACGTTGATCGTCGGTGGCAGCACCTTGTGGTGCAGCCCCAGCGCGAGCTTCATCAGGCTGGCCGTACCCGCGGCACCCTTGGTGTGCCCGATCTGCGACTTGACGCTGCCGATCGCGGCGTAGCCCGCCTCGCCGGTGGCCGCGCCCAGCACCGAGCCCAGCGCTGTGAGCTCGGTCCGGTCGCCCACCGCGGTGCCCGTGGCGTGCCCCTCGAACAGCTCGACCGACGCCGGCGAGCAGTCGGCGTCGACGTAGGCGCGCCGCAGCGCGAGCTCCTGGCCGGACGCACGCGGGGCGTAGATGCTCCCGTAACGGCCGTCGCTCGACGAGCCGATACCGCGGACGACGGCGTAGACGCGGTCGCCGTCACGGCGGGCGTCGGCCAGCCGCTTGACGGCCAGCATCCCGATGCCCTCGCCGACCAGCGTGCCGTCCGCGGTGTCGTCGAAGGGCTTGATCCGCCCCGACCTCGACAGAGCCTGGGTGCGGGAGAAGCACATGAAGCCGAAGATCGTGTTCTCGGTGTCGCAGCCCCCGACGATCATGAGGTCGGCCCTGCCGTCGACGAGCTCGCTCGCCGCGAGCCGCAGCGCCGAGAGCGAGCTGGCGCAGGCGGTGTCGACCGCACAGTTCATCCCGCCGAGGTCGAGGCGGTTGGCGATGCGGCCCGCCGTGACGTTGCCCAGCAGGCCGGGGAAGGTGTTCTCCTCCCACGGCGGAAACGCGAGGAGGTACTTCTCGGCGATGGCCTCCGCATCCGCGTCGGTGAGACCGCAGCTGCGCACCACCTCCTTGAGCACCGGCGTCTCCAGCCGCGCCGCCATCGGGTGGGTCAGGGGCATGGGCCCGGTGACGCCGAGGACCACACCGGTACGGACGGGGTCGTACCACTGCGAGCCGGGCGCGCCGGCGTCGCGGAGCACGTCGCGGGCGACGATGAGGCTGAGCAGCTGGACGGTGGTCGTCACCTCGAGCTGGTTCGGCGGCATCCCGAACTCACCGGGCGAGAACTCCGTCGGCGGCAGGAAACCGCCGCGGGTGCAATAGGTGGTGTCGGGCCGCGACGGGTCCGTCGACGGCTCCGGATCGTAGTAGTCCTCGGGACGCCAGTGCGTGGCCGGGACCTCGGTCGTGCAGTCCGTCGCGTCGACGATGTTCTGCCAGTAGTCACGATAGTTCCGGGCCATCGGGAACAGTCCGGCCATACCCACGATGGCGAGGGGCTCGGCGGCCAGCTTGCGTTCCGTTCGTGCGCTCGCGTCGTTCACTGGAACCTCTCTGCTGCACTTCTCGACAAGACGCGGTGCGTTTTCGTGAATCGGCGAACGGCAGTGGTGACGACTGCGGCACCGGAGTTTCTGCCGGTCGGTGGAGGGCCTTTTACCGCCGCACGTCCGCGCCGGCCAGCATCGCCGCGATCTCCACCGCGATCGTGCGGTGGCCGAGCGCCGACGGGTGGATCCCGTCCGGGTACCACATCGACGGGTCGTCGGTGAGGTCGGCGGTGGCCAGCGCGTAGCGCCGCACGCCCAGCTCGTCGCACAGCTGCGCGAGATGCTCGTTCGCGTCGGCGAACCGTTCACGCAGCAGGGCCACCGTCGGCGCCGGGAGGCCCGGGATGCGGCCGGGGATGTCGGGGTAGTCGTGGGTGAAGACGGTCCGGCCCGGCACCGCGGTCGCCACCTCGAAGATCGTGCGCAGGTTCGCCCGCATCCCGTCACGGTCGTAGGCGCGCACCAGGTCGTTGCCGCCGACGGCCACGCCGAGCAGTGGTGTCGTCACCTCGGCGACGGTCGGGAGCTGGGCATCGACGACGTCCTGCGTGGTGGCCCCGAAGGCACCGAGGTTCAGCACGGCGGCCTCGTCGATCCCGAGCAGGCGCGCCACCCGCGGCACCCACCCGACGAACGTTCCGTCCGGACGGGGGTCCCCGCGTCCCTCGGCGAAGCTGTCGCCGAGCACCACCATGGCGTACTCGCGCCGGGCCCCACCGCTCACGCCGC
Source organism: Pseudonocardia xinjiangensis (assembly GCF_012911925.1). Classification (GTDB taxonomy): domain Bacteria; phylum Actinomycetota; class Actinomycetes; order Mycobacteriales; family Pseudonocardiaceae; genus Pseudonocardia; species Pseudonocardia xinjiangensis. Next base: position 136,310 of record NZ_JAAXKY010000002.1, on the reverse strand, counting down.
CACCCCGGCCCGAGCCATGATCGAGGCGACGTTGGCCGGGGCGAAGAACTCCTCGCCGGTGATCCCGCCGCCGACCATCGTGTAGAACTGCTCGGTCGCCGCCGCGTCGACGCTGACGGCGGCCACGAGCGCCTGCAGCTCCGGCGTGAGCTCCAGCTCGGAGATCATGCACGTGAACTCGTAGCCGGATCGGCTCTCGGCGTCGCGTTCGCGCTGGTAGTCGGCCAGCGCTTCGGCCATCGGCCGCCCGCCCGTCAGACCCTCGTGCAGGCGGTCGGCGAGCAGCTCGGCGTGGACGAACGCGTCGGAGATGCCCTTCCCGGTGAACGGGTCCTTGTGGTAGCCGGCGTCGCCGACGAGCGCCCAGCCCGGACCCTGGCTGACGCGGTAGAAGTTGTCCGGGTAGCGGATGGCGCGATAGGGCTCGAGCTGCGTGCCGCCGGCCACCTGCTCCGCCATCCCGGGGTCGATCCGGCGGATGGTCTCGTGGAAGTTCCCGTCCACGTCACGGCGGAAGTCGGCGAACGTGTCGCGTCGGCGCATGATCGCCACCAGGGTCTGACCGTCGTTCGTGGGCCACGCACCGAACTGCTGGCGCTCCCCGATCCGGCTGTGGAACTGGACGTCCAGGCCGTCCCAGTAGCTGTAGTAGATGAAGCACGCGGCCGGGACGACGTCGTAGCGGTCCGCGCCGACGGCGTCGGCCACGAAGGAGCCGCTGCCGTCGGCGCCGACCACGACGGCGGCCCGTTCCTCGACGGTCCGGCCTGCGTCGTCCCTCCCGCGGACACCGACGACCGCACCGTCGGCGAACACGAGCTCGGTGACGGTGAACCCGAGCCGGACCTCGGCACCTGCCTGCTCGGCCGCGCGCAGCAGGATCGGGTCGAGCACCGTGCGCCGGGGGGCGATCGTGGCCGTGATCCCGTCGATGGTGGCGGCGAACCCGGAGATCACCGAGTCGCCGAAGGACACTGTCATGTTCGTGATCGGAGCGACGCCGGTGGCGAGCACCTCGTCGAGCAGACCCCAGCGCTGCAGCCGGGACAGGCCGTACTGCTGCAGGTAGTGCGTGGAGACGGTGTCGGCCGGCAGCGCGGTGCGGTCGAGCACGAGCACGCGGTGCCCCTGGCGGGCAAGCAGCATGGCGAGCGGCGAACCGGCGCAGCGGGCACCGACGATGATGGCGTCGTACATGGCGACGTCTACTCCTCGATCGGGGAATGATCACCGGACGATCACGAGTGCGTCAGTGCGGATCGGATCGCTCAACCCGGGTGTCGCCTACAGGTCTACGGGGCCGACAGAATTCGTGTCAATGCACGGAGCTCGGCGATGCCGCAGCGCTATCGCCCCATCCCCGACCCTTATCAGCAACTCATCCGAAGCGGTCCGGACGCCTTTCTTTCGACATCGGTGAACATTTCGTTCATCCCCTGTCCACATTTCCCGGCACTAATATCGTCCATGTCTCCCGACCTGAACCCACTGACATCCGTCGTCGCTGCCGAATCCGCTCGGCTCGCTGCGGCGGGCACCGATGTGATCGACCTCGAGCGGCTGCGCACCGTCGTCGACTCGATGGTGCCGTTCAACAACTTCGTCGGCGTCCGGATCACCGAGCTCAGCCGCGAGCACGCCGTCGCCGAGCTGCCGGTCCGCGACGAGCTGCTCAACCACTTCGGCACGGTCCATGCCGGCGCGCTGTTCCTCGCCGCCGAGGTGGCCGGGGCCGGGGCGTTCTCCGGGGCGATGGCCCCGCGCGTGCTGCAGGTACAGCGGTTCGTGCTGCGCGAGAGCAAGGTCGGCTTCCTCAAGCCCGCGAGCGGCCGGATCCGCGCCCGCGCCACCGTCGACCAGCAGGTGGTGACCGAGGTACTGGCCCGCCGGTCGGCCGAGCGGTTCGAGCTGACCGGCACCGCCCTGCTGCACGACGACGCCGGCCTGCTCGTGGCCCGCGTCGAGCTCGACTACGTGGCCTGGATCGCGGCAGCGTGAGTGGAGCGCTGCAGTTCGCTCGGCCGGTTACTGACCGGGGACCGCCGCCGGGAGGCGGGGTGCGGGCGGCAGCGCAGGCGACACCGGGAACCGCCTGCCCGGTGCGGCGAGCCGCACCGGTCCGACGAACACCGCAGCGGCAGCGGCGCGGCGCGCTGCGAGTACCGCGGCATCTGCGGTGGTGAAATGCGTGAGCACCAGCTCCCCCACACCGTGGGTGGCCGCGACCGTGCCGGCGTCGGCCCCGGAGAGATGCCCGTGCGGTCCGGTGTCGGTGTGGTCCAGCGTGGCCTCGGCGAGCAGCAGGTCGACGCCGTGACACAGCGGCCCCAGCCCGGCGGCGAGACCGGTGTCCCCCGTGTAGGCGAGGCTGCCGGTGGGTGACTCGATCCGCACGCCGCAGTTGGGCGCGGTGTGCCGCAGCAGATGCATCGAGAGCCGGCATGCACCCACCTCCACGACGTCGCCGGGCCGGTACTCGCGCACGTCGAAGGCGATGTCGAAGGCCCGGTCGAGCAGCGGGAACGTCGCGACCGGGAAGAGGGCCGCGAGCCGGTCGAGCACGCTGCGGCCGCCCTCCGGCACGTACAGCGGGACGCCGGGGGCGCTCTGGTCCAGGCTCTGCAGCGCGGTGAAGGGATCGGCGTCCGGTAGCTCGGCGAGCACCCGCCGGGCCCGGGCGTGCAGGAGTGCCTTGCCCAGCGGCAGCAGGTCGTAGCAGTGGTCCAGGTGCAGGTGGCTGATCACCACGGCGTCGAGCGCGGCGGGCGCGGCGACGGCGGACAGTGCGGTGACGATGCCCGGCCCGCAGTCCAGCAGAAGAGTCGTCGGCCCCGCCTCGACCAGGTAGCCGGAGCTGGGCTGGCCGTCGGCGGGCATGCCCGACCGGCAGCCGAGCACGGTGAGCTGCATGCGCGGGAGTCCCTCCGTCGTTGCGGCGACGGCAGGTCGCCGATCGCGGAACGACGATGCGGAAGCTGCGCGGCCGGGGCAATGAGCAGTTCGCTAACAGACGATCGGGGATCGCAATCGTCTCGCTACGACGCCGGCGACAGCCGGTCCGGGCCGGGCTCCGGGTCCGGTTCGCGCCAGGTGAAGGGCCCCGAGGCAGCGAGGCTGGCCAGAAAGGCTTCGAGCACCGGCGAGGTGTCGCCGGCCCGCCAGGCCGCGTACAGGTTCAGCCGGGGTACCGGTCCCGTCAGCGCCACGGCGACGAGCCCCTGCGAGCCCGCGCGCACCGCCCGGGCCGCCGACGCGAAACCGAGGAGCGGGCGCGCGGCCACCACCACGGCTGTCGCCAGCGGGTCGTCCACCTCCTCGGCGACGACGAGTTCGGTGCCGGCCCGCGCAGCGGCGTGCACGATCGCGTCGTGCATGGCCGGGCTCTGACCGCGCCGGAACAGCACGCACGGCCGCTCCCCCAGCTCGAGCATCGAGATCGACTCGCGGCGCGCCCACGGGTGCCGCGGAGCCACCACGGCGACCACCGGCAACGAGAGCAGCTCCCGGGACTCCAGCTGCGCCGTCCGGGGCCGCCCGTAGACGAACCCGACGTCGAGCTCGTCGTTCAGCAGCGCCTCGACCTGCGGGCCGCTGCGTCGCTCCCACAGCTGCGCCTGCACCTTCGGGTGGTCGGCGGCGAGCCGGGCCAGCGTGGGCGGCAGCACGCTCAGTCCGGCCGGGAAGTTGAACCCGACGCTGACGGTGCCCGACCTGCCCTGCGCGGCCGCCTTCGCCGCCTCCACGGCCCGTGCCGCCTGTCCGACGAGCCGTTCGGCCTCCTTGCGGAACGCCTCCCCTGCCGGAGTCAGCCGGACCTCGTGTGACGTGCGGCTGACCAGCTCGACGCCGACCTCCCGCTCCAGCCGTTGCAGCTGCTGGCTCAGCGACGGCTGCGCGAGGTGCAGCCGGGCTGCCGCCCGTCCGAAATGGAGCTCCTCGGCGATCGCCAGGAACGACACCAGGTACCGGAATTCCATCGCCTGCCCCTCCCCCTGAGACGACCACGTTAGGGGTCTTTTGTGACGCTTGAGCGGATCAGCCGGTGGTGGCTGCGCGAACAGTGCGTGACGCGGACAGGCCCGTCAGGGGACGTGCCGGAGGCACGGCGGTGACATCCCGCCGCCGTCTCCGATCGCGCGATCGACGTCCGCTCTCACCGCCCTCGGACGTGGGCGTCCGACCCTACGGTCGGCCCGCCGCCGATCCGAGGACCGACGATGACCGATACCCGCACTGCCGAACCCGTTCTGGACGCGCGCGTCCGCACCGTCCGCACCGCCGCCGACGGGGTCCGCGAGCTGGTCCTCACCGCGCCTGCGGGTGGCCCACTGCCGGCGTGGTCGCCGGGAGCGCACATCGACCTGCTGCTCGGCCCCGGTCTGGTGCGGCAGTACTCGCTGTGCGGGGACCCGGAGAACCGCACGCGCTGGCGGGTGGCCGTGCTGCGGCAGCCCCTCGGGCGCGGCGGTTCCGCCCTCGTGCACGACCGCATCCGGGCCGGGGACCTCCTGCGGGTGCGCGGGCCGCGTAACAACTTCCCGCTCCGGCCTGCCGCTGCCTATCTGTTCGTCGCGGGCGGGATCGGCATCACGGCGCTGCTGCCGATGGTCGCGGCGGCCGACGCTGCCGGGGCCGACTGGCGCCTGCTCTACGGCGGCCGCTCCCGCAGGTCCATGGCGTACCGGGAGGAGCTCGCGCGGTACGGGTCGTGCGTCGACGTCTGCCCGCAGGACGAGACGGGCCTGCTCGATCTGGACGGGGCGCTGGCCACCGCTCCGTTCGGAGCGCTCGTGTACTGCTGCGGCCCGGAGCCGCTCCTGCGGGCCGTGGAGCAGCGGTGCGCAGGCCCGCGGCTGCACGTCGAGCGGTTCGCGCCGCGCCCTGTGGAGGACGCGCCCGGCACCGCGGCGTTCGAGGTGGTGCTGCGCCGGTCCGGCCGGACGGTGCACGTCGCGGCGGACGAGTCGGTGCTCGCCGCGGTGCAGGCCGCGGGCGCAGCCGTGCTCGACTCCTGCCGCGAGGGCACGTGCGGTACCTGCGAGACGACGGTGCTCGCAGGCCGGCCCGATCACCGCGACTCCGTGCTCGACGAGGACGAGCGCGCTGCGGGGGCGACGATGATGGTCTGCGTCTCGCGGTCGCTCACCCCGGTGCTCGAGCTGGACCTGTGACCGACCGCCGACCGCGCGGACGTCGATCGAGACGGTGGATCGGCACAGTGCAACTGCCGATCATCGCAGCTCATCGCCCCTGGAAGCGGTGCCCCGATCGGATGTCGGGACCTGGCGTTCACCTCGCCTCCACGCAGCCGTGCTGGCATCCCGCCGCGCGCACCGCGATCTCGGGGTGCGCCGGTCGGCCAGGAAGGACGTCCCGCCCGTGAGTCGGATCCAGATCGAAGGGCTGACCCGCCGCTTCGGCGCCGTCACCGCCGTCGACCACGTCGACCTCGATGTCCCCGACGGTGACTTTCTCGTTCTCCTCGGGCCCAGTGGCTGTGGCAAGTCGACGCTGCTGCGGATGCTCGCGGGACTGACCCCGCCGTCGGCGGGCCGGATCCTGCTCGACGGTCGCGACATCACGGCCACCCCGCCCCGCGACCGTGACCTCGCCATGGTGTTCCAGAGCTACGCGCTGTACCCGCACCTGACCGTCGCCCGCAACATCGGCTTCCCGCTCCGGGCCCGGCGCCGTCCACGACCCGAGGTCGCCTCCCGCACCGAGACCGTCGCACGCGTCCTCGGGCTCGAGGAACTGCTGCACCGCAGGCCGCGTGAGCTCTCCGGCGGCCAACGCCAGCGGGTGGCGCTGGCGCGGGCACTGGTCCGCGATCCCGGGGCCTTCCTGCTCGACGAGCCGCTGTCCAACTTGGACGCCACGCTGCGGACCGCGACCCGCGCCGAGCTCACGGAGCTGCACCGCCGGCTGGGCTCGACGTTCGTGCACGTCACCCACGACCAGGTGGAGGCGATGACCATGGCCACCCGGATCGCGGTGCTGAACGCGGGACGGCTGGAGCAGGTCGGCACGGCGGCGCAGGTCTACGACGAGCCCGCGTCCGTCTTCGTCGCCGGGTTCCTCGGCTCGCCCGCCATGGGTCTGCTGCCCGGGCGGATCGAACACGTCGAGGGGAGCCTGCGGGTGCTGGCCCCCGACGTCGACATCCCACTCGGTGGGCCGGACCCGGAGGACGCAGGCCGCGAGGTCGTCCTCGGCATCCGCGCCGAACACCTCCTCCTCGTCGAACCCACCGCAGCGCCCCGGCCCGGTGCCGCGCTGCTGCGCGGCACCGTCCGGCTGGTGGAGAACCTCGGCAGCGAGGAGGTGGCGCACTGCCTGGTCGGCGACGCCCGGCTGCCGGTGCGCGGCCCCCGACCGCTCGGGCTCGCGGCGGGCGATCCGGTGACCCTCACGACCGCGCCCGAGCGCGTGCACCTCTTCGATCCGGCCAGCGGCCGCCGGCTCGTCCGGCGTCCCGCTTCGGCCGGCACCGCTGCCGTGTCCACGCACGTCCCCGATCTGTCCGCCGTCTCACCCAGCTGAGGAGCACAACCCCCGTGAAGAGATCACTCGCCCTGCCGGCTGCCGCCGCCGCCGCGGCGCTGGCGCTGACGGCCTGCGGCCTGGGCAGCACCGCCCCTGCGGCCCCGACGGCATCAGCCGTGGCGAGGGCCCCGGAGCTCGCGCCCGGCCAGGAGGTGTCGATCGTGCTGGAGAGCTACAACTTCGGTCAGGCCGGCGCCTGGAGCGACACGTTCACCGCCCTGCTCGACACCTTCCACCAGCAGCACCCCACCATCACCGTGACGGCCCAGAAGCCGCAGGGCAACAGCTCGAACCCGGCCAACGACACCGTCTCGAGCGTGCAGGCCCAGCTGGCCACGGGCGCCCCGCCCGACGTGGCGCAGCTCGGCTTCAGCGACCTGGACTTCACCGTCAACCAGCTCGGTGCCAAGCCGCTCGACGACCTGGTCGGAGCCGACGCCGTGGCGGCCAACTACGAGGACGGGCACCCCTTCGCCCCGAAGGCGCGCACGCTCGGCGACTACAACGGCAAGACCTACGGCATCCCGTTCGTGTTCTCCACCCCGGTCCTGTTCTACAACGCCGGCCTCTTCCGGCAGGCCGGACTCGACCCGGCCACCCCGCCCACCACGTGGGACGAGGTGAAGGCCGCCGGACAGCGCATCGCCCAGGCCACCGGCAAGGACGGCGCCTACGTCGACTGCGTCACCGAGACGGCGAAGGACTGGTGCCTGCAGAGCGTGATCCGTTCGAACGGCGGCCGGGTGATCAGCGAGGACCGCACCCGGCTGGAGTTCGCCGACCCCCCGGCGGTCGAGGCCGTCACGATGCTGCAGGACCTCGTCACCTCCGGCGCAGCGCCGAAGCTCACCCAGCAGCAGGCCGTGGAAGGCTTCGCGCGCGGCGACCTCGGCATGATCCTCGAGTCGAGCGCGCTGCAGGGCACGTTCACCAAGGGGGCGCAGGGCGGTGGCTGGGAGCTGCGCGGAACCGGCGTCCCCGCGTTCACGGGCAAGCCCGTGGTGCCCACGAACTCCGGAGCCGCGCTGTTCGTCCTCTCCGCCGACCCGGCGAAGCAGCGCGCCGCGTGGGAGCTCATCCGGTTCCTGACCAGCGAAGAGGCCTACGTCCAGATCTCGAGCAGGATCGGGTACCTGCCGCTGCGCACCGGGCTCGTCGACGATCCCGCCGGGCTGCAGGACTGGGCCGCGAAGAACCCGCTCGTCCGCACCAACCTGCAGCAGATGGACCCCATGGAGCCGTGGGTGTCCTTCCCCGGCAACGACTACCTGCAGATCCGGGACGGGATGATGCAGGCCGTCGAGCAGGTGGTGCTCCAGGGCGCCGACCCGCAGGCCACGCTGTCCGCCGCGGCCGACCGGCAGGCCGCGCTCCTGCCCGCCGGCGGCTGAGGCGGTGTTCGTCGAACTGGACGCGCCCGCGCCGGTCGCGGTGCGGGCCGTCCCTCCGCCGTCCCGCTCCGCGCGGTTGCGCCGGGCGGGACGCTCGCTGGTCCCGTACCTGTACCTCGCGCCCGGACTCGTCCTGCTGGGGATCTGGGTCTACCGCCCGCTGGTCCAGACCGGGCAGCTGTCGTTCTTCTCCTGGAACCTGCTGCCCACCACGCCGATGGTCCCCGTCGGGTTCGAGAACTACGAGCGGCTGTTCACGCTGCCCGAGTTCGGCACGTCGATATGGCGCACGGTGGTGCTCGTCCTCGGGCTGCTGCCGTTCACGGTCGTCGTGCCGGTGGCCGTCGGGCTGCTGGCCAGGCGCGTCCGGGGCCGGGCCGCCGTGATCTACCAGGCGCTCGTGTTCGCCCCGCTGCTCATCGCTCCGGTGGCGGGCGCTGCGGTGTGGCAGTGGCTGCTCGACCCGCGTTCCGGAGCGATCAACCAGGTCCTCGGGACGACCACCAACTGGCTGCAGGAACCGGGCCCGGCCCAGCTCGCGATCATCGTGATCACCGGCTGGCACGTCCTCGGGTTCGCGGTGCTCGTGGTCGCCGCCGGCCTGGCCGGAATCTCCGACGACTACGCGGGTGCCGCCGCGCTCGACGGCGCCACCCCCGGGCAGGTCACCCGCTGGATCACGCTGCCGCTGCTCTCCCCCACGCTGGTGTTCCTGGTGCTGATGACCGTGCTGCTGTCGGCCCAGTGGAGCTTCCCGCTGATCGACACGCTCACCAACGGCGGTCCGGCCGGGGCCACCACCAACGTCTACTACCTGCTCTGGGACTACGGCTTCCACTCGTTCGACGCGGGGCTGGGCGCGGCGGCCGGAGTCATCTTCTTCGCCGGCTTCGGGGTGATCGCCGCCGCACTGGTGGCGCTCTCGGACCGGGTCACCTTCCACGACAACTGACAGGAGCCCCATGGCCGTCATCGCCGGGCGCGCCGCCGCACTCGAGCGGGCCGCGCCCGCAGACGAGCCGGTCGGCACGCACTCCCGCACCCGCGCCGTCGTCGGACACCTGGCACTCGGCACGCTCGGAGTGCTCTGCGCCTTCCCGATCTACTGGCTCTACGCGACCTCGCTGCGCGCCCCGCAGGACATCTACTCGCTCGCGCCGCTGCCGTGGCCGCTGTCGGCGCAGAGCTACGTCGACGCGTTCCGGGTCCTCGACGTCGGCGGGCTGCTGCTGAACACCACGGTGATGGCCGTGCTGATCGCACTCGGTCAGCTGCTCACCGGGCTGCTCGCCGCGTACGCGTTCGCCGCCTGGGAGTTCCGCGGCAAGTCGCTGCTCTACCTGGCCTTCGTCGCGACGTGGCTCGTCCCGTTCCAGGTGACGATGCTGCCGAACTACGTGCTGCTCTCCCAGCTCGGCGTGCTCAACACGATCGCGGGGGTCGTGCTCCCCTCGCTCTGCACCGCCCTCGGCGTGATCCTGCTGCGCCAGCACGTGCAGGCCTTTCCCACCGAGCTGCTCGAGGCCGCCCGGCTGGACGGACGCGGGTCCTGGTCGACGCTCTGGACGGTGGTCGTGCCGAACCTGCGGCCCGCGCTGGCGGCGCTCGGGATCCTGCTCTTCGTCAACGCCTGGAACGAGTACTTCTGGCCCGCGCTCGTGCTGCAGCGCTCCAACGCGGTGCTGCAACTGGGGCTGCGCAGCTTCATGGGCACCGAGGGCAACGACTGGGGACCGATGATGGCCACCGCCGGAATGGCATGCCTGCCGGTGCTGGTGCTCTACCTCGTGCTCCAGCGCCAGATCGTCAACGGCTTCGTGCGCTCCGGGCTGAAGTGAGCGGGACCGTGGCTGTGAACGACGCCGGGGCTCCTCCCGTCGCGACCGTGATCCAGCTCAGCGACCTGCACGTCGTGGCGCCCGGACGGCGCCTGCGCGGAGGCGTCGACCCGCTCGCCGCGGTGGCCGCCGCCCTGGAGGTCGTCGAGAGCGCGGACGTCGACGTGGCGGCCCTGGTGCTCTCCGGCGACCTGACCGACAGCGGGGACCCGGCGGCGTACCGCGCGCTGCGGGCGCTCGTCGAGCCTGCGGCGCGGCGGCTCGGCGCTCCGCTGGTGTACGCGATGGGCAACCACGACGACCGTGCCGCGCTGCGGGCCGGCCTGCTCGGCGCCGAACCCACCACGGAGCCGTACGACCACGTGCTGCGGACCGGCGGGCTGCGGATCGTGGTGCTCGACAGCACGGTGCCCGGCCACCACCACGGCGTCCTCGAACCGGCGCAGCTCGCGTGGCTCTCGGTGGAGCTGGCCGAGCCGGCCCCGCTCGGCACCCTGCTCGTGCTGCACCACCCACCGGTGCCCACCGCGTTCGCCCCGATGCGCGGCAACGACCTGCGCGACCCCGCGGGGCTGGCTCGCGTCGTCACCGGCACGGACGTGCGGATGGTGGTGTGCGGGCACACCCACCACGCCGGGGCCTCCGCGCTGGCCGGGGTGCCGGTGTGGATCGGGCCTGCCACGGCGCACCGCGCCGAGCTGCTGTCCCCGCCCGGCCGGGCGCGCGGCCGGGCGGGGGTGGCACTGAGCCGGATCGACGTCTACGCCGACGCCGTGGTGGCCGCCGCCGAGCCGCTGGACGACGCCGCCGTGCTCGTCGACACCGATGCAGTGGCCCTGACGGCCGCCGCCGGTGCCCGGGCCCCCGCCCCGTAGCGGCACCACAGGCCTGCGTCAGGCCGTGAACCGCAGCGGCAGCTCGCGCAGCCCGCGGATGAGCAGGTTGGGCCGGTAGACCGGATCGCCCGCCTGCTCCAGCGTGCGGACCCGGCGCGCGAGCTCGGCCAGGAGGACCTCTCCCTCCAGCCGGGCCAGTGCCGCGCCCATGCAGTAGTGGATGCCGAGTGCGAAGCCCAGGTGCCGCGGTGTTGCGGTGCCACTCGCGTACCGGGTCACGTCGAACTCGTCGGGCCGGTCGTAGGCGCGCGGGTCACGGTTGGCGGAGCCGACGAGGACGCAGACGTTGTCGCCTTCGCGGAACGTGCGGCCGCCGACGACGAGGTCCTCGCGGGCGGTGCGCGTCGTCATGTGCACCGGCGAGTCGTACCGCAGGATCTCGTCCACAGCGGGCCCGGCGAGCTCGGGACGCTCCCGCAGCAGGGCCAGCTGCCCAGGGTTGCGCATCAGCGCGAGCAGTCCGTTGCCGACCATGTTGACCGTGGTCTCGTGCCCGGCGATGAGCAACGTGATGCAGGTGGTGAGCATCTCGTGCTCGGTGAGCGTGTCACCCCGCTCGTGGACGGCACCGAGCGCGCTCACCAGGTCGCTACGCGGGTCGCGCAGGCGCTCGGCGATCAGCGCGCGGAAGTAGGCGATCAGCTCGCGGGAGCCCTCGTCCCGCGCCCGGCGCTCCTCCGGGGAGAGCACCGGGTCGGGGTCGAAGCCGCGGGCGAGCCCCGGCCCGAGCCGGTGCACCATGGCCTGGTCGGCGTCCGGCACGCCGAGCAGCTCGCAGATGACGATCAGCGGCAACGGGTAGGCGATCGCCTCGATGGCCTCCACCTCGTCCGCGGCCAGCACGGCGTCGAGCATGCCCGTGACCAGCTCGAGGATCCGCGGCCGCAGCTCGACCACCCGCTTCGGGGTGAAGGCCTTGCTGACGAGACCCCGCAGCCGTGTGTGGTCGGGCGGGTCCATCCACAGGAACGACGTGGGCAGGTCGGTGCGATCGGCGTCGGGGTGGAAGAGCTCGGCCTCGTCGCGGTGGCTCCACAGCGTCTCGCTCAGCACTGCGCTGCACTCGGCGTGACGGGTCACGAACTCGACGCCGAATCCGCTGTCGAGGAACGGAACGGCCTCCCGCACAATGGCGTAGCGCGGATAGGGATCGGCTCGGTGCTCGGGAGCGAACGCATCGAACACGGGCGGACTCGCAGTAGCGCTCATCACACTTCCTCGTCGTCGGCGGTCGGCGCTGCAAAGAGGCGACCAGCTTCTCCCGAGCACGGTGTACGGGTGTTCGTCCGTATCGTGAATCGCTCGTGAAATCTGAGCGCGGACGGCGTCGGTGAACAATCGGCGATTGGCGTCAGCGATGGGGCGATGAATTGGAGCGCGGCGCACTTGACCGATATGCCGATCGGCGGTGTGCTCGACAGCGGAAAAGCCGTGCGAACCGCCCGAGCAAGCCCGAGCAGCGAGGACGAGATGCCGACAGCGCCATATCTGGCGACGCCCGGTACGACACCCTGCGACCCCGGCCGCACCATCCCCCTGACGCTGCACGACGCGCTGGACATCGTGGCCGCCCAGCATCCCGGGCAGCAGGTGCACTTCCCCGACGAGGACGAGCGGCTGCGCTACGACGAGCTGGCCACGGCGTCCCGGAGGCTTTCCGCCGCGCTGGCCCGGCGGGGTGTCCGGCCGGGAGACCGGGTCGGGATCCTCTCTCCGAACGCCCCGGAGTTCCTGCAGTCCCTCTTCGGCATCGTCCGCACCGGGGCCGCCGCCGCGCCGCTCGCCCTGCCGATGGGCACCGATCTCGCCGACTACGTCCGCCGCACCCAGCGGGTGGTCGAGGCCGCCGGGATGACCCACGTCGTGCTCTCCCACCGCATCGCGGCCCGGATGCGCCCCGCGCTCGCCCACCTCGGGCCGGCCGTCCTCGACAGCGGGGAGCTCCTCGCCCGGGACGTCCCCGACGGCGCGGCACCCTCGGCCGTCGACACCTCGTCAGCAGCGATCGTCCAGTTCACGTCCGGCAGCACGGCCGACCCCAAGGGAGTCGTGCTCAGCCACGCCAACGTCTGGCACTGCGCCCGTGCCATCACCGCCGGCATCCGGCTCGGGCCCGCCGACGTGCACGGCTCGTGGCTGCCCCTGTTCCACGACATGGGCCTGTTCGGTGCGCTGACCGGGCTGTTCAGGGGGATCCCGCTGCACCTGTGGTCCCCGGCCGGCTTCGTTCGCCGCCCGGGGCGGTGGTTGGCGCAGTTCGCCCAGGTCAGGGGCACGATCGCCACGATGCCGAACTTCGGCTACGACGCGCTGCTGGCGGCCGTGCCGCCGGCGGATGCCGCCGGGCTGGACCTGTCGGCGTGGCGGGTGGCGTTCAACGGGGCGGAGGCGGTGTCGCCCGCATCGGTGGCCGCGTTCCTGGAGCGGTTCGCTCCGGCCGGTTTCCGGGCTCCGACCATGGTCCCCGCCTACGGCATGGCCGAGGTGACGCTGGTGGCCACGCTGCCGCCGGCGGGCCGGGCCCCGCTGGTCGAATGGGTGGACCGCGACGCGCTCGCGGAACACGGCGAGGCCGTCCCGGTGGCGGCCGAGGCGCCGGGCGCCCGTGGTCTCGTGGGGCTGGGACGGGCTGTCGCCGACATGCAGGTCCGCATCGCCGACGGCGAGCGCGTCCGGCCGGACGGCGTGGTCGGCGAGATCCAGCTGCGCGGGGCGATGTCGACCACCGGCTACCTCGCCGGGGCCGACGGCAGGGACCTGTTCACCGCCGACGGGTGGCTGCGCAGCGGGGACCTGGGTTACCTGCGCGACGGCGAGCTGTTCTTCACCGGCCGCCTCAAGGAGATGATCACGGTCGCCGGGCGGAACGTGTACCCGCTCGACGTCGAGGACGCGGCCCGGCAGGTGTCCGGCGTCCACAAGGGACGATGCGTCGCGTTCGCCGACGGATCGCCGGACCGCGAGCGGATCGTCCTCGTCGCCGAGACCACCGTCACCGACGACGGCCTCAGGGCAGAGCTCGTCCGGCGGTTGCGCGCCCGGGTGGCTGCTGTGACGGACGCGGCCGGCATCGCCGTTCATCTGGTGGCGCCCCGCGCCATTCCCCGAACCACCAGCGGAAAACTGCGCCGGCTCGATATGCGCGCCGCGCTCCGGACCGAGGACACGGTGAAGAGATGACGACCGAGACCGTCCCCACGATGCAGGAGATGCACAGCCTCGGAGTGTTCCGGCACTACGACCGGAGCCATTGGCGCTTCTCCGAGATCGCGCTCGACGACATCGACCGCGGTCTTGTGCGGCCGGAGTACATCACGCTCGTGAAGAGCGCCGTGATGGGCGAGTCGAACGTGATCGCAGCGGTGCACGGATTCATGAACGAGTTCATCGACGACTACGACTTCTCGGCCTTCGCGGTGATCTGGGGATACCAGGAGGTGCAGCACCACTACGGGTTCACCTCGTATCTGCAGGCCGTCGGGGAGAGCGTGGACTCGCGGGCGGTGGCAGCCATGCGGGCGCCCTACGAACCCGGCAGCACGCGGTCGGCCACGCTCGCCACCAACATCATCTCCGAACTGACCGTCAACCACGTGTACCGCTCGGTGTCGGCATGGGTGCGGGAACCGGTGCTGGCCGACCTGCTGCTGCGGGCCAGCCGGGACGAGGCGGGGCATGCTCGCGAGTTCCGGCACTTCGCCGCCGTTCGCCTCGCTGCGCACCCCGAGGAGCTCGCCTCCGTGCTGGAGACGCTGTACTTCTACACCGCCGACGAGAAGATCAAGCATCCGGTGAGCGTGTTCAAGTCGGGTCTCGACGCGCTGTCCGGCCACGAGACGATCGACACCGGGTTCCAGCTGTTCCTCGACCGCATGGCCGCCCAGGGCGAGCTGGACGAGCTGCAGGCCAAGATCCGCAAGACCTTCGGCAGCCTCACCGGGCTCGACCTGGGCAGCAACGGCAAGGTGCGCCGGGCGCTCGCGGGGGCTCTCGGATGACGGATCTCGCCGCACCCGGCGCCGAGCTGACGCTGCCGTGGGCCGGTCGCGCCGACTCCCACTGCTTCGGCTGCGCGCCGGCCAACCCCGTCGGTCTCGGGCTGCGCTTCCGCCCCGGCAGCGACAGCGGCATCGTCACGGACCTGTGCCTGGACCGGCGCTTCGAGTCCTATCCGGGGGTCCTGCACGGCGGGATCGTCGCGCTGGTCTGCGACGAGACGATGGGCAATCTCGTGGTGCTGCGCCACGGCACGGTGGCGGTGACCACCAGCCTGCGCATGCGCTACGTCGGCGTCGTCGCCATCGGCGGCCGCTACAGCTGCCACGCCTGGATCACCGGTGCCCCGGACGGGACGATCGCCGGCCGGGCCGAGGTCCGTGACGTGCACGGCGAGCTCATGGCCACCGCCACCGCCGGCTACCGGCCGGTGCCCGCCGACGACGCCGGGCTTCCCCGCACCAGCCCCCGAGGAGAGGACCCGACATGACCACGTCCGAAATCGCCCGTGCCGAGATCACCGGATCCGTCGTCGAGATCGTCGCCGAGGTGCTCGGGGTCGCCGCTGCCGACCTCCGCACCGACACCGACCTGCGAACGGTCGAGGGCGCCGACTCGATCAAGGTCCTGCGGATCATCGCGAAGATCGAGCAGCGCTACGACATCGAGCTGGAGGACGAGGACGTCTTCGGGGTCAGCACCGTCGAGCAGGTCAGTGACGTGGTGTCCGCCGCGCTCGATGGCGGCCCGTCGTGACTGCGACGGTCGCGGCAGAGGGACCCGCCCACGCGACGAACCAGCACTACGACCTCGACCCCGCCGTGTTCGAGCAGTTCCTCGACCCGATGCGCAAGTACAGCTCCGGGCTGTACCTGCGGGACGGCGACGACCTCGCCGCCGCGCAGCGGCACAAGCTCCGCTTCGTCGCCGACCGGATCGGCATCAGCGACGGCGGACGCGTGCTCGACATCGGGTGCGGCTGGGGCGCCCTCACGCTGTTCCTGGCGGGCCGCTACGACTGCACGGTCACCGGAGTCACGCCCGCGGCCCGGCAGCGCGACCACATCGTCGCCACGGCGGCGGGGCGGGGGCTCGCCGACCGGGTCCGGGTGCACCACGGCGTGTTCGAGGAGTTCGACGCGCCCGCCGGCAGCTTCGACGCCGCGGCCGCACTCGGGTCCGTGATCCACATGACCGACCTGCCCGCGGTGTTCACGCGCACCCGCCGGATGCTGCGCCGCGGTGGCCGCTTCTACGTCTCCGAGAGCTGCTTCCGCACCCCGGCGGTCCAGGCCGAGTTCGACGCCCGTCCGGGCACGGACTACGTCCGGAACACGATCTTCGGCAACGGCCGGCTGCGGCCGCTGTCGGAGCTGGTGGCGGCGGCGGAGACCGCCGGCTTCGCGGTGGTGGCCGTCGACGACCTCACCGATCACTACCGGCGCACCATCGACGCCTGGATCGCGAACGTGGCCGCGGCGGCCGACCGGCTGGACGCGCTGGAGGACGGCCTGGCCACGCGGCTCACCCACTACCTGGAGATCGCGAACGCCGGATGGGGCTTCACGACGAAGCACTACGGCCTGACGCTGCGGAACGGGCGATGACCGTCGAGGACCGGCCGGCCGCGGCGCATCACGAGCCGGAGCGCTGGCGCGCGGAGCTGATCACCACCGACCAGCTCGGCGAAGCGGTGGACACCTTCCTCGCCGCCCTGCCGCCCGAGCGGCGCTGGGACGCCGAACGAAGCCTGGACTGGGCATCGGCGGACGCCGACCGCCTGACCGACGGCCAGCGCTCGGCCGTCGAGTTCGTCACGGTGATCGAGGACCACCTGCCCGGCTACTTCGACATCTACCACCGGCACTTCCCGCTGGACTCCCGCGTCGACCCCGCCGTCTTCACCCACCACCGCGAGCTCTACCACTTCACGGTGCGGTGGGCCGCCGAGGAGGACACGCACGCCCGCGCGCTGGCCCGCTACCAGCGGGCGGCCGGGATGCGCGAGCGCGATGCGCTGCGCGCCGACCTCACCGGATACGGCCGGGCGCCGTTCACCCTGCCGTTCGAGCACCCGGTGCAGTTCTTCACCTACGCGCTGGTGCAGGAGAAGGCGACCCAGATCTACTACCAGCAGCTGCGGGCGGACGTCGCCGATCCGGTGCTCGCCGACCTGCTCACGCGGCTCTCGCGGGACGAGGCCCGCCACTTCACGTTCTTCGCCGACGTGGTGAGCAGGTACCTGCGTGTGCACGGCGACCGCGTCGCCGGGCCGGTCCGCGACGTGATCGCCGACTTCCGGATGCCCCTTGCCGGCACGGTCCGGGGCTACTGGCGATGGGCCCTGCGGATCGCCGACGTGGCCCGCTACGACCACACCGACGCCTACGAGCACCTCATCTCCGTGATCGACCGCGCCGTCGACGTCCGTACGGATCCGCTCGACGAGCTCGTCCGCTTCGTCGACTCCTGCCGCACCCTCGCCGTTCCCACCGGAGGCCCGCGATGACCGCTGACCCTGAGACCGCCGCCCCGCAGAAGCTCGCCGGTGCGGAGCACCCTCACCTGTCCCGCTTCGCCGTGCGCGGCTACGAGATCGACGCGCTCGGCCACGTCGCGCACACCGTGTACATGCAGTACGCGGAGCAGGCCCGCTGGGAGTGCCTGGCCGAGGCCGGGCTCACGGTCGACCGCCTGCTCACCGCGGGCGTCATGCCCGCGATGCTGGAGACCACGATCAGCTACCGGCACGAGCTGCGCTACGGAGACGTCGTCGACGTCGGCTGCGAGTTCCACTGGGGCGAGCGCAAGACCGCCCGCATCGTCCAGCGCGTGACCCGGACCGACGGGGTGCTCGCCGCCGAGGTCACCAGCGTCTCCGGGCTGCTCGACCTGTCCCGGCGCCGGCTGGTGGAGCGTCCGCGTGAGCGGCTGCGCGAGCTGGCCGTCGCGCCCGAGCTGCTCGGTGTCTGAGGCGGCCGGAGTGAGCACTCCCGTGCAGGCCGCCCCGGCCGCCCTGACCTCCACGAACCCGGGCGGGCCCGACCTGCCCGACGACGTCGGTCTGGCCCACCTGCTCGACCTCGGGCTCGCCCGCGACCCTGATGCGGTCGCGCTGTCCCGGCTCGGGCCCGACGGATGGGAGGACCGGACCTGGGCCCAGCTGCACGACGACGTCGCCGCCTCCGCGGCCCGGCTGCTCGGCCGGGGCCTGCGCCCCGGCGACCGGGTGGCGATCCTCGGCCGCACGAGCTACGCGTGGGCGGTCGCCGACCTGGCCGCCGCGCTGGTCGGCCTGATCACCGTGCCGATCTTCCCGACGTCCTCGCCCGCGCAGATGCGCCATATCCTCACCGACAGCGGGGCGACCGCCTGCCTGGCCGAGGACGGACGGGAGGGCGATGTTCCCGGCGAGGTACGCGGCGGCGTCGCGCTGCTCTCGCTGGACGGGCTCGTCGAGCCGGACCGCGACCCCGGCGGCTGGGGGGCCGTGGAACCCGCCGACCCCACCGCGGCACGGGCAGCGGTGCGCGCCTCCTCCGTCGCGAGCATCGTCTACACCTCGGGCACGACGGCTCTGCCCAAGGGCTGCGTCCTGACCCACCGCAACCTGTTCGCGGCCGCCGCTGCGGTGGTGGAGCACTGCACGGAACTGTTCGCCGACCGGGACGCAGGACAGCCCGCGACCATCGTCGGGCTCCCGCTCGCCCATGTCTTCGGACGCACCGTCCTGCAGGCAGGCCTCTACAGCGGTTCCCGCACCGCGCTCGCCCCCGGCGTGCCGGAGATGGTCGGTCAGCTCGCCGCGTTCGAGCCGACCTGGCTCGCCGTGGTGCCCTACGCGCTGGAGAAGCTGCGCAAGGGCATCGTCGCGGCAGGCGGGCCTCCGGGCCGGCACCCCATGCTCGGCACGGCGTTGCGCCACGTCATCTGTGGGGGCGCCCGGCTCGACGCACCGATCGCCGAGTTCTTCGCCGGTCACGGTGTCACCGTCCTGCAGGCCTACGGGCTGACGGAGTCGGCCACCGCCGTGTCGGTCAACATCCCCGCGACCAACCGGATCGGGACGGTGGGGCGCCCGGTGCCGGGCACGACCGTCGCGATCGCCGAGGACGGCGAGCTGCTCGTCCGTGGCCGGCAGGTCTCCCCCGGTTACTGGCCCGACCCGCAGCCCGCCGAGGACGGGTGGCTCCACACCGGAGACCTCGCCGCACTCGACCCCGACGGGTTCCTGCGGATCACGGGGCGGCGCAAGGAGATCCTCGTGACCACGGGCGGCAAGAACGTGGCGCCCGTGCCGCTGGAGGACCGGCTGCGGCTGCACCCGCTCGTCGCGAGCGCCATGGTCGTGGCCGAGGGCCGCCCCTACGTCACCGCGTTGCTGGCCCTGGACCACGCGGCGGTGCTGGCCTGGGCGCGACGCCACCACCGGGCCGCCGATCCGGCCTCGCTCGTCGCCGATCCCGAGCTGCGCGCCGAGCTCACGAGCGCCGTCGACGCCGCGAACGAGCTCGTGTCGCGGGCCGAGTCGATCCGCCGGTTCGCGGTCCTGACGGAGGACTTCACCGTCACCGCCGGACACCTGACACCAACACTCAAGATGCGCCGCGACGTCATCGAGGACGCGTTCCGGGCGCAGGTCGAGGGGCTGTACCCGTGACCAGGACGGCGGCGGGACGGGGCCACGCCGTGGTGCTGGGCGCCGGGATCGCCGGGCTCCTGTCGGCCCGAGTGCTCAGCGGCGCGTTCGACGGCGTGACAATCGTGGAGCGGGACGGCGACACCACGGTCGGCCTGGTGCGGCGCGGAGTGCCGCAGGGGGCGCACCTGCACGGACTGCTCGACGGCGGCAGGCGGATCATCGAGGAGCTGCACCCCGGCCTCACCGACGAGCTGGTGGCGGCGGGCGCAGCGGACGGCGAGCCGCTGCGCGACACGAGCTGGTACCTGCACGGCCGCCGGCTCCACGCCACGTCCACCGGCCTGCGGTCGGTGCTGTCCACCCGGCCGTTGCTCGAGCAGGTGCTCCGGGCCCGCACGGCAGCCCTGCCCGGCGTCGCGTTCGCGCCGCCTGCCACCGCCGTCGGGCTCGTGCGCGGACCCCACGGAGCCGTCGGAGGAGTGCGGGTACGCCGGGCGACCGGCGAGCAGACGATCGACGCCCGGCTGGTCGTCGACGCCTCCGGCCGCAGCTCCCGGCTGCCGGCCTGGCTCACCACGCTGGGCGAACCGGCACCCGTCGAGGACCGCGTCGACGTCGACCTCGCCTACGCCACGCGGCTCTACCGGCGGCGCACGGACCAGCTCGGCGGCCGGCTCAGCGTCATCGTGTCCACGATCCCTCGCTCCCGCGGCGGCGGAGCCCTCGCCGTGGAGGGTGACCGGTGGCAGGTGACCCTCGCGGGGATCCTCGGCGACGCGCCACCCGCCGACGCCGCCGGGTTCACGGCGTGGGCCGCGACCCTGCCCGTCCCCGACATCGCAGAGCTCATCGCGGACGCCGAGCCGGTCACCGACCCGGTGCCCTTCCGGTTCCGCGGGTCCCGGTGGCGGCGCTACGACCGGCTGCCCGCGCCGGCGGCGGGCGTCGTGGCGATCGGGGACGCCGTGTGCAGCGTCAACCCGCTCTACGCGCAGGGCATGTCGCTCGCCGCCCAGCAGGCGCTGGTGCTGCGGGAGTGGCTCGCCGCACCCGGACCCCTCGACGCCGGGAGCTACTATCGCGCGCTCGCGCCCGTCTGCCGGAGGGTGTGGGACATCGCCACCCGGTCCGACCTCGCCCTTCCCGAGGTCGACGGCACCCGGCCGCTGCTCGCACGGGTACTGGACACCTACGTCCGCCGCGTGCAGCTGGCCGCCCATCGCAGTCCTGCCGTCGCGCGGGCGTTCCTGCGCGTGGCCAACCTGGTGGACCCGCCGGCGGCCCTCCTCGCGCCGGCCGTCCTCGCCGCCGTGCTGCGACCCGGCGCGACGGCCCCGCTGCCTGCTGCGCGAGATCACGCCGGAACGAGGGCACGATGACGGGCACCCCCGAGACGGCGGCGCAGGGTGTCGTGGTGGCCGGCATCGGCCACGCCCTGCCCCCGCGAGTGGTCACGAACGCCGAGCTGGCCCAGCACCTCGACACGTCCGACGAGTGGATCAGGACCCGCACGGGCATCCGGCAGCGGCACGTCGTCGACCCCGGGACGGCGACATCGGACCTCGCCGTCGAGGCCGGAGCGAGAGCGCTGGCATCGGCCGGGATGCAGGCGGTCGACCTCGTGGTCCTCGCGACCACGACGCCGGACCATCCCTGCCCCGCCTCGGCACCTGCGGTGAGCAGCCGGCTCGGGCTCGGCGCGGTTCCCGCGTTCGACCTGAACGCCGTCTGCTCCGGGTTCGTCTACGGGCTCGCGGTGACCACCGGCATGCTTCGGTCCGGGGCAGCCGGCTCGGCCCTCCTGATCGGCGTGGACACGTTCTCGACGATCGTCGACCCCGCGGACCGGGCGACCGCGTTCCTCTTCGGTGACGGGGCGGGCGCGGTCGTGCTGCGGGCGGAGCCCGGTGGCTGCGGCATCCTCGACGTCGAGCTCGGGAGTGACGGGGGCCTGCAGCAGCTGATCCAGGTCCGCAGCGGCGGGTCAAGGCAACCCATCAGCGCGGACCCCGCGGACGGCTTCTTCGCGATGCAGGGCCAGGCCGTCTACCGGCACGCGGTCGCGCACATGACCGCCTCCACCGCCACCGTGCTCTCCAGGGTCGGCTGGTCGGTGCGGGACGTCGACTGGTTCGTCGGCCACCAGGCCAACCGGCGCATCCTCGAGGCCACCGCCGCCCGGCTCGGCATCCCCGCCGAACGCACCCTCGTCAACCTCGACCGGGTCGGCAACACGGCCGCCGCGTCGATCCCGATCGCTCTGGCCGAAGCGGCGGCAGCCGGGGACCTGCGGGCCGGCCACAAGCTCGCAGTCGCCGCCTTCGGCGGCGGTGCCACGTGGGGATCAGCTGCCCTGGTGTGGCCGGAGCTTCCGCCATCGGGCTGAGCAGCAGCGCCCGCTTCCCTCGAGCGTCCGTCGTGTGGGCTCACGTGTGGGACTCCTCGCCGACCAGGCGCCTCAGGCGTTGCGGAGAGTCGGTGGTGAGCACCGGCGTGTAGATCACCAGGCGCAGATGCGGATGATCCGATGGCGCCAGACGGTAGTGCTCCAGATGAAGGTCGCCGACGACCGGATGTCGGAAGAGCCGTTCCCGCGAGGCGAATCCCTCGATGTCGTGGCTCTCCCAGGCCGCGCGAAACGCCTCACTGGCCTGCAGAAGCCGCTGCACCAGACGGGAGAACGACGGATGGCCCAGCCGGGGTCCGGCCTCGGCCCGGAACTGGGCAACGTGACGGCGACTCATGAACCCCCAGTCCGGCATCAACTCGCGCAGGTATGGATCGGTGAAGATCAACCACAGCAAATTTCGGTCCGCCGGCGGAACTCGCGCCAGGTCCCGGTACAAGGCCGTATAGGCCGCGTTCCAACCCCATATCGCCCAGTGTGGGGCGATCACATAGGCCGGGAACCCATCGAGTGACTCAAGCAACCGCTGCACGTGTGGCGGGGCAGCCTCAGCGCTCGGCTCGGGGATCGACTGGGGGGCGGAGTACCCGGCCAGCGACAGGATGTAGCCGTGCTCGGCGGGCGACAGGCGCAGGGTCCGGGCCAGCGCGTCCAGCACCTGCCGGGACGGCTTGATCTGACGGCCCTGCTCCAGCCACGTGTACCAGGTGACACTCACCCCAGAGAGGCAGGAAACCTCCTCACGGCGCACCCGGGAAACACCCCTCCCCAAGACGGGGGGCAGACCCAGCTCAGCGCGCACCAGTTGCCGACGCCGCGCCTTGAGGAACTCACCCAACTCGTGACGACGGAACCCGCTCTGGGACGAGATCACGCTCGACGACCGGCACACTCGTAGTCGATCCACAAGCCGGCGCAGTTCTTCGCGAGCCTGGCTGCCCCTGCCCCTGCCACTCTGCTCGTTACCCGCTGCAATCGGGAGAGTTCCAGATCCGCGTCGAACGGGTCGCCGCTCCAGTGCATCATCGTGGTCCTTACGAAGTGTCGATAGTCAGCGAGTAGACGTCCAACCAGACCGCGCGGAGGCTCGAACAGATGCGGGATCACACTCCTCGGAAGGAGGTCTCCCTCCTGGTCAGACGAGAAAGAAAATCGTTTCACCACTGATCCGTAGCGTGATGTCGAACCGGTAGCGGGTGATCGGGCCGCTCAGTTCCGGGGCGAGCAGGGTGCGGTTCCGGCCTTGTGACCCCCTCGCTGGCAACACCCGGGTGTGCTCGCTCACCGCCGTCGAGCGCGGCGCTGGGAATGGCCGCACTCGCCCGCCATCTTCCGCAACATCAGCGAGTGCACGGCGGTGGGCCACGTCATTTTCGACTACGGCATGGTGTGCTTGTTCGTGTTGGGCTCGATCAGCCTGGCGCGACTCTTCGTTCGTCCGACGCTTCCGGCGCGCTGACGCCCATCCTCGCGATCGAGGTCGCTCCAGCCGCCGTCGCTAGCGCGGCCTGAATCGCCCTTCATACGCGACTATCGACCGGGATCGCGCAGTTCCTGCGGGCGCTTTATCTGCACGGCGATAGGGGCGTCTCCTCTCATGCCGGAACATTCAGTCATCCGGAAATCCCGGAGTCCGGGGCCCGCATTCCACAGGTGTTCCGCGCTGGGCCGACGCCCTAACATGTCGTTCACGAATTCAAAACGTTGCCACTCCACATCTGCTTCCACAACCCTTGAAAAGGAACTATCCCATGCCGACGAGAAAACGTCCCGGGAGGTGACTCGGCGCAGCCACACGCCCACTCCGACCAGCTGGCCGGGGATGCCGACAGCAGTACTGTGATGTTCCACGGCCCCGAGCATGTATCGGACCGACTTCCGATCAGGCCACTGGGAGCGACATGGCGCGCACAGGTCTTCGACCGGCATCAATCCGGCACGCCGTACTTCCCATCAGCGCCGCGCCGAATTGGTCAGCGGAAGGCCGGCATCGGCTGCGTTCGCGAAGTCGTCGTCGACCGCGGTGACGTCGCGACCGTGGGCGTGCAGCAGAGCGGCGGCGACACCGACCTGACGGCCGCGGCCGAGAATCCACAGCGGGCGCTCGGGGATCTGGTCGATGCGACCGAGGACCTCGGGAATCGGCACGCGCAGCGAACCGCGGATATGCCAGCCGATGCGTTCGGAGGGCAGGCGGACGTCGAGGACTGTGGGCGGATCGGGTCCGGCGAGCGCATCGGCGAGATCGTGGAAGGTCGCTCGCGGGTAGCGGACCAGCGGTTCGAGACCAGCCCAGTCGTGCGGGCCGCCAGTGGCCACGGCGACGGGGCGTTCGATACCGATACGCACCAGCTCTCGTTGGGCCTGATCGACCTCACCCTCGGTAACCCCCAGGAGGGTTACCGAGGCGTTCCAGGGCACGAGCCATCCCAGGTAGGTGGCGAGTCGCTCGTTGAGCTCGACGTTGGCGCTGCCGGCCACATGCCCTGCTGCGAACGCCCTGTGCTCGCGCAGGTCCACGACCCATTCGCCGGCGTCGATGCGCCTGCGCAACTGCGCCGTGGCGAGCGTCCGACCCGGCGGCGCCGCTGGGCAGACACTGCCGACGCCGTGGGTCGGATAGATCGGCGTGAAACTCGGGCAAGGTGTTCACCAGCCTGTGCACGGAGTTCCACTGGGCGGGTGCCAGCGCCCGCGCGTGCTCGGGACAGACGAGCTCGGGACGCCCGACGGCGCCGTGAAGAAGCGAACCGCCGGTGAACACCACGACCGGTGCGCCGTCCACGGCCACCGCGTAGGAGAGGTGGGTGAACGTGTGGCCGGGGGTATGCAGTACGCGCACGGTCGTCCGTCCGACGTCGATGTCATCGCCATCGCGTAGAGGCGTGCGCGCGAAGGACACCGGGTCCTCGGCGTTGACCAGGTACTCCGCGCCGGCCGCGCGAGCCGGCGCGTAACCACCGGTGACGTAGTCACCGTGAATATGAGTCTCGAACACGTGCGTGATCTCGACCCCGTCATGCCGAGCGAAGACCCGCCCGGCCCCGCACCCGGCGTGGACGACCGTGCCGGAGACCGTCACCCCTCGGACGGCCTCCGACCAGCACACCGTTGGACACGGTGGGGCGCTGTCCACACGGGCTGTGGCTCGTCCGCGCCGTGTATCTCGAAACTCGTGCCGTCAGTGGCCGAGAGCCTTGCGCAGCACCGCTATCGCCTGCTCGACGGCCCCCGTCACCGCGTTGGTGCTGCGGAGGGGGTTGAGCATCATGAAGTCGTGGATGGTTCCGTTGTAACGAACGCTCGTGGTCGGCACGCCGGCTTCGATGAGCCGGCGGGCGTAGGCCTCGCCCTCGTCACGCAGCACATCGTTCTCGTCCACGATCACGAACGCCGGTGGCAGGCCGGCGAGGTCGTCGAGGCTCGCGCGCAGCGGTGACGCGGTGATGTCACCGCGCTTGTCCTTCTCAGGCAGGTAGGCGTCCCAGAACCACGCCATCGCCTTGGCGGTCAGGTACGGGCCGTCGGCGTAGGTGCGGTAGCTCTCGGTGTCCTGCCCCGCGTCGGTCACGGGGTAGTAGAGCGACTGGTGCAGGAATGTCACGTCGCCGCGCTGCTTCGCGAGGATCGCGAGCACCGCAGTCATGTTGCCGCCGACCGAGTCACCGGCCACGACGAGGTTCGACGCGTCCAGCCCCTCCGCGGCACCCTCGCGGGTGATCCATCGGGCCGTGGCGTAGGCCTGCTCGATCGCCACCGGATACCGCGCCTCCGGCGAACGGTCGTACTCGACGAACACGAGCGCCGCGTCGGCTCCCACGGCCAGCTCACGGACCAGCCGGTCGTGCGTCCCGGCGTTGCCCAGGATCCAGCCACCGCCGTGCACGTAGAGCACTGTCGGCAGCACACCCGTCGCGCCGACGGGCTTGACGATGCGGACCCGCACCTCACCGACCTCGGCCGACACGGTGATCCACTTCTCCTCGACCTCGGGCTTGTCGATCGGCGCGGCCTGGATGTCGTCCAACGCCTTCCGGGCGCCGTCGGGGCCCAGCTCGTACAGCAACGGCGGCTTCGAGGTGGCGTCGGCGATCTCCTGGGCCGCTGGTTCCAGAACGGGTTTGCTCATTGAATTGTCTTCCTTCCGGTGAATTGTCGGCGGCGTTCCGTCGAGGCGTTCAGACCTGTTGCCAACTGGCTTCGGCGGCATTTCTTTCTTGAGGATGCGGGAGCGGATCCGGG
Organism: Pseudonocardia xinjiangensis; assembly: GCF_012911925.1. Taxonomy (GTDB): domain Bacteria; phylum Actinomycetota; class Actinomycetes; order Mycobacteriales; family Pseudonocardiaceae; genus Pseudonocardia; species Pseudonocardia xinjiangensis. The sequence continues at coordinate 110,352 of NZ_JAAXKY010000002.1, read as the reverse complement.
GCAATGCGCACGGCGCCAGCTGCCTGGCGTCGTCGCGTACTGCCGCCGGAACGCCCGCAGGAACGTCCTGGGTTCGGCGAACCCCACCGCAGCCGCGATGTCCGAGGTGCTGAGCCGGGCGTACCGCGGGTCGGACAGCATCCCCTGTGCCGCGAGCAGCCGTTGCTCGCGCACGTACGCACCGGGCGTGGTCCCGATCCGTTCGAACAGGGTGTACACGTGGCTGACCGAGACGTGGTGCCGCCGCGCCAGCTGCCCGACCTGCAGACGCGGATCGGCCAGATGTTCGCGTACGTGCATCAGCATGAGGTCGAGAAGGCGATCGACCGACCCCGGGGATCTCGGACTGGGGAGGTGCCGGACTAACAAGAGATTCCCGCGCCCGCGAAGTGAGGCCGGGGCCGCCGAGTCGGAGTCCTCGGACCAATCGGTGGTCGTCCTGCGACGTATCCCGGTTGTGCCGTCCATCTGAGTCCTTTCCGGATGTCGTCCGTACGGGCGAGTGTGGCGCCGGCAGCCTTTCGGGCCCATTGCGTGTCCACCAGAATTGAAGCGATGCACACCCGAGGGCAGGTGTAGGGAGAACCCCACGGACAGCCCCTACCGGCCTCCGTACGCTGAGGCAGTGGCCGCACTGCGGGTCGTCGTCGGCGAGGACAACGCCCTCGTCCGCGAGGGCATCGTCCGGATCCTGGAACACGGCGGCGTCGACGTGGTCGACCCCCGACGCCATGGTGGCGGACATCGAGATGCCCCCGAAATCACGACGGCGGCCCGCTGACGGCGCTCGAGAAGTCCGCCGGCCACGCCGAGAAACAACAAGCCCGGGCGCCTGCGTCAGCACTCGCGCAGGCAGAATTCTTCGAGCAAGTCGAACGCGGCGGGCCGGACAACCGCGATGATCTCGCCGTATTCGGAGAACCGGCCCATGAGCAGCGACAGGTCGGGGCTCCGGGGCGAGAGCCACGTGGTGGTGTGGGAGTCGACGAAACAGACGATGTCGTAGTCGGTGCAGTCGCAATCGGCCTGGCCGGAGTCGGCGCTGTCGTGATCTCCGAGACCGGGTTGGCCCGCGGTATCGAGCTGCTCCAGCCGGGCTGCGCGGACCGGTGCCCGCGGGATCTGCGGTCCCGGGGACCGGTCTCCGATGCAGGTCACGTCCACCGTCCAGCCCTCCGTCGTCAAGACGGACCAGGGCTTGTTGCCGTGGGCGTCGTCCGGCGGGGCTGCGGTGAGGACGAGGAGGGCTCGGTAGGGCCTTCGTGGGGTCGTCATGGGCGTCCTTGGGTCCGTGTCCGAATGTCGGATCACGCGGGGTCGTCTGGTGGTCCGGATCTCCAGTCCGCGCAAATCCCCGACGTGCCGTTTCACTCGTTCGCGCCTGACTGCGCGATAAGGTAGATAGACCCGGAGAGTCCCGGTATGCCCTACCGCGTCCGTACAGGCGAGTGTGGCGCCGGCAGCCTTTCGCGCCCATTGCGTGTCCACCAGAATTGAAGCGATGCACACCCGAGGGCAGGTGTAGGGCGAACCCCACAGACAGCCGGTACCGGCCTCCGTACGCTGAGGCAGTGGCCGCACTGCGGGTCGTCGTCGGCGAGGACAACGCCCTCGTCCGCGAGGGCATCGTCCGGATCCTGGAACACGGCGGCGTCGACGTGGTCGACGCCGTCGACAACGCGGACGACCTGCGGCGGTCAGCACTGGATCTGAAGCCCGACGTCGTGGTGGCGGACATCGAGATGCCCCCGGATCACGACGACGACGGCCTGCGAGCAGCCCTCGAACTGCGCGCGGCACAGCCGGAGATCGGGGTCATCCTCCTCTCACAGTTCCTCGACGCCGACTACGCGCTCGAGCTGATCGGCACGCATCCCGAAGGAGCCGGCTACCTCCTCAAGGAAAAGGTCGCCGACACGGCGGCCCTGCTCGACGCCGTCCGCCGTGTCGCGGCCGGCGAATCCGCCCTGGATCCCGACGTGATCGCCCAACTCGTCAACCGGCGCGGCGGGCCCGGTCCGGTCGCCCAGCTGACTCGTCGAGAGCACGAGGTCCTGACTCTGATGGCCGAAGGCCACACCAATGCCGGGATCGCCGAGCGCCTGGTCGTGACCGTCCCGGCCGTCGAGCGGCACGTCACGGGGATCTTCACCAAGCTCGGCCTGCAGAGGGCCGACCGGACCCAGCACCGCCGCGTGCTCGCCGTGCTGGCCTACCTCCGCAACCAGCGGACGCCCTACGCCTCCCGAGAGGGGTGAGCACCGGGTTTCACCGGTTTCCGCCTCCCCGCGCTCCCCGGATCCACCGGGATCGTGATCCGGACGGTGGTGCCACCGCCAGGCGGAGAGTCCACCTCGACAGCGCCGTCGTGAGCGCCGATCCGGTCGATGAGCCCGACGAGCCCGGAACCTGCACCGACCCGGGCACCACCGATCCCGTCGTCGCTGACACCGATGTCGAGCGCCTTGCCGTCGAACTCCACGGAGACGGTCACGCGGTTCGCCCGCGCGTGTTTCACCGCGTTCGCCATCGCCTCGGCAACCGCGTAGTACGCACTCGCCTCGACGGACTCCGACATTCGCTTCCCGAGGTTGCTCGTGATCCGGCTCGGTATCGGCATCCGGTCGGCGAGTCCCTGGACGGCAGCCATGAGCCCGTAGCACTGGAGCGTCGGTGGATGGAGTCCGGCGACCAGCTCGCGGAGCTCGTCGATCGCGCTCTGGGTCTCGGTCACGGCGCTGTCGAGGAACACCCGCAGGTCGGAGTCTCCGGGGGCGAGCTCGCCGCGGGCGAGCTCCATACTGACCATCAACGCGACGAGCCGCTGTTGTGCCCCGTCGTGCAGGTTCCGGGCAGTCTGACGGCGGATCTCCGTGGTCTGCTCCATGATGCGGCGCTGCGCCGCCTTGGCCTCCGCGGCACGAATGGTGGCCGCGTCGCGCTCCCGATCTGTCTGCTCAGCACATCTGCGTTCGGTGATGTCGGTGAACGCCAGGACCACACCGCGACCGGCCGGCAGGTCGATCGGCGAGGACCACCAGGCGATCGGGAACAGTGAGCCGTCGCGCCGGATGAAGTGCTCGCTCTCACCGTGCGCAGCTCTGCCGGTCCGCGCCGGTGCGAGGAGGGCGCAGTTCTCATCACCCGCCGGTCGGTCGGGCGGGCAGTAGTGGACGGTCGTGTGGCTCGGCTTACCGAGGAACTCGCTGTTGTCCTGATAACCCAATGCCGCGACCGCCGCGGGGTTGGCGAACGTGATGCGCCCGTCGGTGTCGACCACCCAGATCGGCTGTGGAACGTCCTGCAGGATGCGGGATACCACCTGCTCAGCTGTCGTCACTTGGAAGTCCTCGTGTCCAGTGCCACGCGCCCCCACATGCCCTGTTCGGACCAACAGGTTCCGAACAGCCACCGGGTGACAGCCGTTTCGAGGCCCGCCGTGGCCTTCGGGACAGCCAGTATGTGCCACACGCCGCCCCCGATGCGAGAGGCGGACCAGAGTGGCGGCCCCGGAAGGTGGTGCGTTGCGCTCGGGGTGACAGCTGCTGCCGGCGTGGTCACCGTTGCAGGAACCCGGCGTCCACCGGCAGCGACACCCCGGTGACGTAGCGGGCCTCCTCGGAAGCGAGCCACACGATCGCATTCGAGACGTCCACCGGCTCGACCATCTCCACCGGCAGCGCGTTCTGCAGATTGAACGACCCATCCGCGCTCGACAGCGCCTGCGCCATGAACTCGTTCACGATCATCGGCGTGTTGACACCTGTCGGGTGCACCGAGTTCACGCGGATGAAGTAGGGAGCCAACTCGTTGGCCAGGGTGCGCATCAGACCGACCAGGCCGTGCTTCGCCGACACGTAGTGAGCCGCGCCCGGCATGCCCTTGAGGCCGGCGGCCGAGCTGGTGATGACGATCGAGCCGCCGGTGCCGGCCTGGACCATCGCCGGCACCGCCGCCCTCACGGTCTTCCACACCCCCGTGAGGTCGACCGCGATCATCTCCTCCCACTCCTCCTCGGTGATCGACCAGGTGTTCTCCACGACCCCGCCGATACCCGCGTTCGCACACACCACGTCCAGACGCCCGAACTCGCGCACTCCCCCATCGACCAGCGCCTGCACCGCAGCCGAGTCCCGCACGTCCGCCTCACCCGCCACGATCCCGCGGCCCAGCTCCTCCACCAGCTTCACCGTCTCCGCGAGGTCCTCCGGCGTGGCCAGCGGGTAGTGCACCGTGTCGAGCTGGCGGCACACGTCGAACGCGATGATGTCCGCACCCTCCTGCGCCAGCCGCACCGCATGCGACCGGCCCTGCCCCCGCGCCGCGCCGGAGACCAGAGCGGACCTTGCCCTCGAGACGTCCTGCCATGTCGATTTCCCCTCGTCCTGTTCAGCTGACTCGCGATCGCCGATCATGAAACCGTCACGACGGCTTGAGGCGACCGGGACGAATACTTTCGGTCCGACCGAGCTACCCCAGTTGACCGCACCGGGCCAGCTCGGGGCGGACGTTTTCTCGTCGGCTGAGAGACATTTCCTCGTTGACGGTTGCGGGAGCAGATCCGGGGTGCCAAAGCTCGTGTCAGGCGTCATTCCGTGCTGCCGCCGGAACGCCCGCTCGAACATCATTCCGGCGAGCGCCCGCCGCAGCCGCGATCGACGTCCGAGCCCATGAATCGAAACATCTCCGGAGGAACTGTGAGCGACCCCAAGTGCAGCGAGCGACTTACCCGTGACAATGCGGCGCTCCTGCTGATCGACCACCAGGTCGGCCTCTACAGCGGAATCGTCGACATCCCGCTCGCCGAGCTGAAGCACAACGTGGTCGCCCTGACCAAGGCAGCGCAGGTCCTGGGCCTGCCGATCGTCGCCACCACCACGGCAACCGACAGCATGTGGGGGCCGATGATCCCCGAGCTCGCCGCGGCGCTACCCGCCGATCTCGCCGTGCCCGACCGCACCACCGTCAACGCCTGGGACGACCCGCGGGTCGCCGAGGCGGTCCGCGCAACGGGTCGCACGAAACTTCTCATCGCGGGAATCTCGACCGAGGTCTGTCTCGCCTTCGCTGCACTGAGCACGACCGCGGAGGGCTTCGACGCCTACGCCGTGATCGACGCCGCCGGCACGTTCTCCCAGACCAAGCGCGAGGCGGGGCTCCTGCGTATGCAGAAGTCCGGCATCACCCCGATCGATTACTCCACCGCAATCGTCGAGATCCTCGGTGACAACGCCGACCCACTCGCCGGCGAGGTCTACGCGGCGCTCGACATGTCCTTCGTCGTACTGGTCGGCCAGATCGCCCAGGGCCTGACCAAGAGCTCAGGGGAAGCAGGGTGAACACCCCAGCGCCTCTGAGCGAACAGCGCACCACCCGTCGAGGTGAGGGCGCCGTCGGCAACTTCCAGGCATCGCCACAGCTGGCCGCCAATTTGCAGCGGGTCCTCGCGGACCTGATCGAACTGCATCTGCAGGGCAAGCAGGCTCATTGGAACGTCGTCGGAAAGAACTTCCGCGACCTTCACCTGCAGCTGGACGAACTCGTCGACGCCGCGCGTGAGGCCAGCGACACGATCGCCGAGCGGATGCGCTCCCTCGACGGGGTTCCCGACGGGCGGTCCGACACGATCGCGGCGACCACCAGCCTTCCTCAGTTCCCGGCAGGCGAACACGACACGGCCGAGGTCGTCGGACTGATCACCACCCGCATTTACACCGCGGTCTACACGATCCGGGCCGTCCACGATGCGGTCGATGCCGTGGACCCGAGCACGTCGGATCTCCTGCACGCGATCACCGACACGCTCGAGAAGCTGGCCTGGATGGTCAAAGCGGAGAATCGCAAGATTTAGCACCTTGCGATCGACCGAACGCGTCCTCGCCCTGCGATCCAGGGCGGGACCACGACAGCCTGTGGGGGGAGGCTGTCGCGCTACCACCCGTGCGTGGTCGGAGCCCCGACCACGCACGGGTCGGCGCAGCGATGGGGCCTGGTCCTCGCGGGCCCCGACGAGGAGTGTCACCAGCTCGTCCACGACGCGCGGCGCTGTCCCGGACATCGTGCAAATGGTCCTTCCCAGATGGCACTACCTACACAAATCGGAATGTGGATAATGCGACCCGCAATCCTGCGGGTAGCCTCGCGTGCGTGCAGATTCACGAGTTCTCCAGCGAGGAGTTCGAAGACATTGTCAGTCACTTCTTCATCCCGGTGATGGTCCGGAGCGGCCCCGACTTTCGCGGACGGGTGGCGTTGCAGGAGCTCGGCCAGGATCTGACCCTCTCGCTGACACGCTGGGGACCGAGGTCGGCGGACCGGACCGACCGGATGGCAGCGAGCACATCCGAAGCCAGACGGATGCTCTTCGCCGTACAGGTGGCTGGCCAGGGCCAAATGTTGCAGCGCGGCCGTCTCGCCGAACTGGCGGTCGGTACGGGAGTTCTGGCCGAGGCGCGCAGTCCCTACAAATGGGCATCACCGGCCGAGAACCGGCAGCTGACCCTGTCTTTCTCCCGTGAGTTGCTGCCGCTGCGTGTCGCTGAGATCACCGAGGCGTGCGCACGCACGCTGGACCCGGCGGCCCCGGCCATGCAGATGCTGGGCGCCTACCTCGGTCGGTTGTTCGGGATCGCGGACCGCCTCACCGCGCCGCAGCGGCTGGACGCTGGGCAAGCTGCGATCGATCTGCTCGCCATGGCGTTGCGGGACGTCGTGCCCTCGGTGCCGGGCGCGGACGGTTCCGCGGAGGTGTTGCTCGAGATGATGCTGATGCACGTGCGCGAACACCTGGCCGATCCGCGTCTGCAGGTCGAGGAGCTCGCGCGGCGCCACCACGTCTCGGTCAGCCACGTGTACACCCTGTTCGAACGGCTCGGGACCACGCCCGGCGCGTACCTGCGCGAGCAACGGCTGCTCGCGGCACAGGGGATGCTGTCCGACCCGCGGTACGCCCGGCTCAGCACCTCGGACATCGCGGCTGCGGTGGGATTCCTCGAACCCAGGACGTTCCTGCGGGCGTTCCGCCGGCAGTACGCGATAACGCCCAGCAACTGGCGCCGGGAACATCTCCACTCCGGATCCCCTCCCGCACCCTCAAGAGATGCCTCCCCGTGACGAGAAACGTCGGTCAACCCGGGTAACTCGGTCGGGTCTGAGAAAAACGATCATTCGATCAGGGATCACCCGGGTACGGGGCACGAGAATCCGTGCACGGCTGGCAGAACTTTTTCTGCGAACAGTCGCATGTTTCGTTCCGCGGTCTCGAAGGACATGCCGCCGTACCGGAAGAACGCGGCGATCTCACCGGCCGACGCCGCCTCCTGGAGCGCCTTGATCTTCTCGATCAACTGATCCGGTGTGCCCCATAGAATCTTCGCAACCTTGTCGTGCCGCACCTGTTCGGCGCCGAGCTCTTGGCCCTTCGCGATGTAGTAGTCGTAACCACCGATCTTCTTGTATCGTTCGGCGTCGATCCAGTTGTAGTGCAGGGCGACGCTTTCCTGGTATTCTTGGTAGTGCAGCGCTCGCTCGTAGGCCTCCTGCTCACTCTCAGCGCAAGCTACGGCGTTGATGACGATGGGAGCCGACGGACCGAGCCCCACCCCAGCTCGGGCCTCGTTGAAGGAAGCGGTCTCCTTCGGATAGTCCTCCAGGTCCCGGGAGACAGCGAACAACGGACCCAGCCGCTGCTTCGCCGCAATCTCGAGCGTCTCCGGACTCATCCACGCACAGTACATCCGCCCGGCGACATCCCTGCGAGACTTGGGCCGGATCTCGATTTCTGGGATTTGATAGTATTCACCTTCGAAGGAGAATCTGGTCTCGCTGAGGCCCCGACGGATGATCTCCAGACATTCAGCGAACCGTGCGCGTGACTGACTCATCGGAATCCGTAGTCCGTCGAACTCGTCTGCGGAGGCGCCCCGGCCGAAGCCGAGGAAGAGCATGCGGTCACCCAGCATGATGTCCATCATCGCGATCTCCTCGGCCAACCGCACCGGGTCGTGCCACGGGAGGACGATCACGGCGGACCCGACGTCGGCGTTCCTGGTGCGGCCGGCCAGGTAGCTCAGCATCTGGATCGGTGACGGCGTCATGAGGTAGGGGCTGAAGTGGTGCTCCGTGCTCCACAGTGTGTCGAAGCCCAGATCGTCGGCGAGCACCGCAAGCTTCACCGCCTCGGACGTCAACTGGTGGTCGGGATAGTCGACGGCTTGATCGACGCCCGACGTGAAACGCTTCCAGTCCCAGTAGTTCTGGCTGCAGATGGCATAGCCGAACCGCACGTGAATCCTCCGGTGTCTCCGTGTCGAACCGAGTGGTGCCCCGCGTCAGGTCCCGGTCGTCTCAGGTCTCGGTCGGGAACAGTGGCGAGGGGTCCATGAACACCCGGAAGTCCTGGATCAGGCCCCGTTCGATACGCAACGTGCTCGTAGCGGGAAGAGGCTCCAGCCGCACCCCGTCGAGGCCCGTGTAGGTGACCTCGCTCTCCACGCTCACGACCGCACCTCGCTCCCAGGTGCCCGACCACAGCCCGGTGATCGAGTGGTTCAGCGCGCGAATCCCCGAGAACAACGCCTCGATGACCTGCCGTACCCCTGACCTGCCCAGAACGCGTTCCTGGTTGGCGAAACGCAAAGCGCAGTCCTCGGCAAACATTTCGAGTACCGCCGCGACGTCCATCGCGTCGATACTGCGGAACAGCTCGCGCGCCGCCCGGGTCAGGGCTGGATACGGAACTGCGCTCGCAGTGGACAGGGGATCCGTGGTCGGCCGACTCTCCGGCATGTCATTCACGAATTCCACGTTCATCACTCCGGCCCGCCCCTGCAACCCTCGAGGAAAAAAAGTCACACGCTGACCAGAAAACATCCATCACGCCGAGGGAGTGTGGCCACTGTCACAATAGATTCGAGACCGGCGCCCTCACATGCTTTGCTGACCCTACTGAATTTCATTTCTCCATCATCTTCCGATACCCGACAGCTCGGACTGAAAGGCTCGACGATACGGCTCGCACGAACGCTGCGAGAGGAGTGCGATGGCGTCGGACGAACGCTGGTGGATGGGGATCGACATCGGTGGCACCTTCACCGATCTGGTGGCGGTGAACCGGAAAACCGGGGAGATTCGCGACCTCAAGGTCCTCACGACCCGGCCCCGCCAGGAAGAGGGGGTGCTCGAGGCCGTGCGCGGGAGCGGCATTCCGATCGACCAGATCGACGAGATCGTCCACGGCCACACGACCGGCATCAACGCCGTGCTGAGCCGGCAGGGCGCGAAGACCGCCCTGCTGGCCACGGCGGGCCACCGGGACCTGCTGGACCTGGGCCGCATGGACCGCGAGTTCGGCCCCAGGCTGTACGACCCGACATGGCTGCGGCCCCACCAGGAGCACCCGATCGTCCGGCGCCGGGACCGCTACGGCGTGCGCGAGCGCATCGGTTCCGACGGTGCCGAGATCATCGCGCTCGACGAGGACCAGGTCCGCACGATTGCCCGCGAGGTGCGGGACCGGGGCATCGGTTCCGTCGCGGTCTGCTTCATGAACTCCTACCTCGACCAGGCGCACGAGATCCGGGCGGCGGAGCTACTGCGCGAGGAGTACCCGGACGTCTACGTCCAGACCTCCGCGCTCTACCCGGTCACCAAGGAGCACGAACGCACCACGACCGTCGTCTTCGACGCCTACGTGGGCCCGACCGTCACCGGCTACCTGCACCGGCTCGAGGAGGAGCTGGCCGGGATCGGCTTCGGTGGCGCGCTGTGGGTCATGACGATGAACGGCGGCGTCGGCTCGGTCCCCGAGACCTCGAAGGCTCCGGTCTTCCAGCTCGTCTCCGGCCCGGTCGGCGGCGTCGCGGGGGCCGTCCAGCTGGCCCGCACCCTCGACGGGGACGGAACCGGCGGTAACGGCAACTTCCTCACGATGGACGTCGGCGGCACCAGCACCGACGTCGCCGCGGTCCGTCGCGGGCAGACCCCGCTGACCGACCTGTGGACGGTTGAGCACGGGCTGGTCATGACCATGCCAGCGGTCGACGTCCGGAGCGTTGGCTCGGGAGCAGGCAGCCTCATCCACCTCGACTCGCTCAGCACCCTGCGGGTCGGCCCCGAATCCGCCGGCTCCCAGCCGGGACCGGCCTGCTACGGCCGCGGCGGCGCGCGCCCGACGATCACTGACGCCTGCGTGCACCTCGGGATCCTGCAACCGGATCTGTTCGCAGGCGGCGCGATCCGGCTCGACCCGACCCTCGCCGAATCCGCGCTCGAGGCCGTCGCGGACCAGCTGGGCATGACCCCGACCGAGCTCGCCGACGGCGCCTACCGGCTGGCCTGCTCGAACATGGCCGGGGCACTGCGGTCGATCTCCACCTTCCGCGGCCTGGACCTGCGGGAGTTCTCGTTGCTCGCCTTCGGCGCGGCGGGCCCGATGATGGCCGTCCAGGTGGCCAGGGGGCTGGGCATCGGCTCGGTCATCGTCCCGGGCCACCCCGGCGAGTTCTCCGCGTACGGGCTGGTGGCGAGCGACCTGCGCGTCACCAGGGCGCAGTCCCCGCTTGCGCCCCTGCTGGCGATCGGCCCGGACGAGCTGGAGGCGGGGTTCGTCGCGCTCGAGGACGCAGCCACGGCCGACCTGGTCCACCAGGGCGTGGCGGAGTCCCGCATCGGCGTGAGCCGCGAGATCTTCGCCATGTACGCGGGCCAGACGTGGGACAACCGCATCGCCCTGGAACCAGGCCTGATCGACGACGCCCGTCTCAACGGCATCGCGGCGCAGGTGCACGAGTTCTACCTGTCCCGCTACGGGTTCACAGCCGAAGAGATCCCGATCATGCTGACCACGATCGAGGTCACCGCCGCCGCGTCCCGCCCGATCCTGCCGTCATGGCGGCCCACAGCCGGTGCGGGCGACAGCCTGATCCGCCGCACGTCGATGCGCCTGGCGGGCGAGGAATACCCGGACGCTGGTGTGTACGACCGGGACAAGCTCGGCGCCGACGAGGTCGTGAACGGCCCGGCGATCATCGTCGAGTCCTACGCGACCACCGCGATCGACGACGGCTCCACTGCCTGCCTCGACGGCAGCGGCAACCTCACCGTCGCCCTGACCACCCCTGCCGGAGGTGCCCGATGACGCCCATGGAACCGACCGGAACGGAGCAGCACGGCCTCGACGCCACCCAGGCCGTCGCCCGCTACGGGTTCGACGTCGTCGACCTGGAGACCCTGCGCTACGGCCTGATCGAGGTCGCGCGCGACATGCACGAGACACTGATGCGCGGCGGCTTCTCCCCCATCGTCCGGGACGTGCGGGACTGCACGGCGTGCATCCACATGCGCACGGACGAGGGCTGGCAGATGATCTCGTCCTGGGAGGGCTGCGTACAACACGCCTTCACCTCACCGCACATCGTGAACTTCACGATGTCCGAGTGGGACGAGTCCACGCTGCGGGACGGCGACGTGATCATGGTCAACGACCCGTGGCGCGGCGCGATCCACTGCAGCGACATCAACGTGCTTCGGCCGGTGATCATCGACGGCCGCGCAGAGTTCGTCCTGCACACCACCTCCCACGTCGCGGACCTGGGGGGCCCGATCCCCGGTGGCTTCGCCAACGGCACGCGGACCAGTTTCGAGGAGCAGCTCAAGTTCCCGCCGACGCTGCTCTACGCCGAGGGCGTCCCGGTGCGGCCTGCCTTCAACCACCTGCTGGAGAACAACCGCGTCCCGCACCTCGTACTCGGTGACGTCCGGGCACTGTCCGGCAGCCTGCAGGTCGGTGCCCTCCGGCTCGAGGACGTCGTCGAGCGCTACGGCCTGGACAAGGTCAAGGCAGGCGGCAACTACGGCATGGACATGACCGAGGCCGCCATGCGTGCGGGCATCGCCCGGGTTCCAGACGGGGACTACAAGGTCACCGACTTCCTCGACGACGACTCCCTCACCCCGGAGCCGATCGAGCTCGTCATGACCGTCAAGGTCCGCGGTGACTCGATGGAGATCGACTACTCGGGCACCTCCCGGCAGCCGGACGGCAACGTCGGCACCGCCTGGATCGAGTCCACCCGCGCGATCATCGGAGCCAAGTTCATCCTCGACCCGAGCTCGCCGGTGAACAGCGGGACCCTGCGGCCGGTGGAGGCGATCATGCCGCCGGGCAGCGCGGTCTGCGTGCTGCCGCCGTCGAGCTGCTCCAACCACGTCGACACCGGCAGCCGGGTCGTCAACATGATGACCCAGGCGATGGCCGAGGCCCTGAGCGAGCGCGCCATCGCCTGCGACTCGGGAACCGCCGGAATGATCAACATCAGCGGAATCGACACCCGCACCGGCAGGGAAGGGACCCCCTGGGCTGCCTTCTCCCTGCCCGGCGGCGGCTGGGGCGGGACCTGGGCCGGCGACGGGCTGAGCCTCTGCCTCGTCTCGATGGGCAACTGCCGCTCGTCGGTCCAGGAGCACGTGGAGCGGGAGAACCCGCTCATCGTGTGGGAGCACGAGCTGATGCCCGACTCCGCGGGCGTCGGTGAGAACCGCGGCGGCGCCGGCGCGGTGTACACGATCGGCGCCCACTCCACGACCGTGGTCACAGTGACCGGGGACCGTTCCCGCGCGGGCGCACCCGGCGTGCAGGGCGGCGGCCGCGGGATGCCGTTCTACGCGTGGCGCCTGCACGACCTCGGCAGCTCCACCGGGCTCGACCCGCTCGACCAGACGAACGCCGAGCCCCTCTTCGGGGTCTTCGACTCCGACGGCCACCCCAGCCCGGACGACGGCGAGTTCGGCCAGGGCACCGCCCACCAGACCGGCAAGATCGCGCAGATCGTGCTGCAACCGGGCCAGGGCATCCGTCTGGTGGTCGGCGGCGGTGGCGGCTGGGGCGACCCGCTGGAACGGGCCACCGCCAAGGTGCTGCTCGACGTCGAGGACGGTGTCTACAGCGCCGCGTTCGTCGAGAAGGCATTCGGCGTCGTCATCGACGGCGGCACCATCGACGAGGACGCCACCCGGGAACGCCGCGCCACCATGGCACGCGACCGGGACAACGGGAGCTGGACGGTGCCCAGCGCCTGCTCCCTCGACTGGACAGGCCTGCCCCGGATCACTGTGGAGGCATCAGCATGAGCGGCGTCGACCGTCTCCTGTTCCCCCCGCCCGCCGCGGACAAGATCGTTGTCGAGCGCACGCCCGTCGACGAGACCTGCCCGAAGTGCGGGTCGAAGGACGTCCGGCGCTACCCGGTGGCCAACCACATCGGGCCGCGCATGGTGACGAAGTGCCAGGACTGCTTCCACCACCTGGCCACGGACGTGCCCACGGTCGACGACCACTGGCCGCCGTGGCGCTCCGCGACCCTGGACTGGGTTGCGTCGCGCGCGGGCTGAGCACACCGGAGGAGAGGTGGAATCCGCCGGACCGCACAAGGGCGGCAACCCGACCGAGGTGTCAAGCTGGGATCCACCTCTATCGAAGCGGCACACCCGCACGGGCAGGCACATCCTCCTCGAGGGCTGTGGGTGCGGATCCGGAGTGGAGATGTTCCCGGCGCCAGTTGCTGGGCGTCGTCGCGTACTGCCGGCGGAACGCCCGCAGGAACGTCCTGGGTTCGAGGAATCCCACCGCAGCCGCGATGTCCGAGGTGCTGAGCCGGGCGTACCGCGGGTCGGACAGCATCCCCTGTGCCGCGAGCAGCCGCTGCTCGCGCAGGTACGCGCCGGGCGTGGTCCCGAGCCGTTCGAACAGGGTGTACACGTGGCTGACCGAGACGTGGTGCCGCCGCGCCAGCTCCTCGACCTGCAGACGCGGATCGGCCAGGTGCTCGCGCACGTGCATCAGCATCATCTCGAGCAACACCTCCGCGGAACCGTCCCCGCCCGGCACCGAGGGCACGACGTCCCGCAACGCCATGGCGAGCAGATCGATCGCAGCTTGCCCAGCGTCCAGCCGCTGCGGCGCGGTGAGGCGGTCCGCGATCCCGAACAACCGACCGAGGTAGGCGCCCAGCACCTGCATGGCCGGGGCCGCCGGATCCAGCGTGCGTGCGCACGCCTCGGTGATCTCAGCGACACGCAGCGGCAGCAACTCACGGGAGAAAGACAATGTCAAGTACTGGGACTCGGTCGGCGTGACCCGCTCGAAGGGACTGCGCGCCTCGATCAGAATCCCTGCACCGGCCGCCGTCTCGGCGAAACGGCCGCGCTGCAACATTTGGCCCTGGCCGGCCACCTGCACGGTGAAGAGCATCCGGTTGTCTTCCGACGAGTTCGCTGCCATCTTGTCCGTCCGGATCGACGATCTCGGCCCCCAGCGCGACCGCGAGAGTGCGAGGCCCTCACCCAGCGTCTGCAGCGCCGCCCGCACCGGAACGTTGCACCCACCTCGGGAGATCGTCGGAATGAAGAACTGACGGATGACGCCCTCGAATTCTCCAGCGGGGAACTCGCAGATCTGCACCCACGCGAGGTTAGCGCCTAGCGCTTTATATCGGTGTTATGTTTATACCATTTGCGTAGGTCGCGGCATCCGAGACACCATTTTTACTCCGTTTGGGGCCGCATCTGACACACCGCGTTCCGGCTCCTGGACGCACTGACCACCATTCGTCGTCCCGGCCGCGAGGACCGGACCCATCGTTGTCGTGCTCGACGACCTGCACAGGGTCAACCGGGTCGCGTTGGTGATGCTCGTGATGGATAAGTTCCGTGGGGCAACCGTGACCGCAGGACTCACGCACTGCAGCGGCAGAGTACGACCTCCTCCACGGGCGCCGATTGCGAGACGCGCTCCGCGGCGGCGCCGGGCCGGACCGGCCGGCACTTCGCTTCGCCGAGATGGTGGAGATGGTCCTCGGCCCCACGTGCCGCACGATACTCACTTCTTACATCGACTTCTCCTACCTGTCCTCCCCGAGCGCGGCTGAAGGCGGTAGCAGGCCGACGACAATCACCGGATCATGCTGCTCCCGTGATCGGATGCCGGTATTGCTGAAGTTCTTCGTCTGCTCCGCCACCCGGATCAACGGCGGAAACGGCTCCGGGTTCCTTGGCGCCGCCACCGCGATCGCCATATCCGAGGGTTACGGTCTTCGGCGTGAACAAGCCGGGCCAGACCGAGTCCCCGCGATCCGCCCAGTCCTATCAGCCCCAGCTGACCGGCACTGATTCTCGGAGTCGGTCTCGATCGTTGGCTGTGAGCTCATCGGTCCCCACCTCGATGTCCTCCGGGACGGCGAGGTGCACGGTTTCGCGGGTGGCTTCGAAGGGATCCGCCAGGAAGGGTGTTGCGGCCTCGCGGAGCCCGCGCTGACGTGGTGCGAACTAGCCACGCTCGAACCCGGACAAACAGTCGATGCGGTCGACCGGTCGATCCGGTCGATGGACACCGTCGCCTCAGGGAGGGGCTGTGTGAGGTGCCGGTTTCGTCCCCTCAGAGCAGGCTGGTGCGGGCGATGTGCTCGGCCAGCATGATCGTCGTGACGTTCGGGGCCGTCGACAGCGCGCGAGGCATGATCGAGGCGTCGACGACCCGGAGGCGGCTCATGCCCCGGACGTTGCCCACGCTGTCGACCACGGCCCACGGATCGTTCTCGGCCCCCATCGGAGCAGTCGAGGTGGGGTGCTGGTAGGTGTCGAGCTGCTGGCGGATCACCTGTTCCAGAGCAGTGTCGTCGCGTATCCCGGGCCCGGGGGTCAGCTCGCTGTCGACAACCGCGGCCATCGCTGCTTCGCGGCCGATCCGGCGGCTGAGCTGCACACCCTCCAACATGCGACGGCGGTCGCGAGGCTCGGCGAGGAAGTTGAGGTCGATGGCCAGGCCGTCCTTGGGGTCACGGCTGCGCAGCGCGACGGAACCGATCGAGTCGGGCTGCGTGACGGCGGTAGCGAGCACGATCGCTCCCCCCGTCGGGCTGATGCTCGGGTCGGCGAGGTGGGTCGCCGAGATGTGCAGATCGAGCTCGTCACCGACCGCCTCGCTGCTTCGCGTCCACACGATGGCACCTGCTGCGGGCGACATCGCGTTCGCGTCCGGCTTCAGTGTGTAGATGTTGTAGTAGAAGGGGTGGTCCTGGAGCCGGCGGCCGACGGGCAGGTCGCTCACGACCTCGATGCCGTACCGCCCGAGGTCGGTGGCCGGGCCGATCCCGGAACGCATCAGGATCCCCGCGCTCCCGTAGGTGCCGGCGGAGAGGATCACCTCGCCCGCCCGCAGCACCTGCCCGTCGAGCGTGACGATCCCGGTCGCGGCCGTTCCGTCGAACAGCACACGGTCGACCGTCGTCCTGCCCCGGATCGTGAGGTTGCGCCGCCTGCGGACCTCATCGCTCAGGTAGACCAGGCCGGTGTTCTGCCGTACCTCGTTCACGACGTTCAGCGGGTAAGGGGTCACGCCGTTCTGCTGCGTGCCGTTCGGGTCGTCGATCCTCGCGAGCCCTTGTGCCGCTGACGCGTCGATGAACGCCCGCAGCGACGGCGTCAGCTCGGCGCGAGTCCGCTGGCGGATGGGGAACGGCCCGGTCCGCCCGCGCAGCCGCGGGTCGCCATCGGTCGTGTTCTCGAGCGCCCGGTAGGTCTCGAGCACCTCCTCGAAGGACCACCCGGTGACCCCGTGCGCCGCCCACTTCTCGAAGTCGTCGGCGCGGGCGCGCAGGGCGACCGCCGCGTTCACCGCGGAACTGCCTCCGAGCACCTTGCCCCTGGGCGTCGGGATAACCCGCCCGGTGTCGTCGATCGTCGCCGTCAGGCCCCAGTCGTGCTCGTCACCGCCGACCCTCGCGGGGTCCCGCAGGACGGCGGGGTACTCGTCGGGTGTGTAGGCGGGGCCGCCCTCGACCAGGAGGACCGTACGTTCCGGGTCGGCCGACAACCGGTTGGCAAGCACCGCGCCCGCCGACCCACCTCCGACGATCACGACGTCGACCGTCTCCGCGCCGTTGTTCTCACGCACCTCTGTAGCTCCTCTCCGAGCAAAACCGGGCCTCGGAAGTTGATTCATGACTCGGGCGTCGACCGCTGCTGCGGCGGGTTCCGCGCCCGCAGGATGTTCGAGCGGAGATTGCTGCCATGCGGAATGACGCGCGGCTGCTGACGTCCTGAGCATTGCCACTCCGGATCTGCTCCCGCAACCTTCGAAGATGAAATGTCTTCCAGCTGACAAGAAAACGTCCGCCTCGAGCCGGCCCGGTTCGGCCAACTGGGGCAACCCGGTTGGACCTGAGAAGGTATTCGTGCCGGTCGCCTCACGCCGTCGCGACGGTTTCTGCTGCTGGTTGTGTGACAGGCGCGGGTCGCAGCCGGCGACCGCCACCGCAGCTTGCCCACGCCCGTGGAGTGCCAGGCCTATCCGCCAGACGGGTTGATGACCATGCCGTCGTGGGCAGCCTCCCAGTCGAGCCGGTTCAGTCCGAGGGTTGCCGGTGACATGTGCGTCAGCACGAGCCTGCGGCAGGCGAGCCGATCGGCGTTGCGGGCGAGAGAGTCGAGGTCGAGGTGCCAACGCACCGGCTGTGGTGCATACCCCTCGCAGAGGAAAACGTCGGCACCGTCTGCGACCCGCACCAGCGCTTCGGTCCACTCGGTGTCTCCCGAGTAGGCAACACTGCTGCCCGCCTCGCGGTCACGGACGCGCAGCGCGTATGCGGGTGCGCCGGAGGCGTGGCGCACCTCGAATGCCGTGACGGTCATCCGCTCGAGGTTCAAGACATCACCGTCGGCGTGCTCAATCACCCGGACGTTGAACCGACGCCGTACCGTGCTCGACCCCGGGAACAGGATCTCCATAACTTCGGCAAGCCGGACGTTTGTGCCCGGCGGCCCGACGACAGTCAGGTCCTTGGTGCGGCGCCGAAACTGGCCGTCGAGGATCAGGAACGGCAGACCACCAAAGTGGTCGCCGTGCAGATGGCTGACCAACACCGTCTCAATCGCCGCCAGATCGACGTCGGCCTTCCGCAGCGCAACAAGGCTGGTGGCCCCGCAGTCAACGAGCGTGTGTACTGGAGCGGCAGGGCCTTCACCGGCCAGCGCGATGCAGGTCTGAAACCGGCCGCCGGACCCGAACGCATCCCCGCTCCCGACCACCGTGACCAGCATCGCCCCTCCCGATGACCAGATCCGCTCAATGATTCTCTACTACGCAACGCGACGTCCATCAAGGCACGGGCGAGCGCCGTGAGCAGTTGGCCCGAGGGCCAGATCGCAACCAGCACGCGGTCCAGATCGACGTCGTGCACCGGCACATCGCGACCAGGGCGCCTGAGCCGAGCTCCGGCCGAATCCGTCCGCCCTGGTTACCCGATCAGGGACTCGATCACGTCGGCCGCGGCCGGAGCCCCGCCGGCGGCCCTGGCGATCTTCTTCTGCTCGACGCATCGATCCGCGACGTCCTGTGACGAGGCGACCCGCAGCACTGTCGCGCGCAGTCGCTCCGGGGTGACCTCGTCAGCCGGAAGATGCTCGCCGACACCGAGCTCGGCGAGCCGTGGGCCGTTGACGAACTGGTCGGCCGCCTGCGGCACGGCGACCATCGGGACGCCGTGCCAGAGCCCCTCCGAGCAGCCGCCCATCCCGGCGTGCGTGACGAACGCCGACGCGTGCGCGAGCACCGCGAGTTGTGGCACCCACTCCCGGACGATGACGTCGTCAGGGATGTCCCCGAGCCTGGTCACGTCGACGTAGGGGCCGAGGGCCAGCACGGTCGTCCAGCCGGTGTCGTGCATGGCGGTGATGCAGTCCCGCCAGAACGCCGGCCGGTCGTTGTAGGCCGACCCGAGCGAGACCAGCAACAGCGGCCGGTCCGACCTCGTTCCGAGGTCGGCGAACGATCCCTCGTGGGAGCGGTCGCCGATCACCGGCCCGACGAACGTGTAGCGGGTCCGGTCGACGCGGTCGAGGTGTGGCTGCATCGCCTCGGGGATCAGCACCACCGACCGGTCCGGTGGGCCGAGGAATTCCCGGTTCCCGAGCCCGACGCCGACTTCGTCCAGCCAGGCGTCCATCTCGGACTGCCAGGCCAGACCCTCCGGAGTCTCATAGAACGCGTAGGCCTCGGCGAAGTCCTCCTCGAAGGTGTCCCAGGCGATCATGTGTGGGGCCAGCTCAACCCGCGGCATACCGTGCACCCGAGACAGCGCATGCCCGGCCCAGCCGCTGCCGTCATAGCACACGATGTCGGGCAGGTCGTGCTCCAGCGCCGCGCTGATCTGCGCGTAAGCGCTACGGGCCTCGTCGGAGAACAACCGCATCGCCTCGACCCCGCCCTCGGGCCACTGCTCACCCTTCGCCGGGTCGGGAAGGTCGGTATGGATCGGCAGCGGGGTTGCGCCGGTGGCGGCGACGGCGTGGCCGAAACGGTCCGGGACGGGGTAGGTGACGCGGTGGCCGCGGGCGACCAGTTCGGCCATCACAGGCAGGTTGGGGTGCACGTGGCCGTGCGCCGCGGAGGTGGACATGAGGATGTGGTCCATCGGTACTCCTGTTGACCGACCGGCGCGCCAACCCATCAGACCTGGGCCGCCAATCTGGGGCGGACTTCCCATTGTCCATGTCGTGCCGCGGGGTCCTCACGATGTAGATCCGTAGTGGGGTGTCAAACAACTGAAAGGGTGTTCCTGAGCGGCAAGGATGTGCTGCCGTGGCATCACGCGGTGCGCGGCAGACTCACGGGGTCCACTCGTTGACCGCGGTCTGAATCCACCCCGGGCTCGGTGGGTCGACGAAGGTGATCCAGGTGTCGGCCCCGTAGGTCTGTCCCGCGGTGATCGGGACGGCGGGGGACGTGAATGTGTTGCTGGTGGATGAGCCCGGACCCCCACCGTTCTCCGTCGAGATCGGGACGCTTCGCTACGACGGGACTCCGGCGCGGGAGGATCTGCCGGTGCATCCTGACAATCCGTCCCCGCAGTACGTCGGCGCCCGACACCGGCGCCGACCCGCCGGGATCGAGATGGAGCACGGGCACGGGCACGGGCCTGCCGCGCCCGCCGGCCGACGCGTCCGGATCGCGATCTCAGCGTTGCTCGTGCCGGCCCTTCTCGCCACCCTGGTCGGCTTGATCGTGCTCTACCCCCTCGAGAACCGACAGCACTCGGCGAACGATCAATCCACACGGCTGTCCGCACACGTCACCGCCGCGGCCGAGGTGGACTGCGCCGACGGGAGGCCGGGCGGCAGGGGCTGCCTCGCGCTCACCACCCAGATGTCCGACGGGCCACGGCCCGGTCAGAGCATCGTCACCCTGGTGTCGATCGTGCGGGGCGAGGCCGCGTTCGGCGTCGGCGACAACGTGATCATGCTCTGGTCCGGCGAGAACCCCGCTGACCCCGAGTCGTTCCAGATCGTCGACTTCCAACGCGACCAGCCGCTGCTGGTTCTCGCACTCGTCTTCGCCGCAGCCGTGCTGGCGCTCGGACGCTGGCGCGGCCTCGCGGCGCTCGTCGGCCTGGGACTGACCGGCGTGGTGTTGCTCGCGTTCATGCTTCCCGCGATCCTCGCCGGCCGCGATCCACTTGCCGTCGCCGTCGTCGGATGCTGCACCATCATGTTCGGCGTCCTCTACCTCGCCCACGGGTTCTCTGCGCGCACCTCGACCGCCGCGCTCGGCACACTGCTCAGCCTCTTGCTCATCGGTCTGCTCGGTGCGGCATTCGCCGCCGCGGCGTCACTGACCGGCGCAGACGAGGACACCGCCAACCTCGCCAACGCCCTCGGTAGCGACCTCGACGGACGCGGTCTCGTACTCGCCGGCCTCATGATCGGCGCCCTCGGCGCGCTGGACGACGTCACCGTCACCCAGACCAGCGCCGTCTGGGAACTACACCGCGCCGACCCACACCTACGCCCGATCGCACTCTTCGGCGCCGCCATGCGCATCGGTCGCGACCACGTCGCATCCGCGGTGAACACCCTCGTACTCGCCTACGCCGGGGCCGCGCTCCCCCTCCTGCTGCTGTTCAGCGTCGCCGAACGTGGACTCACCGACACACTCACGACCCAGGTGATCGCCACCGAGGTGGTCCGCACCCTGGTCGGCAGCATCGGGCTCGTCGCATCGGTTCCCCTCACCACCGCGCTCGCC
Source organism: Pseudonocardia xinjiangensis (assembly GCF_012911925.1). Taxonomy (GTDB): domain Bacteria; phylum Actinomycetota; class Actinomycetes; order Mycobacteriales; family Pseudonocardiaceae; genus Pseudonocardia; species Pseudonocardia xinjiangensis. The sequence continues at coordinate 89,277 of NZ_JAAXKY010000002.1, read as the reverse complement.
GTCGCCGTCATCACCCGCACTCGCGACGGCGACACAGCAACCGCCCGATGACAGCCTGATCGCAGGTCAACCCGGTGAGCAGCGCGACAGACGTGCAGCTCGGCCGTCTCGATCATCGGTGCGGCTTCCGCTACCTGCATCTGGAAGCCAACGGAATCGGCCTGCCGCCCGAACACGGCAGTCCGTATGAGTGGTCAGTGGAAGACCGCGATAGGACGCACCTCCAGCGTCTGTGTCGTCGCGTCCCAACTCGCGCCTCGGCCGAGGCACCGGAACGTCCCGGAGAAGAGCTCGTGCGTGCGCAGGCCGGCCGCCGCGCAGACGAGTCGGACCTGTGGTCCCTGGCCGGGATCGGCAGGCTCACCGAAAGGGGCCTGGAGCGTGACGGCCCTGGCGGTCCGGTCGACGACCCGGAACTCGCCCTGGATCAACAGGAAGGCGTTGATCCGACCGAGCCGGACGTGTTCAGTCAGCGGTCGACGACTGAATGCCTTGTCCAACGCATCGCTCGCCTCCACCTCCTGGCTGATCAGGTTCACGTCGACGATGTCGTGCGCCTTGTCCAGGACCCCGAGGACGATCGAGATGATCGAGATCGGCGAGTCGTTGACCACGTACTTCTCGAAGACCTCGCTGGTGACACCGCGTTCTGCGTCTACGCTCAGCGGGTCGAGGTTGGCCGACCCCGCGAACCTCCGGCTCCTGCTGACCCTCTTCTCCACCTGACGGCTCAGCGCCGCCGCGTAAACGCCTCCGTACCGGTGGTAAAGGTCCATGACGGAGCCGGCGTCGAGGTAGACGCAGATGTCCTGGCGGGGCGGGGACCTGTAGTAGGTCCGGTAGCGGAACACGATGGCCACCGATGCCGCGAGCAGCGCCGCCGTGGCACCCCACACCAGCAGCCACGGCCACCACACCGCCAGCCATGACTCGTCAATGACAGCCACGGAACTCCTCGAACGCGGAGGTGAGGTCGATGTCGGCGTCGACCGACCGGCCGCCGGTGGCCGTCGCGACCCTGGCCAGTTCGGCCGCGTCAGCCTCGCCGAACCGGATGGTGAAGACCGGCACGGGTGGCCGACCCGGAACATCGAGGCGCTCCAGGAACTCGTCCGCGGTGAGGCCGGCGTTGTTGATCCCGTCGGTCATCAGGACGATCGACACGGGCCGGGCGGCGTCCGTGGCGAGCACCCGCGCCGCAATGCCGTACGCGTGCTCGGTGGCACTCCACACCGCCGTTCGACCGTCGAAGGAATCCACGTCGACGAACTCGCGCAGTGCCGCCAGCTCGGCGGGGTCGCCGGCGGCGAACTCGCGCTCCGCGAGAACCTCGCCGCCGAAGCGGACCACGGTGATCCGCTCCCCCGCGTGGAACCGCACGAACGACGCCTCGCCTTCACCGCTGAGCTGGACGAACGCCGCTCGGAGGGCCGCGATCCGGTCGCCGCGCATCGAGCCGGAGAAATCGAGCACGAAGATCACATGGGTAGGGGTGTCAACCGCCTCGTATTCTGCGAGCAGCGCATCGACGACCTCCAGTCGGTCCGGGAAGTACAGCGCGTTGCCCGTTGTCACCGGCAGCTGCGGCGGACGCGGGACGTTCGGGTCGATCGGCCGTCGCGCGGTCTGCTCCATGATCCGCCGCTGCACCGGCTCCGTCAGCAGCCAGTCGACGACCCGGTCGTACGCGTCGCGCTGCGCCGGGTCCAGAAGCAGGAACGGGAAGTCGGACTGGATGATCCCGTCGGTCGGATACACGATCTCCAGCGGCTCCGCCAGCCGACCGCTGCCGTTGAGTGACAACAGCGTGGACTCCGGCGCCACCAGCGCGTCCAGCTCGGACTCGCGGGTCATGAAGCCGTCGACGAGCGCAGCGGATGTGTCGGCACGCAGTGTGTGCCCGGCGAAAAGGCCGCGGACGCGGTTGCAGGTGACGTCCTCCAGCTGCAGCGCACGCCTGGTGTCAGCGGCCGCCGTGGCAACCCCGACGAGCGCTGCGAGCCCGCTCCCCGAGCGCCGCGGCTCGGCCATTCCGAACCGCAGCTCGCCCGCCGCCGCACTCGCGGCGATGTCGGCCCAGGAGATCGGCCCGCCGGCCCGCAGCCGCTCGGCCGTGGCCCGCTTCATCCCCACGACCACCGGCGACAGCATGATCGACGTGCTCGGCGGCCGCGGCCCGGTATAGCCCGAGGCAGTGAGCTCGAGCTGGAAGTAGCGGTCGGACGACAGCCAGGCCGCGTCGTGCCGGTACTGGCCGGGCCGGAGCGCGCCGACCGCGTCGAGACCGTGGTCCATGTCGAGCTGCAGGTCGACGCCGGTGTCCGCTCGGAGGTCGGGCAGCAGGGGCGCCAGGTCGGCCAGCTCGGGTGTCGCCAGCACCCGCAGCGTGACCGGAACCTGCGGGGTCGCGGTGCAACCGGACAGCACGGCGAGCGCTGCGCAGAGCGCGGCCAGCGGACGCACGATCGTCGAGATCATCACGGCATCGGTCGGCAGTCGCCGACGGTCGTGATCATCGCCTCCAGCATCGGCACGTCCGGCAACAGCCCCCGGGTGTAGCTGGTCGAGATCGCCGGTGCGGGCACCCCTCGCTCGGCGAGGAACCGGGGCAGTTCCGCGCTGGAGTCCTCGAGGCTCGAGTCGAGCACTCGATAGCCCAGTTCCAGGGCCCGCCTGCGCAGCACCGAGTCCGTGCCCAGGAGCACTGCCAGCGACTGGGCATCCGCGTTGAGCGCCACCATCGTCGGCTCGCTCTGGAACTCGACGTCCGGGTAGAGCAGCACGCGGTCCTGGTCCGGCTCCCCGCCTCTGCCGACGCGCTGCAACTGGTAAGCGAGGTACTGGTGCTCGTAGATCACGACGATCGGGAGGATCCCCCGCCCCTCGGGGACGAAGTAGATCCCGTCGGGATTGCGGGTGGGCAGGCCCTGCTCGCGGAACAGCGGTTTGATCTGGAGCGCCAGATCGACCGCGTCCTGCACCGACACGGGCACGCCGCCGCGGGTGACGTAGGCGACCAGCCCGAGATAGGTGGCCGCACTGTTGGCCGCGCACACGTCGGTGGTCTGCGCGAGAACGGTGTTGCCATTCGTGAAACCCCAACCGCCGATACCCAGTGCGTCCCACGATTGGCCGGCCCGCGCCAGCTCGAGGAACCCGGCGAGGTCGAGGTCGTAGTAGTACGGCTGCTCCGGGTCCTGGTTCGCCTGCGGTCTCGCGACCCCCGCCGCCCGCAGCGTCTCCGCGTACTCCCGATAGGTGGCAAGCACGATGGGACTCACGAAGACCCGGTGGGGCGAGGAGTACTCCTGGGCAGCGACCCGGCGCTCGGCGACCAGCTCCGCGGCGGGCTGACCCGACGGGAACACGAAGTCGACGCCGTCGAGCGGCACCCGCGCCGCCTCCCGGGAGCCGAGCGCGGTCAACCGCACCGCCATGTGATGACGCAGGAGCTGGGCACGAACGACGGGGTCGTCGAGGTACTCGATCTTGGAACCGCCGACGCCCACGAGCGTCACCAGCCGCTGGAACGGGAGGGCCACCGTGCCCGACGCGATCAGCGCGACGATCCCGACGATCGCGAGCACCGACACGGGAACGAATCGCCACAGGAACGAGCGCCGTCGGTAGAAAGGGGCAGGCCGAGGACAGACCCTCAACGCCGGTTCGAGCGCCGGTGGTTCAGACGCCGTCGGCTCGGACGCGGACACCCTGTTCGTTCCCCCGCAGGTCAGTCGGGCAACGTCATACGCACGGTCGCAAGATCGATGCTACCTGTTACGCAGTGAGGCGCTCCCCCGTCCGGCGGAATTCTCGCCCGCCGCGGTCGGCGGTGCTCGGCGGTGGGTGTATCGCAACCTGCTCTGCGGTGGGGAACCCGGCTTCGGCAAGTTTCCGCAGGTAGAAATGCTGATGGGCGGCTCCCCCACGAGAGGGAACCGCCCATCATGCCGTCGGGACGACAGGATCTGAACCTGCGCCTCCCCCTGGTCGGGACAGGACGCGCGCGGCCTCGACGTCGGTGGACCTGATCTGGCGTGCTGCTCGTCGCCCCGGTCCGGCCGGCGGGACCCGCTCCAGCGCCTACGACGCTATTGCTTCGGGGAGGACCAACGCCTCTCCGAGCCCAATCCGCTTCGCCGCGCGTGAATCATCGGCGGTGACCAACTCGAAGCTCACCACCGTCTGGTCGGACAAGGACATGTACTCGGTCCGCACAGCCTCGTAGAGGTGGCCGTCCTTGTTCGGTCCAACCAGTTTGCCGACGATGCCTTCGGTCCGATTGCCGAGGTAGGTCATCTGCATCTTCATCAGTCCTTGATCAGCTTGCCGAGGATGGGGACGAGCGCGGAGCCGGGCGTCAGCGCCACTTCAATGCCTTCGAACACAGCGTCAAAGCCCGGGTAGCCCGGCTTCTCTGCCAGGTCGGCTGCGTCGCCGATGCGCATGAGCGCGTCGCCATCCGTCAGGCCCAGATCGGCCTCGGTCAGCGCCGGAGCTTCGACCACCTCGATCTGATCCGGCCGGTCCACCTGGCAGAGCCGCAGTCCCAGGTGATCATCGACTGGCTGGAGATCGTGACGAGCACGGCGTCCGTGCCGTCCTGCGGCAAGTCTAGGCCCGTGGCCCACGCCCTCCGGCCCGATCCCGGCGATTCAGCCGGTGTCATCTGTCACCTGAACCTTGACGCCGGCATGGACGTACATCATGGCGAGCTCACCTCGCGCACGGATTGATGCACTGAATCTCCGACAGCGATGCGTCGTCACGGAAACGTAAGAAGAAGGTGCCGATTGCCTACTGGACGGCCTCGATCAGGCTGTAGCCCACGGCCGGCGGCATGACCCGGCTGATCGTGAGCTGCCGATAATGCGACTCCGTGCGTCGGCCTGGGCATGGCGCGCCTAGTCATTCCCCGCGCCCAAGCGAGAGCGGTTGCGCAGAATCTGCGTGAGGACCGGCGTGATCACGAGCAACTGCTCCTGCTGTTCGACCGGAAGGTCGCCGAAGGCGGTACTGAATCCGCGCGTCCGCCCACACGCACCCGCCAGTGCCGCGGCGAGCGCCGCGTTGCGCCGGAGGAAGCCGTCCGGCCGGCGAGGCCAAGCACCCCCCGACCCCGCCGACCCGGACCGGGCCGTGTTCTCGCGCAGGGCTGATGAGCACGCCGATGGGCGCGGGTGAAAGCAAGTCCCGGAGCAGGGGTCAGTCGAAGAGCGAGAGGTCGACGGCCTCGGCGAGAGCCGCGTAGCCCGCGTCACTGCCGTGCAGGTGGTCGCCCATGTGCAGCCCGTCGCGGATGCGCGTCCGGTCGGCGGGGTCGCGCCAGACGGCGTCGAAGTCGAGCAGGCCGTCGAAGGCGCCGCTGGTGCGGATCCAAGCGTTCACCTGCTCGCGCGCCTTGTCACCCTGGGGTGAGTACATCTCCGAGCCCCCGTAGGGGGCGATGGTCGCGGCGTGCACCTTGGCGCCGTGTGCGCGGGCTCGGGAGGCCAACTGGAGGTGAGCTGCGATGACATCGTCCACGGTGACGGGCGCGCCGGGAAACATGTCGAGGAATCCGGCCGCCTCCCCGGTGCGCGGGGCGAAGGAGAAGACAAGGTCGTTGCCCACGGCGATCACCACATGGCCCAGGCCGGGGGTCGCGAGGATGTCGCGGTCGAAGCGGGCGAGAGCGGCGGTGCCGATGCCGTCGCTGAGGAGGCGATTGCCTCCGATGCCCTGATTGATCACGCAGAGCGTCGACCCGCCGCGGGCCACCAGTCGCTCGGCGAGCACATCGGTCCAGCGTCGATCCGCGCCCGGCGTGGAGCCGATGCCGTCGACGCGGGAGTCACCGAGGACGGCGACGGCCTTCGACGGCAGGGCGGCCTCGGCCTCCACCGCCGTGATCAGCGCCCCCGCCGGCATGGGGGTGGCACCGGCGGGAGTCGAGGTGAGTGCGGTCGCGTCGCCCGGGATGATCCAGCCCAGTGCGTTGAAGGTTCCGTGACAGGTGACAGTATCGACCCGGTCGGTCAGGTAGAGGCTGACCACCAGCCGCGACAGAGCGGCGACCGGTATGTCGATGGGATCACTGAGGACGGGCGCTCCCGCCGGGACGGTGGTGATCGGCAGGCTGCTGAACGTCACCGCCCGATGGTCTGTCCCCTCGGCCCCGGCGCCGCAGTCCGCAACGGCGACGCGGGCGGCGCCGATGGTCAGAGGAGTCCTCCCGTACTCGTTGCTGATACGCACGCGGATGCGGTGTCCGCCCCCGCTGATGCGTACGACTTGGCGCAGCGTCGCGTTCTCCAGGGGCCCAACGAAGCTGACGGAGTTGTCCGGCGCTTGCGGCGAGGCGCCCCAGGTGCGGACCCAGTGCTCGGCGTGTGCGGGTCGAGTGGTGCCCCAGGCATGCTCTGCCCGCGCTACCACTTCGGGCTCCCGAACCACCGGGCTGCGACCTCTTCGAACGCGTCGCGATCGGGGACGTGCTCGGCGGCCCAGGCCACGACACCGTCAGGCCGCACCAGTAGCGCCTCCAGCCCGAGGCCGTCGCGTACCGGACCGGACGCGTATCGGATCCGTCCCCGCCAGCCCTCGGCGGCGGCCCGCAGGACGCCGATGCCGCTGAAATCGAGCACCACGCCCTGGCCCTCCTGCATCAGGTCACCGAGGCGCGTGCCGCCCTCGAAGCGGAAGTCCGGGGCAGAACACCCGACGAGCGGCTGCTCGCTTCCCAGGTCGTACCGGTTGAACAGCCCAGACGTCCTCCGGTAGACGTGCGTCGTACCGGCGGGAGTGCTCATCAGGTCGAAGACCAGCCGCCGGAGCGCGGGGGCGTTGGGGCCCGGCTTCATCGTCGCCACCTGAGCGCGCGACCAGTCCAGTACGGAGGCGCCGACGGGGTGGCGCTCACTGGTGTAGGTGTCGAGCAGCTCGTCGGAAACGTGGCCGTGGACGGCCGCCGCGAGCTTCCAGCCGAGGTTCACGGCGTCGCCGATACCGAGGTTGAGGCCCTGACCGCCGAGAGGGGAATGGATGTGCGCCGCGTCGCCTGCGAGCAGCACGCGCCCCTCGCGATAGGTGGTCGCCTGCATGGCGCGGTCGGTGAAGCTGGAGGCCAGACGCACGTGGGTCAGTGTCACGTCCGTGCCCGTGATGCGGCGCAGGACCGACTGGAGGTGCTCACGGGTCAAGGACCGGGAGCGGTCGAACTCACCGCCGTCGAAGTCCAACATGCCCAGATACCCCTCCAACGGCGTCCGCACGTACATGCCGTTCGCGGTCACGTTGAATCCGAGCGACAACTGCTCGGGATCGGTGAAAGCGACCTGGGCGATGTAGCCGGTGAGCAGCGGCTCGGTGCCGGCGAAGTCGAAGCCGGCGAGCCTGCGCACCGTGCTGCGCCCCCCGTCACATCCCACCAGCCACCGCGCCCGGAACTCGCTCCCGCCCGCGACCACGGTGACCGTCTGACCGTCCTGGCTCACGGCCGTGACGGGCGTACCCCGGAGGATCTCCGCGCCAAGGACGACGGCCCGCTCGGACAGCACCGAGACGACCGCTTCCAGGCTCGTCAAGAAGCCCTCCATGGGCGCGCCGGGCAGTCGGTGGGGGAAGGCGGTCACGTCGACATCGGCCGCGTCGAGCGTCATGCCCGCGAAGTGGCTCACACTGCGGGGAGCCGACGCGCGGACGGCTTCAGGGTCCGCACCGACCGTCTCCGCGTCGACACCCGAAGCCTTTGCCAGAGCGGCCAGCAGACCGCGACGGTAGAACGTCTCGGTGGAACCGGCGTTCAGGCCCCGCAACCCGAGTGGGAGCGCCTTCAGCGGCGCGCCGGGTTCCCCGTCCCGTTCCACGACCAGGACCGAGCAGCCGGACATGGCGAGCTCGCTCGCCAGGAACAGGCCGACCGGACCGCCCCCCGCGATGATGACGTCGTGCATGAACGTTTCCTCCTGGAACGGACGTGTGCGGGCCGAGCCGCCGGATGAGGCGGGTCAGCCGAGGTGGGTGAGGCCGTCGAGGACGATGGCGATCCCGGTGAGGAACTGTTCACGGTCGTCGTGATCCGCCATCTGGCCGACGATGGCGTGCATGAACGGGTAGTCCTCGGGGGCGAGCTCCCGCCACGCCGCGGACGCGGCGCCCAGGAACTCCTCGCGCTCCGCGCCCGGCTCGACATCGGAGGTGTCCCCTTCGATGCGAGCGTTCTGGCTGATCGCACCGAGGATGTAGTGGACGAGCGTCGAGGCCGCGTCGAACCACGAGGCTTGCGGCACCCCCAGCGCGGCCAGCTGCCGACCGATCCTCTCGAAGATCCCCACCGTCACCGGACCCACCGGGTTACGGACGATCTGCAGCGTCAGCCGCGTAGCGAGCCATCGATGCTCCGCGATCGCGTCGAACAGCGCCAGCGCGACGACGCGGATCTCATCCTCGGGCGCTTTCCCCGCCCGGCCGGACTTCGTCGCCAGCGCGCCGGTGACGACCATCTCGGTCGCCGCGTCCAGGAGATCGTCCCGCTTGCCGACGTGGTAGGAGATCGCACCGGACCCGGTGGCCAGACGCTCACTCAGCGCCCGGACGGTCAGCACGCTCTCGCCGCCCGCGTCGAGCAGCCCGATCGCGGCCTCGATGATCTGCTCCCGGGAGAGCACCTGATTACGCCGCCGAGTCCGGCGCGCCGCCGCTGTCACACATCCGATGATGGCACGTTTGGCACAACGTGCCAACTTGGTGCAGCGTACCAACATGCCGGGGCGCCCGCCCTGTCCGACCGCCCGGGCGGCCACCGCAAGACAGTCGGAACACGCGTCGTGGCCTCCTCCTCTCCCCCCTCAACGCCGACCGGCGCTCACGGCCGATGCGGGAGGCCGAAGCAGGACGCGCCGTCCGTCGGACCCTCCCGGAAGCTGTCACCTGCCCGGCAGCTCCTTTGCCGGCAGCCACGGGCTCTGGTCGTTCAGGCGGACACTCTCCGCCCGAGACGGGCGGCGAGGCGGTCGATGGCCGGTGCATCGGGGGCGACGGGCTGCGGGTCGTCGAAGCGACGCAGGGCCGGGGGCACCTTGGGGCTCATCTGCTGTACGAAGTCGATGGTCCGGTCCACCACCTCCTCGTCGAACGCCGGAGGGTGGGCGAGCGCCTGCCCCAGGTCCCAGCCGTGCGCCAGATGCTCCATCATGAGGATCTTCAGAAGCGTGAGACCGGTGATCTCGCCCAAGCGGTCCGGGACAAGGCGCTCGAGGGCGCCCTCCTCCGAGAACGCGCTCACCAGCAGCTGAGCGTTCTCCCCGAAGCTGGGCTGAGTTCGGACGGGTTGCGCGGTCAGGTTGGCGAGGAACCGCTGCTGCACGTCGAGGAGGTGTTCGACGACGGCGCGCACATCCCACTCCTCGCACGGCGTCGGTGCCGACCACTCCTGCTCGTCGACAGAATCGACCAGCCCTACGACCTGATCGAGAACCGCGGCGAGCTCCGACACTGCGCTCATGTACTGCTCCTTCGTGGTGAGGGTGCCGTCCGCACGCGGCTCCACGGCGCGGACGGTCGGCAAGTCAGCAGGACGAAGACGTGAGCTCACGGCCGCCCCCGATGGTCGTGCCTACGTCTGGTCATCCGGACTGAGCCGGACAGGGAGCGGGCTAACTCCCGGCGAGGACGGCGCCTCCGTCAACGGTGAGCACGGTTCCGGTGACGAAGCCGTTCTCCATCAGGTACAGGTGCGCCGCGGCGATCTGGTCCGCTTCACCGATCGACTTGGTGAGTGTCCGATCGGCGAGAGTCGCGAACAGCGCGGCACGCTGGGACTCCGGTACCGGGTCCCACAGCGACGTCCGAATTGCTCCCGGCCGGACCGCATTGACGCGAACTGGGGCGAGCTCGGCGGCCAGCCCTCGCGTCAGTCCCTCCACGGCTGCGGCGTTGCCGGCCGCGAGCGCGGTTCCAGGCGCGGGGCGAACAGCGACCGTCCCGGACGTCAGCACGATCGATCCTCCCGGCCGGACCCGCCGTGCCGCGTGTTTGACCGCGGTGACCGCCCCCCAGAAGCGGACCTCGAACAGCTCCCGGGCGGCGTCGAGCGGCAGGTCCCCCAGCGGCTGCGGGCGCGCTGTGTCACCGGCTGTGTAAACCATGTGGTCGAGCTCCCCGACGCCGGCGAACAGGGCGGCGACGTCAGCCTCGTTGCGGGTGTTGACGACCACCCCCTCACAGCTGCCCGGCAACCCCGCGAGCGCGGCCTCCAGACGCCCTTGGTCGCTCGACGCGATCGTGACTGCCGCCCCCGCCGCCGAGGCGGCGCGCGCCGAAGCCAGCCCCATCCCTGAACTGCCGCCGATGATGACGATGCGCTGGCCTGAAAGGGCCATGGTGCCGCTCCTCCGCCTCGGACAGTGATGACTCACTGAGCCGTCAGCGTAGCACCAGCGATGACGCACTGAGTCATCACTGGTATGTTGGCAGACATGCCGCGCTGGAACCCGAATGCCGAGGACCGGCTCCGCGCGGCAGCGGTGGAGTTGTTCCTCGAGCGTGGGTACGAGAACGTCACCGTCGCGGAGATCACCGAGCGGGCCGGGTTGACCCGGCGCTCGTTCTCCCGCTACTTCGCGGACAAGCGGGACGTGCTGTTTGCCGGATCCGAACAACTTCCGGTCGCCCTCGCCGACTCCGTCCGGCGCGCCGACGGCACCCTCTCGCCCTGCGAGGCCGTCCTGACCGCTCTCGTCGACGTCGCCGGCGCGCTGGCCGACCAGGCCCCGCTCGCCGCGCAACGGCGCGCGGTCGTACGGGCCAGCCCGGAGCTGCAGGAAAGGGGGCGGACCAAGCTTGCCGCCGCGACCGACGCAGTAGCGGACGCGCTGCGGGAACGAGGCACCGCCGAGTCAGAGGCGACGCTCCTCGCGGAAGTCGGCGTCGCCATATTCCGCACCGCGTTCGAGCGCTGGACCGACCAGCCGGACGACCTCGCCCTGCCCACCCGCATCCGGGAGGCAGCCGCCGACCTCGCCGCCAGCCTGGGCGCGGTGGACTTCACTGCGCTGCCCCGCCCGTGACGCAACGACCGCTCAGCGGATGAGCGCTCGCGGGCAGTTCCTCGACGGCATGTATGAGGTCCCCCGCAGCCCGGCCGGCGACCTCACTGCTGTCTTCCGTGCAGCCGAGGGTGATTCAACGCAGTGTCCCGGATCGATGCCGTGGATTGCGCCACGGCGCTATCGGCAATCGTTCGACAGCGCCGCGGACCGCTCAGCAGATGAGCCTGCCTGTCGAACCGAGAGCAGTCCCAACGGCGCAAACCTCCACGATCGCACCACCGCCCGTCGGCTCGGGCCCGTCGGCCCTGCGCTTTCCTGGGATCGTTAGCTCGAAGATCGGACACAACGGAGTAAGCGCAGGTCAGAGCACATCAGCGCACTAGAGGTACGTACACGGCCCTCTTACCCCCGTACGGTCAACACGTCGCGCTGCCCTGCGAAAACAGAGAATTCGCGGCTTGACGTTGCGCAGTACAACGCATCTCGGCGTCGCGCGGGCCAGGTCGGCACAATGCCGCGCTCCACATTTGCTCCACCCATACCGGACACTGACAAAACCGACTCGATCTCCCCCACCCAGACCCTCCTGATCGGGTTGACGTGACATCTCCCCGTGGCTGCGGACGTATCCGGGTCGCGGCGCAGTCCGTGCCTCCCACGCCGGGTGCGGCGGTAATGCCGAGCATGGCGAACCGTTGGAGTGACGACCGCAGCGATCATGTGAGGCAAATCCCCGGTGCCGACGAGCGCTCGGTCGCCCGCCGCCGCCCGCGCCCGGAGTGGACGCAGGACTGGCCAGTCGCCGGGCCGCCGTGGCGGTCATCGTCGATCACCCACGCTGCCCACCGCGGACGAGCTGCCTGAGCCCTTGCGGGTCCTGCCCAGGCTGCCCGCAGGGCTCGGCCCCGGCGACGGTCATCGAGAATTTCGAGGAAAATCTGTCCGGAAGGTCGGCTCTTGACGCTGTGATCGCGCTCTCACTAGGGTCCGGTCCGCGCATTGATGTTTCGAAAGTTTCCGACACTGTCGTCCGACGGCCCCTCCCGAGAGGCCGGAACGAGGCGACCCGCAGCAACGGAGATCGACGTGGATCAGAAGCGGGTTTCCCGACGTTCGTTCCTGGCTCTGGCGATGGCCGCACCGCTCGGTGCGAGCGCGCTGGCCTCGTGCGGAACCACCGGCCCGGGCCAGGCTGCCGCTGGTGAGGCCAGTATCTGGTACCTCACCGGCCAGCCTCAGGAAGGCCTTCGCAAGGCCTCTGTCGACGCCTTCAACGCCGCGCACCCCGACGGTCAGCTCGCGGCCACGTTCTTCGAGAACGACGCGTACAAGACCCGGATCCGCACGGCCGTCGGCGCGAACCAGGCGCCCACGGTCATCTGGACGTGGGGCGGCGGTGGCCTGCGCGACTACGTGCGCAACGGCCAGGTGGACGACCTCACCGACTGGTTCGCCCAGAACCCCGAGGTCAAGTCGAAGCGCTTCGAGACCTCGTTCGACGCGGCGACGGTCGACGGGCGGATCTACGCGGTGCCGTGCGAGCAGGTGTCGCCGATCGTCATGTACTACAACAAGGAGCTGTTCGAGCGGGTCGGCGCACAGCCGCCCACCACGTGGGGCGAGCTCATGGCGCTCGTGCCGGTGTTCAACAACGCCGGTGTCGCGCCGTTCTCGCTCGCTGGGCAGTCCCGCTGGACCAACATGATGTGGCTGGAGTTCCTGTTCGACCGCCAGGGCGGCGCCGAGGTCTTCGACGCCATCGCGGCGGGCGAGCCGAACGCCTGGTCGCACCCGGCCGCGATCGCCGGCCTGACGAAGGTGCAGGACCTCGTGCGGGCCGGCGGTTTCGTCAACGGATTCCAGTCGATCGCCGCCGACGCCAACGCCGACCAGGCGCTGCTGCACCAGGGCCGGGCCGCGATGATGCTGCACGGCGCCTGGACCTACGGCTCGATGAAGGACGAGGGCGGCGACTTCGTCTCGAGCGGCAAGCTCGGCTGGACCCAGTTCCCGGCGATCGAGGGCGGCGCCGGCGACCCGACCACCGGCGTCGGCAACCCGGCCTCGTTCCTGTCGCTGTCCTCCCAGGCCTCCGAGGAGCAGAAAGCCATCGCCCGGGACTACTTCGCCAACGGTCTGCTCACCGACGCCGACATCGACGGGTGGGTCGCCAGCGGCGCCGTGCCGATCGTCAACGGCGTCGACAGCAGGTTCTCCGGACCCGACGCGCAGTTCCAGAAGTTCGTCTACGACTCGGCCACCCAGGCGCAGTCGTGGGTGCACTCCTGGGACCAGGCGCTGCTGCCCGGTCCCGCCGACGTGATGCTCAACAACATCGAGCAGCTGTTCTCGCTGTCGATCAGCCCGGAGCAGTTCGCCACCAACATGAACGCGGTCCCCTCCTCGTGACCAGCGGTTCGATCGGTGCCCGGCAGCACGGGTCGCTCACCTGGCTGGTGCTGCCGGCGCTGCTGTTCTTCACGGCGTTCGGGATCATCCCGCTCATCGGCGTTCTCGTACTGAGCTTCACCAGCTGGAACGGCATCGGCGAGATCACGCCCGCCGGGTTCGACAACTGGGTGTCGGTGCTCGCCGACCCCGCCCTGGTGCACGCGCTCGGCGTCACGTTCCTGATCATGGCCCTGTCCTGGCTGGTGCAGACCCCGATGAGCATCCTCGTGGGCGTGTTCCTCGCGGGCGGGCAGCGCTACCGCGCGGTGCTCGCGGTGCTGTACTTCACCCCTCTGCTGCTGAGCTCGGCGGCGATCGCGATCACCTACAAGGCGCTGCTGGACCCCAACTTCGGTCTCGGTGCCTCGCTCGGGGTCCCGCTGCTGGTGCAGAACTGGCTGGGCGACCCCGTGCTGGCGATCGCCACCGTGGTCTTCGTGATCTCCTGGCAGTTCATCCCGTTCCACTCGCTGATCTACCAGGGCGCGGTGCGCCAGATCCCGGCGTCGCTCTACGAGGCGGCCCGGATCGACGGCGCCGGGCGGGTGCGGCAGTTCTTCTCGATCACGCTGCCGCAGCTGAAGTACACGTTGATCACGTCTTCGACACTGATCGTGGCGGGGTCGATGACGCTGTTCGACCTGATCTTCGTGCTCACCCTGGGCGGCCCGAGCGACGCCACCCGGGTGCTGGCGCTCGACATGTACCTGCGGGGGTTCCGCGGCAACATGATGGGCCCGGCGAGCGTGATCGCGCTGATCATCGTCGTGGTCGCGGTGCTGCTCGCAATGGGCATCCAGCGCCTGGGCGGCAAGGACGCGAACGAGAGCCGGATGGAAGGGGCCTGACGTGGCCGCACCGACCAGCGCCACCGCCGACACACGCCCGGCGGCGTCCGTCCCCGCTCCGGGGAAGGCGCAGCCGCCGCAACGGCGCTCCGTGACCGCGGAGCGGCCCAACTACCTCGCGGGCGTCGGGAGCTTCCTGCTGCTCGCGATCATCATCATCCCGATCTACTGGGTCGTCATCACGAGCTTCAAACCGCAGTCGGCCTACTACACGAGCAACCCGATGCTGCCCGCCGAGCCGACCCTGGAGAACTACCAGGCGGTGCTCGAGGCCGACTTCATGAGGTACTTCGCGAACTCCGTGATCGTGACCGTCGGCGCGACGGTGCCCGCGGTGCTGGTCTCGTTCATGGCGGCGTTCGCGATCGTCCGCGGCGGCCGCGGCCGGTTCCTGCGGTTCACCAACACCGTCTTCCTGATGGGGCTGGCCTTCCCGCTGCAGGCCGTGATCATCCCGGTCTACCTGATCATCATCCGGCTGAGCCTCTACGACAGCCACCTCGCGCTGATCCTGCCCTCGATCGCGTTCGCCATCCCGCTGACGGTGCTGATCCTGGCCAACTTCATCCGCGACGTGCCGAACGAGCTGTTCGAGTCGATGCGGATGGACGGGGCCAGCGAGTGGGCCTCGATGTGGCGGCTGGCGTTCCCGCTGACCCGACCGGCGCTCATCACGGTGTCGATCTACCAGGGCCTGCAGGTGTGGAACGCGTTCCTGCTGCCGCTCGTACTCACCCAGAGCTCAGAGCTGCGGGTGCTCCCGCTCGCGCTCTGGGCGTTCCAGGGCGAGTACGGGATCAACGTCCCCGCGGTGCTGGCGTCCGTCGTGCTCGCGACACTGCCGATCCTCGCGCTGTACGTGCTCGGGCGGCGGCACCTGCAGGCCGGGATGACCGCCGGCTTCTCCAAGTGACGGACAACCGGCACTCCCGGGTCAGCCGTGGAACCCGTCCCGTGCGTTCGCGCGCATGTGGTCGGTGTCGAAGTCGACCCCCAGCCCTGGTCCCGGGGGGAGCCTGAGCAGACCGCCGCTGTTGTCCAGGGGCGTGGTCAGGAACTGGTTGTAGCTGCTCAGGTCGTGCCTGCTCGACTCGATCCGGTAGAAGTTCGGCACCGTCGCCATCACGTGCCCGCCTGCCACGAGGTTGACCGGGCCCGCCGCGTCGTGCGGTGAGACCGGCACGTAGTAGGCCTCGGCCATGGTGGCGATCTTCTTCAGCTCGGAGATTCCGCCGGTCCAGGTCACGTCGGGCATGACGAAGTCGGCAAGCCTCTTCTCCAGGACCGGGACGAAGTCCCACCGGGTGTGCAGGCGTTCGCCGACCGAGATCGGCACGCGCACGCGCTCGCGCACCTGCTGGAGGGCGTGGTAGCTCTCCGGCGGCACCGGCTCCTCGTACCAGTGGATGTCGCCGACGTCGTCCAGTGCCTGGCCCAGCCGGATCGCGGTGGGCACGTCGAACCGGCCGTGCGCGTCGATGAGGAGTTCGACGTCGGGGCCGGCCGTCTCCCGGATGAGCGCGGTCAGCTCCATGGCCTGCCGCTCCTCGGCGCGGCTCATCCCGCCCCCGAGGTAGCGGTCGTCGGCCAGCGCCACCCCGGGTTGGTGCGGGAACGGGTCGAACTTGATGCCGGTGTGGCCGGAGTCGACGATCGCGCGGATCTCCTCGACCACCCCCTCGCGGGTGCCGAACCGGCGCTGGTTCGGGTGCGTGTAGATCAGCAGGTGGTCCCGGACCCGGCCGCCGAGCAGGTCGAAGACCGGCAGGCCGAGGACCTTGCCGCGGATGTCCCACAGGGCGATGTCGATCGCGCTCGTGACGTTCGTGCCCGCTCCGCGGCTGCCCATGTAGGTGAAGGCCCGGAAGATCTTGTGCCAGGTGTCCTCGATACGCGCCGGGTCGTCGCCCGCGAGCAGGTCCTTCACCTGCCTGACCATCGCCGCGATGCCGCGGTTGGCCGTGGGCGTGGTCGTGGTGATCTCGCCCCAGCCGCTGATCCCCTCGTCCGTGCGCACCTCCACGAACAGGTACTCGCCCCATCCCGTGCCATCGGACCCGACCAGCCACGGAACCACGTCGGTGATCTTCATCCCACTCCTCACTCGGGAATCTCAGTCGATGAGTCGGTCGATCAGGGGAAATGTTGGGTAGGCCTGGTTCTCGTCGCCGAAGTGGCCGTCGTCGCGGATGATCTGGGTGCCCCCTGCTCGTTCGAACATTGCGCGACCTTGTCGGTCGTCGCAGCCGCTGGGGTCGTTGCGGGAGTTGATGAAGTAGATGTCGCGGACGTGCCCCCTGATCGCCGCCCAGTCGTAGTCGTCCTGAAGGACGGGCTCGTCATTGGTGTTCGGCTTGGTGGAGTAACCGGCGACGAGGATGGCTTGTCTGACCGTGGTGTCGATGTGCTGGAGGATCGCGAGCAGCAGGGCGGCTCCGCCGGAGTGGCCGATCAGCACGGTGTTCTCGTCGAACGTGTGGTTGGCCAGCACCTTCGGCAGGAACCTGCTGATCGGTTCGACGTTGAGGGCGGGGTAGTGCGGCGCTTCCACGGCATATCCGCGCTTGGTCAGCTGCTCACGGAGCCAAGGAAGCCACACCACGTCCGGATGTGCGTCGGTGCCGTGGAAGATGATGGCCTTGCCGGTCATGTCGTCGTCCTGCCAGGGGTGCGGAAGTCGGGGGTTGTCAGGTCGGAACCGGGACGGGCGGTCAGCGTGGCGAAGAAGGTTCGGAGGTCGTTCAGCCACAGGTCGGGCGCGTCGTGGGTGGCGTAGTGGCCGCCGCGGTCGTACTCGTTCCAGGACACGATCCGTGAGTGTGCGCGTTCGGCGAGGTAGCGGATCGAGCCGAGGTCACCGGCGAACTGCGCGACGGCCAGCGGCACCGTCGAGGGTGAGGTCCGGGCCGGTTCACGCGAATGCTCGGCGTAGATGCGGATGGCAGATCCCGCGGTGCCGGTCAACCAGTGGATGGCGACGTGCGTGAGCAGGATGTCGGTGTTCAGACCACCCATGACCTGCGCGTTCCAGCCGAGCAACCCGACCGGTGAGTCGGACAGGGCATGGGCGATCGTCTGGGGCTGTTGGCCGTGGACAGCGCCGTAGGAGGCGTGGTTGTCGAAGAGGTCGCGGAAGTCGGCCAGCGTCCGTGCGTCGCGGCCGGACAACGTGCTCGCCCAGTCGGGATCGTCGGCGGGTGGTGGCACCCAGACCTGTGTGACGTGCGCGCCGATCATCGTCGCTGGTGCGATGTGGGCCAGCTCGGCGCTGATGTAGGAACCCCAGTCGTTCCCCGCTGCGCCGAACTGCTGGTAACCCAGCCGTTCCATCAGCACTGCCCATGCTCGCGCGATCCGGCGTGGGCCCCAGCCGGTGTCGGGTGTGGGCCCGGAGAACGCGAACCCCGGCAGTGACGGGATCACCACGTCGAACGCGACTGTCGGGTCGAGCCCGTGCGCTCGTGGGTCGGTGAGCGGGCCGATCACGTCGAGGTACTCCACCAGCGTGCCGGGCCAACCGTGGGTCAGGATCAGCGGCACTGCGTCCGGTTCCGGCGAACGGACGTGAACGAAGTGGACGTTCGTTCCGTCGATCGTGGTCGTGAACTGGTCGTGGGCGTTGATCCTCGCCTCCCAGCCGCGCCAGTCGTAGCTTTCGAGCCAGTACGTGGCGAGCTCACGAACAGCGGCGACCGGTACGCCGTACCCCTTGTCACCGCCCGCCGGTTCGGGCGCCCAGCGTGTTCCGGTGAGTCGGTTCCGCAGGTCCGCGAGCTCCTGGTCGGGCACTTCCACGCGGTAGGGGCGAATCCGGGTCATCGTTCTCGGGCCGTCGGACGGGAGGCCGTGGTCGCGCGCCGGAAGAACATCAGGCGAGACCGGGCCATCCTGATCATGACGCCAGCATGGCCCGGCCACAGCGATCGGGGCAAGGACTCCCGTACCCGATCCACGGTGACAAAGGTGGATCGGTCGCACCCGAAGACGTCGAGCGCCTGTGGCGAAGAGCGCGCCCGTCACCGCGATCAGCAGGGCGACCGCTATCCGGTCGCTCGGCGTGGTCGCGTTCGCAACCAGGCCGAACACGCTGTGGGCGAGCACGGCGCCGCCGAGGGCGGCCCACCGGTGGTGCACCGTCCAGGACCCGTGGCCGCTCCAGCGCAGCAACAGCTGCGCTGCGCCGAGTCCGAGCAGTGCCGCCACGGCCATCGGGACGAGGACCCACGGTCCGTGGGTGAAGGCCGGCCGGGTCGCCCCGCCGAACGGGAACAGCAGGCCCATGAACCCGGCCACGGCGACTCCGATGGTCACCCCGACCAGGGCGGGTGCGGGTGGGCGGACCGGGGCCGGACGCCACGGCTGCAGCCTCGGCAGAACCCGCAGGGCGAGCACGACCAGGACGGCTTCCAGCCCCAGGATGGCGAGCGCGGCCGGCAGCGGGATGGTGTAGCCGGGATCGATCGAGGTCGGCACCGACAGGCGCAGCAGTGCCGCGCCCAGCAGGGTCACGACGGCGGTGACCACGATCCCGGGGGTGCGCAGGTAGGGGCGGGTGCCGTGCCCGGGGAACAGCAGCTCGACCAGCGCGATCGGGATCAGGACGCTGAACACGACGTGGTAGGGCAGGTTGAGCTCGGTGTAGGCGGTGTTGATCCCGAACACGCGGGGTGCCCACCCGGCGGCCCCGTAGAGGGTCGGGCTGGTCAGGCTCTGCAGCGCGAGGCCCTCCTCGAGCAACCCGTAGGCGATGCCCATCGCCACCAGGCTGGGCCATCCGCCGCCGGCGCGGCGCACCAGTTCGCGGATCAGCAACGCGCCCGCCCCGTAGATCGGGATGTAGAGCAGGACCACCCAGGCCATGGCCACCGAGACGTTGCCGAGCAGGACCTCGGCGATCACCGGGGTGAGCACGACCAGCACGAGCGCCGCCTTGCGGTTTCCGGGCGGACGCGCGGGACGGGTCCGGCGGGGGAAGCTCTCCCGCACCGGGCGCAGGTTCGTGGCCACGACGAGCACGACGAGCAGCGTCAGCTGCGCTGCCTGCAGCACCCGCATCCAGGACGGGTAGGCGCCCGAGATCAGCAGATAGCCGACCGCGACGACGCCGAGCACCGCCAGCGACCGCACCCGCAGGTACGCGCCGCGGCGGCCGCGCACCATCCGGCGGGCGATCCAGACGTACCAGGCCGCGAGGACGACGACGATGCCCGACCGGATCCACACCGTCAGCTCCAGCTGCTCGCGGGTCTGGTCGCTGCCTCGGGCCAGCTGGTAGTCGATCACGTTGTCGCGGAAGGCCACGGTGAGCGCCGCGAACAGCACGCCGAGCGCGAGGTTCGCGATCAGCAGCACCGCAATCCGCTTCACCATGATCGAGACGGTAGGCGTGGGCGGCGCGGACGTCCTCGGTCCGCAGGATGGTGTTGGGTCTGCGACTTCAGGATGAGCCGCGAGGACGGACCAGTCCGACGTCGTAGGCGAACACGACGGCCTGGACCCGGTCACGCACCCCGAGCTTGCGCAGGATGGACGACACGTGGGTCTTGACGGTCGCCTCGGTGATCACGAGCCGCTGCGCGATCTCGGCGTTGGTCGCCGCGCGGGCCACGAGTGCGAGCACGTCCACCTCCCGCTCGGTGAGCGCGGTGAGCCGTTCCGGGCGCGGGTCGTCGCGGGGCAGCACCTCGGCGAAACGGTCCAGCAGCCTGCGGGTGACCGCCGGGGCGAGCAGGGCGTCGCCGCGGGCGACCACGCGTACCGCCTCGACCAGGTCGACCGGTCGCACGTCCTTGAGCAGGAACCCGCTGGCCCCGGCCCGCAGCGCGGCGTAGAGCGGCTCGTCCAGGTCGTAGGTGGTCAGGATGATCACCCGGGACGACGTGCCGGACGCGACGATCCGCTCGGTGGCGGCGATCCCGTCGACCCCCGGCATCCGCACGTCCATCAGCACGACGTCCGGGTTCAGCTGCTCGACCAGCCGCACCGCCGCGTCGCCGTCCGCGGCCTCGCCGACCACCTCGACGTCCTCGCGCGTCTCCAGGATCATCCGGAAGCCGGCGCGGACGAGCTCCTGGTCGTCGGCCAGCAGCACCCTGGTCATGCGGGCTCCTGCAGCGGCAGCCGGGCGGACACCCGAAACCCGCCGTCGGGATCGGGGCCCGTGCGGAGCCGGCCGCCCAGCAGCTCGGCACGTTCCCGCATCCCGACCAGCCCCTGCCCGGCGGCGGAACGCCCGGGCATTCCCCGGCCGTCGTCGTGGACGTCGACCAGCAGTTCGCCCTCCAGCAGCCGCACCGCGACCTGCGCCCGGGTCGCGTGAGCGTGGCGCAGGGTGTTGGTCAGCGCCTCCTGCACGATGCGGTAGGCCGACAGGGCGACACCCGCCTGCACGTCGGTGTGCACGTCGACGTCGAGCGCGACCGGCAACCCGGCCCGCGTCACCGACGCCGCCAGCGCGGTCAGGTCGGCCAGCCCGGGCTGCGGTTCGTCGTCCATGCCGGGGTCCGGGCGCACCGTGCGCAGGAACCGGCGCAGCTCGGCCTGCGCATTCCGGCCCGAGGACTCGATCGCGCCCACCGCAGCGCGGGCCCGCTCCGGGCTGACGTCGAACACGTCGGCAGCCGCCCCGGCCTGCACCACCATCACCGACACCGTGTGCGCGAGCACGTCGTGCAACTCCCGGGCGATCCGCGCACGCTCCTCCAGCACCGCGCGCCGGGTCTCCGCCCGCCGGCGCGCCGACCGGGTCCGGCCGAGCTCACCCCAGCTCCACGCCAGCAGCGCCCCGGCAGCCCACAGCAGAGCCTCGGTCGGGCTCCGCCCCAGCAGCCACACCAGCGCCGCCAGCATCCCGGTACCGGCCAACACCCACAGCGACCACCGAGGCCGGCACAGCCAGGCCACCGTGCACAGCGCGACCAGCGTGATCCCCGGACCCACCACCGGGTACAACAGCTGGATGCCCGCCCCGGCGGTGATCACCACCGCCGCCGCCCGCACCGGTGCCCGGGCCAGGAACCACATCCCTCCCGCCTGCACGGCGAGCAACCCCACCATGGCCGCGCGACCCCACCACGGCGCGCCGACAACCGGGTCCAGCAGCAGCGCCGGGCCCTCCGCCGCCACACACGCCACCACCAGCAGCACCCGCGCACCCCGCGAAAGCCGCGTCACCACCTCGACGGGCACGCCGCAAATGGTAAGACCGCGCCGACCACCCGGCGCTGCCAACATCGAAGATGAGCTTGCCTACGGCAGTCGACGTGCCTGCTGCTCCGCGACTGCTGGATCGAGCCCGGCGGTGCCTGCGGCCGCAACGCGCTTCCCGCGGACCGGTCAGCGCGTGAAGCGCGGCTCCGGATCCGCGGCGACCGGCATGTCCGTCACGAGTGTCGGTGCATGCTCCCCCGGTCCCGGCCGGCTGCTCACCCGAGTCCGTGGCCGATGAGACTTTCGGCGCACTCGACGACGGTCTTCTCGGCGGGGCGTGGCGTCCAGCCCAGGATCTGCTGTGCCTTGTGCGTCGTGTGCCTGTTCCGGCGGCCGAGCGAGACGGTGATCGCCTTCAACGACGGGTCGAACAGCGACGTCAGCCGGACGAGGACGTTCGGCAGTTCCCGCTCGGAGACCTTCGCCGCATCGTCCCCGAGTGCGGCCTTGAGAGCGCGGGCGATGTCGGCCATCCAGATGAACGGCCCGCTACCGAGGAACCGTTGACCTGCCGCCTCGGGTGCGGTCATGGCGCGGATGTGGAGATCGACGAGATCGCGGACGTCGACGACTTCCAGACCGATCTTCGGGGAGCCACGCATCTCTCCACGGAGCATCCGCTAGATGAGCGACGCCGTGCCAACGTCATTCGGCGTGAGGACGGGGCCGAGCACCGCACCGGGCAGCACCGTGGTGAGTTCGGTCAGACCCTCGTGGCCGGCCATGAAGTCCCATGCCGCCTTCTCCGCGATCGTCTTGGAACGCCGGTAAGCGGGCAGGGACGGGTCGTCGACGGTCCACAGCGTCTCGTCGGTGACACCCTCAGTCCGGTAGGACATGGGACTGGCCGCGTTGGCGGCCGAGGTCATCACCACACGTTTCACCTGCGCACGGGTCGCCGCGCGCAGCACGCGCAGCGCACCGTCGCGAGCGGGGACGATCAGCGCGTCGGCATCCTTGTCGTCTCCACTGCCCAGCGGTGACGCGACGTGCAGGACGAAGTCGACACCGGCCATCGCGGCATCCCACCCGTCGTCCCTCGTCAGGTCGGCGTGCGCGAAGCTCAGCCGCTCACCCGGATCGACCTCGGCGGATACCGCGTCGATCACCGCCTGCTCCCGCGACGAGGAGCGAACGGTCGTGCGCACGTCGTGGCCGCGCTGGAGAAGGGCGACGATCGCCCATCCCCCGACGTAGCCGGTTCCCCCGGTGACCAGTACCTGAGCCATGTCCTTCACTCACTCCTTTCGCCGTGTGGAGTGACCGGCCTGGCGCCGGCCACCGAGTTCCTACCGGCCGGCGGCGGCCGGCTGGCGGTGTGAGATGTGTCGAGCGATGAGACCGCGGCCGAGGAGAACCTGGCCGATCATGATCGGGTAGATCACGGCGCGTTCGAGCAGACCGATGTTCCACATCCAGCCGGTGAACACGTCGACCATGAACACCGGGAACGCGACCAGACCGAAGAGCCCCAGCACGATGCTCGCGATGCGGCGACTACGCCCCAAACCGATTCCGGCACCGTTGACGCCGACGACGATCACCATGATGTTCCCGGCGAGCATCACACCCTGAGCACCGAGGCTGTGCAAGGCGATCAGGCCGTTCGCGACGTTCGCGTTCGATCCCTGGACGATCCCCACGAGCGACACGCCGACACCGGACAAGATCGCCAGCACGACGATCGTGATCGGCCGCAGTCCCTGGCGCAGGTCGAAGGCGAGCAACGCGCCGACGATCAGCAGGACGCCGTAGAGCACCCAACCGGTGTCCATGACGGCCCCCAGCGGGGAGTCCGCCACCTGCCCGAACGCCACCTGCCTCGGACCGGTCAGCCCCAGATGACTGACCCAGTTGTAGAACGGCGAGTAGTGCGGATTCTGCCAGGCTGCGGCCGTGATGAGCTCGGCGCCCCACGCCACCAGCGGGCCGACGAAGAGCAGGACCGCTCCGCCCCGGGCGGCAACGCCGGGGCGAACGATGGAGCTCACTTCAGCGCCGTTCCCGTGACCATGATCGCCTTGCGAGGCAGGCCCCTCCCGTTCGGTCCCGGTCGCGTCGGGTGCCGCACCGTGGTGGCGAGCACCACGTCGTCGCGGTTCGCGAAGTCCTTCGGCGCCCGTCCAGCCGCTGGTGCCGAGCTTCACGTAACGCATGGGGGGTGTCTCCCTCGGTCCGCCACTAGCGGAGAACTCTCCGCAAGTTGCCCGAAACTAGCGGAGGATTGTCCGCGAGTCAAAGGCGGTGCACTATCTGGCCATGACCGACCAGACGCCGAGCACCTACGGCACGCAGCGCAAGGCCGCCGCGCGCAACCGGGTCGCGATCATCGAGGCCGCCCACGACCTGTTCGCGGACAACCCGCTGGTGCCGCTGAGTGAGGTCGCCAAGCGGGCCGGGGTCGGCGCGGGGACGCTGTATCGCCACTTCCCCACCCGTGAGGACCTGATCCTGGCGGCCTACCAGCACGACATCGAACGCATGACCATCACCGCCGACGAGGTACTGGCGCGGCACTCATCGGCCAAGGCCGCGTTCGTCGAGTGGTTCGAGACCCTGTCGGCCTACATCCGCATCAAGCACGGCCTCGGTGACGCGCTGCACAGCGCCGCGGCCCAGGACGTGATCAGCGCCTCCTGGGCGCCGACCACCGCCGCGGTGGCGAAACTGGTCGACGCCTGCGTGGCCGAGGGCACCATCGCTCGCGGGCACGATCCGGCGGACATCATCATGTTGATGAGCTTCCTGTGGCGCGTCGCGAACAACGACGACGGCGTGGCCCAGGGACGACGCCTGATCGCTGCGGTGTTCTCCGGCCTGCAGGAGTCACCCCGGCCGGAATGAGCGCCCGGCGATCCGTCGGCGCCACCTCGGCGACAGCAGGAAGTCTCGGGGACTCCCGGCGCGCCCCTACGGGGCGGGGGCGCGCAGCCGGTCCAGCAGTGCGTTCAGGGTTACGAGGTCCTGCGGACTGAAGTCGGCGAACCTCACCTCCAGGCCGGCGACGTTGACCCCGGCGGCCTCGTCGAGCATCGCGCGACCAGCCTCCGCGAGATCGACCGTCCCAATAGTTCCTTCGGCGGCGGCCGCCCCGCTTTGCCTGTCGACGTGCGGTAAAGACTACAAGACGGTCTCATGCAGTTCCGAACGTGACCTTCGCGCCGAGTTCCTCAGCACTCGACGATGTTGAGAGCGAGGCCGCCCCGGGCCGTCTCCTTGTACTTGTCCTTCATGTCAGCCCCGGTCTCACGCATTGTCTTTATCGCCTTGTCCAGGGAGACGTAGTGACTGCCGTCACCGCGTACGGCTAATCGAGCAGCGGTGATCGCCTTGATGGATGCGATGGCGTTTCGCTCTATGCAGGGGATCTGCACGAGGCCGCCGACGGGGTCGCAGGTGAGTCCCAGGTTGTGCTCGATACCGATCTCGGCGGCGTTCTCGACCTGCTGCGGAGTGCCTCCGAGAACCTCGGCGAGCCCTCCGGCGGCCATCGAGCAGGCTGAGCCCACCTCACCCTGACAGCCGACCTCGGCACCGGAGATCGAGGCGTTTTCCTTGAACAGCAGCGCGACCGCCGCAGCGGTGAGCAGAAAGCGGACCACGCCGTCTTCGGAGTAGGAGCCCACGAAGTCGCGGTAGTAGTGCAGGACGGCGGGAACGATGCCGGCGGCTCCGTTTGTGGGCGCGGTGACCACGCGGCCACCGGCCGCGTTCTCCTCGTTCACGGCCAGCGCGTAGAGGGTGACCCACTCCATCGCCCGCAGCGGGTCGTGCTCGTCGCCGCAGGACTCCAGGTTCTCCCGCAGGGCGGCTGCCCGCCGCCGGACCCGCAGCCCGCCCGGCAGCACCCCGGTCTCCTGGGTGCCGCGCTCCACACACTCCTGCATCACCGACCAGATAGCCAGCAGCCCCGATCGGACGTCATCCTCGCTGCGCCACGACACCTCGTTGGCCAGCATGATCTCGCTGATGCTCAGCCCGGTCTCCCGCGCGCGCTGCAGAAGCTGCCCAGCGGTGGTGAACGGGTATCGTACGGGCGTCGACTTCTCAATGATGACGGGACGGCCCGCCTCGTCCTGGTCGAGAACAAACCCACCACCGACCGAGTAGTACTCGCGTTCCAGGAGCGTCCGCCCGTCACCGTCCATTGCGGCGAAAAGCATTCCGTTGGTGTGGAATAGGAGCCGCTTGCGCCGGTGCAGGACGACGTCGTCGCCGACGGCGAAGGCGATGTCGTGCTTTCCGCCCAACCGCAGTGCTCCGTTGGCGCGCACGACCGCGACCCGCGGCTCGGCGGCCGTGGGGTCGATGCAGTCCGGTTGCTCGCCTTCGAGGCCGAGCACAACGGCCTTCACGGTTCCATGCCCATGCCCGGTGGCACCGAGCGAGCCGAACATCTCCGCCCGAACCCGAGCGGTGTGGGCGAGCAGGCCGTCGGATTCCAGGCGAGTGACGAACGAGTGCGCGGCCCGCATCGGTCCGACCGTGTGGGAGCTTGATGGCCCGATGCCGACCTTGTACAGGTCGAAGGCGCTGATGGTCATGTCTGCCTTCCCCAAAGGAGCCAGGTTGGTACGCGGAGCGGGCTACGGCGGTTCCTCGTGGTGCTCGACGGCGGCCAGCACCGCCAGCACGTCGCGGGTGGCGGCGACGTCGTGGACGCGGAAGACGCTCGCGCCGCGCTGGGCGGCGATCATGGCGGCTGCCACCGAACCGGTCGACCGTCCGTCCACGGGACGCCCGGTGACTGCACCGATCATTCCCTTGCGGGACAGCCCGACCATGATGCGGACGCCGAGTTCCACCAGTTCGTGCAGCTCCCTGAGGAGCCGCAGATTGTGATCGAGGGTCTTGCCGAACCCGAATCCGGGATCTACCACGAGCTGCCCGCGGTCCATGCCGACGCGCTCGCAGGCCCGTAGCCGCTCGGCGAGGAACTGTTGGACATCGACGACGACATCGTTGTATACGGGGTGGTGCTGCATGCGGTCCGGCTCACCCAGCATGTGCATCAGGCAGACCGGTAAATCGAGCTCAGCGGCCGCCGCGAGGGCGCCGGGCAGACGCAGTGCCCGCACGTCGTTGATCATCGTTGCTCCAGCCCGTGCCGCTTCCCGCATCACCTCCGGCCGGGACGTATCCACCGACAGCGGGACAGCGACGGACCGGGACAGCGACTCGATGACCGGTACCACCCGGGCCAGTTCGTCCTCGACGGTCGGCGGCCGAGCACCCGGTCGGGTCGACTCGCCTCCGACATCGATCAGGTCAGCTCCCTCGGCCGCGATTCGGCGGCCGTGCTCCACCGCCGCGGCGTAATCGGTGTAGCGGCCGCCGTCGTAGAAGGAATCGGGGGTGACGTTGAGAATCCCGCACACGAGAGCGCGCGACGAGGCGAGCACCGCAGCCGCCGGAGTGGACGCCGCAGCGCGGGTCGAGGGGGGCCCGGTAGCCGGCAGGGGCAGCCAGCCGCGTCCGTCGCGGTCCACACGCTCGGACTGGTTGCCGCGCCGGCCCAGCTCCGTGCGGCCCGCGCTGCCGATCACCTGTCCGGCCATCGGGTGTTCATCGCTTCCTGCCGCCGCGCCTGGCTTCGAGGCGGGCGAGGGGGATGCGGAACGGTGAGCAGGAGACGTAGTCGGGGCCGACGTGGCGGAGGTAGTAAATCCCGAGGTAGATCGAGAAGGGCCGGACCGGGTCACTGTCGACCAACGTCATCGCCAGGTCTCCTTCAGCATCGGGTAGAGGGGGTGGGCGGCCGCCACCGCCGCTACGCGGTCGCGCAACGCATCGAGCGCGCGCTCGCCGGTCGACGGACGTAGCGCCTCGGCGACGATGTCGGCGACCATCGCGAACGCGGGCGCATCGAGGCCCCGCGCGGCGAGCGCCGGTGTCCCGATCCGGACACCGGAGCTGACCATCGGCGGCCGGGGGTCGAACGGCACGGCGTTGCGGTTGACGGTGATGCCCACCCGCTCCAGGCGGTCCTCGGCCTGCTTGCCGTCAAGCTCTGAGGCCCGCAGGTCGACCAGGACCAGGTGCACGTCGGTCCCGCCGCTGACCACACCGATGCCGGCGGCACGAGAGTCCTGAGCGAGCAGGCGGTCGGCGAGCAGCCTGGCGCCCTCGATCGTCCGCAACTGACGGTCGCGGAACGCGTCACCCGCAGCGAGCTTGAACGCCACGGCCTTGGCGGCGATTACGTGCTCGAGGGGGCCGCCCTGCTGCCCTGGGAAGACATTGGAGTTGAGCTTCTTGCGCAGATCCGGCTCACACTCCGTGGCCAGGATGACCCCTCCGCGCGGCCCGCCGAGCGTCTTGTGCGTGGTGGAGGTGACGACGTGGGCATACGGCAGCGGCGACGGGTGCAGACCTGCGGCAACGAGCCCGGCGAAGTGCGCCATGTCCACCATCAAGTAGGCGCCGACCTCGTCGGCTATCCGGCGGAAGGCGGCGAAGTCGAGGTGGCGCGGGTAAGCCGACCACCCTGCGATGATCATCCTGGGCCGCTGTTTGCGGGCCAGTCGCTCCACCTCGTCCATGTCCACGAGGTGGTCGTCCTCCCGGACGTGATACGCCGCGACCCGGTACAGCCGGCCCGAGAAGTTCAGTCGCATGCCGTGCGTGAGGTGGCCGCCGTTCGCGAGGTCGAGACCGAGGATGGTGTCGCCGGGGTGCAGGAGCGCGGCCATGGTGGCGGCGTTCGCCTGGGCGCCTGAGTGCGGCTGCACATTCGCGTAGTCGGCGCCGAACAGGGCCTTGAGGCGGTCTATTGCGAGCTGCTCGATGACGTCGACGTGGTCGCAGCCGCCGTAGTAGCGACGCCCGGGGTAGCCCTCGGCGTACTTGTTGGTGAGAACCGAACCTTGGGCCTGCATGACGGCGAGCGGAGCAAAGTTCTCGCTCGCGATCATCTCCAGGCCCGACTCCTGGCGCGCCAGCTCTGCCGAGATCGCCATCTGTACCTCGGGGTCGGTCTCGGCCAGGCTCCGGCTCAACACCGGGTCAGCGCCGCGGCGTGGCTTGGTCGTCTGCACGGCCATTACTCACCTGTCCCATCTCGGGAGTTTCGCGACCCGGACCTTGTTCCGCGCCCGTGACCGCGTCCGGCGGTGACCCCGGGACGGGCGTGGGGCCACGACGCGTGTCCGACGTACATATCGAGGTGCCAGGTGACCCACTCGTGGAACAGGCCGATGTGGTGCTCGCTGGGCACTGAGCACCCCGCCGGTGGCGTACGCCCTCGAGCTGGCCGCGAACTGGCACCCCTCGGCGGTGGCGAAGTCCTGCTCGCAACCCGGTGAATTCGATGGGTGTCGATGTGACGAGACGCCTTGGCCGTGGCGCGGAGAGAGAGGCTCCGTCGACAGTGCTGTGTTCCACATTATGCAACCAATCGCGATCAGCGCAACGTGATGGTAAGTTTGCGCCGCGGTCGTGTCAAGGCTCCTGCTCGGTCGCGGTGGCTGGGGTATACAGCCCGGAAGGTGGCGAACAGTTCAGTGAGCGGTGGCAGCGAGTCCGGGCGGTCCCAGGTCCAGTCGGTGGATCGGGCTATCGCGGTCTTGCACCTGCTCGCGCAGCGGGGGGGTACAAGGGTCACTGAGGTGGCCGCCGAGCTCGGCGTGCACAAATCAACGGCATTCCGGGTGATCTCCGCGCTCGAGAACGGAAGCCTCGTCGAACAGGACGGCGAGCGGGGCAAGTACCGCCTCGGGCTGGGCGTCCTCCGACTGGCGGCTGCAACGGCCGCGCGACTGGAGTTGCCGACCGAGAGTCGGTCCGTGTGCCGGCGCCTGGCCACGGAACTGGGCGAGGCGGTCGACGTCGCGATCCTCGATAGCGGCGAGGCGACGAGCATCCTCCAGGAGTACGCACCGTCGGCGATCACTGGTCGCAACTGGCTCGGTCAGCGCACTCCGCTACACGCGACCGCGAGCGGCAAGATACTCCTGGCCTGCACGGACCCTGTGACCCTGAAGAAGGTTCTGGCTTCCCAGCTGCATCGCTACACCTCGCACACCGTTACGAAGCCGACACTGCTGAAGGCAGAGCTGGCGAAAGTGCGTGAGCAGGGTTGGGCCTCCACGGCCGAGGAGCTCGAGATCGGCCTCAATGCCATCGCCGCACCGGTCCACGACGGAACCGGGGAGGTGGTTGCTGCGGTTGGAGTGTCCGGGCCCGCCTACCGGCTCACAGCCGAGTCCTTCCCCGCCGTGGCTGTACACCTCGTCGAGGGCGCCAGGGAAATCAGCGCCCGGCTCGGCCACTTCGGTTAAGGGCCTTTGCAGTCGCAGCACAGGCCCCGCGTCGATACCGCTGACGGCGGCCACCTGGAGCATGCCGGTCACAGGCATGACGCCCGGTTGAGCCGCATTCACCGGAGCGTTACCACCTGCGCAGCCTCCTCGAGCCGGCCCCGGTCGGCTGCCACTTGCCGGAGCACCTGGTTCGCGCCGTATCGAGTCACGGCTCGCTCGGCCATGAGCGCGCGACGAGCACCGAGATTGCCGAGTCGATGGGCGCGCGGTCGACCGTGTGCACGCACTTCGTGGACGATGGGCGCGAGGAACCCGAAGCAGGCCCAGCACGACGAGCAACGCGGGCGGCAACCCCAGTGACGGAGCATCACCAGTCGGCCGGAGCCTCAGTCGATGAAGTGCGCGTGCGCCCTTCGTCGGGCCCGCGCGCTTGCTTACCTGGCCCTGTCGGCCAGGTCGACGCGCGACACGGCTAGCCGGGTCCTTCTCTCGCGCCGGACCCGCCGGTCACTTCGCGCCGTCCCCGGATCTGGGGGGCGGACGCCCGATCCGGGTGCGGTTTGACCGGGAGGTAGAAGCGGTCGCCGTAGTTCTGCGTGCCGAACTCGACGGCCTGCTCGATGGCGGTGGTGCAGCGGTGCGTCCGGCGCATCAGTGGGTCGTTGCGCAGGTCCTTCGTCAACGCCACGCACATCAGGACCATGACGAGCACGAACGGTGCCGCCATGATGATGGTGATGTTCTGAATGCCGGACAACGCGTCATTCCCGCCGACCAGCAGCATGATCGTTGCGATGGCGCCGAGCACGGCGCCCCAGAACACGACGATGCCGCGCGAGGGATGGATGGTGCCACCCTGCGACAGCGTGCCCATGACTACGGATGCCGCGTCGGCGCCCGACACGAAGAAGATCGCAACCAGTGTCATGGCTACTATGCCGAGCAGGCCGCCGAGGGGCAGGGTGTTCAGTAGCCCGAAGAGTTGGCCCTCGATGGACTGCGACGCGAGGTCGATGCCGCCTCGCTGGGCGGCGATCGCCGCGCCGCCGAAGACCGCGAACCAGAGCAGGCTCACCGTGCTCGGGATGAGCACGACGCCCGCGATGAACTGGCGGATCGTGCGGCCGCGGCTGATGCGCGCGATGAACATGCCCACGAACGGCGTCCACGAGATCCACCAGGCCCAGTAGAAGACCGTCCAGCCGGATAGCCATTCGGCTGTGGCGTCACCGCCGGTCGCCGCGGTGCGTGCGGCCATCTGGGCAAGGTTGCCGAAGTAGTCTCCGATCATGGTGGGTAGGAGGTTGAGGATGAAAACGGTCGGTCCGCCTACGAACACGACGATCGTGAGCACCGCGGCCAGCACCATGTTGATGTTCGACAGCCATTGGATGCCTTTGGCCACCCCGGTGACGGCAGAGGCGATGAACGCGATGGTCAGCACCACGATGATCGCAACGAGCAGCCCCGTGCCGACCGAGGCCATGAACCCGCCCGCCACCAGGCCGCCGCCGATCTGCAGCGCCCCGAGCCCGAGCGAGGCGGCTGAACCGAACAGCGTCGCGAAGATCGCCAGGATGTCGACGGCGCGCCCGAACGCGCCGCTGGAGCCGCGCCGGCCGAACAGCGGCGCAAAGGTGGAGCTGATCAGCTGGCAGCGCCCGCGTCGGAAGGTGCTGTAGGCGATAGCCAGGCCGACGACGGCATAGATCGCCCACGGGTGCACAGTCCAGTGGAACAGCGTGGTCGCCATTGCGACATCAAGCGCCTCCGGTGTTCCAGGCTGCGCCGTGCCGGGCGGGGGCGAGACGAAGTGCGACAAGGGCTCGGCGACGCCGTAGAACATCAGGCCGATGCCCATCCCGGCGCTGAACATCATCGCGATCCAGGAGACGGTGCGGAATTCCGGCGGCTCGTTCTCGCGGCCCAGCGGGATCCGGCCGTACTTGCTGAACGCCAGCCACAGCGCGAACACGACAAAGCCGCTTGCGGCGAGCACGAAGGCCCAGCCGCCACCGGTCATCAACCCGCCGAGCACGGTGCTCGCCACCCTGCTCAGCGTCTGGGTGCGGAGCGTGCCCCAGGCGATGAACGCGATGACGAGCACGGCGGCCACACTGAAGATCACTCGGTCGACTGGGTAATGCTCCTCAGCCGAGGCGGCGAGCGACGGTGGCTCGAACGGTGGCGGAACCCCAGCGTCGGCGTGCTCGTGGTGGTGGGGTAATACCATGGCGACAGCCTCCTCGCGACGTACGGGTCGGACGGTCGGTTCGTGGGGCCGAAGTGAGATGGAGTGTGCCAATAACGCCGATTGCAACTGGACAGGTCAGGCAGACGGCATACATGTCAGTGCCCCTGTGCAATCCGCTTCGCCAGGTGCGGCACCTCCGCGCTGGACGCCGGATTGACTCCGTGCTCGTACGTTCGCCATCCCAATCGCCGGCGCCCGCCGACCCCGAGCGCGATCTTCTCGACGTCGTGCGCGGCGTCGATGACGATCCCCCTCGTGGGCGTGGCCGACGATCCACATGTTGAGGTCGACGTCCCACGGGCCACCGTCGAGGGAGAAACGACGGGGTCGAGGAGGCGCTCGCCCCGAACGCGACAACGTCGACGCGCAGTCGCTGACCGTCGCTCAGTACCAGGCGGCGACGCGACACCGGCCGGCGCCGTCGGGCGGCCACACGGGCACCATCGGTCGGCTCGGCGCGGAGAACGTCCGTGTGCTCCACGGTGCGCAATGCGTGCACGCCCAGCAGCCCGTTGGCGGCCGGCAGCCGGCGCGGTACGCCACCGGTAGCAATGACGGCTCCGTCGGCAGCGAGGTTCCCGCAGAGCCCGCAAGCCTGGCGCATTCCGACGATGCCCTGGGAATGCGAGTGTGTCTGGTTCTCGGGCGGGCCGCCGTAGCTGAACAACAGCAGTGTTGGCAGATCAGTCATCGTCTGCAGTCGATGGGCCTGCACGAACTCGGGCAGCACCGCCACCCGGTCAACGTCTTGGAAGGGCGCCTGCTGCAGGAGCGCGAAATCGCGGCGGTCCTCGAACTCCGCAACCTGCTCATAGGGCTGCTGCCAGGATTCCGGCGGTGGCGGACCGCGCGACGCCACCTCCGCGGCCCGCCGAGATGATGTTTGACAGCGCCTCACGCAACTCATCACAGCGCAGGTAGATATCCGCCCCCCAGCCACACGGCGCCTCACCGGAGAGGTGTCCTTCGGCTTGTACGACGTGCCGTGCAGCAAAGAGCAAGGCATGAAGACGCTGATCATCATCCGCTACGTCCTTGTGCGGGAGTGTCAGTATGCCACCGACATCGCTGTCGCAGGTTCCACAACGTGAAACACTCGGTGGCCCGGCCGACGAACGGCCGCGGGTTAGCCCGGTCGGACGACTCGGGCCTGGTCTTCAGAACCCGTGTGTCGGTGTCCGAGTCGTTGATCCTCCTCGGCAATGACGCCTCGACAGCAGCGACTGATCGACGACCGGCTCTGGGAGCTGACCCAGCGGTCTACTCGCCGGTCTACTCGCGGAATCGGGTCAGAAGAGGTTGACGATGTTGCCCTCGGCGTCAATGTCGATCTGGTGGGCGTTCGGGTGCGCGCCGAGGCCGGGCATCGTGCGCATGTCGCCGCAGATCGGGTAGATGAAGCCTGCGCCGACCGAGGCACGCACCTCGCGCACCGGCAGGCGCCAGCCGGTGGGCGCCCCTTTGAGCGACGCGTCGGAGGACAGCGACAGGTGCGTTTTGGCGATGCAGACCGGGAGGTCGCCGAATCCGTTGTGCTCGTAGGTAGCGAGCTGGCGGGCCGCGGCGGGGTGGTAGTCGACGCCATCGGCGCCGTAGACCTTCGTGGCGATCGTCTCGATCTTCTCCTTGAGCGACGCCGAGTCCGGGTAGAGGAACCGGAAGTCCGACGACTCCTCCGCGGCCTCGGCCACAGCCTCTGCGAGCTCCCGCGCCCCGCGCCCGCCCTCGGCGAAGTGGGTGCACACGGCGACCCGCGCGCCCATCTCCGCCGCGATCTCCGCGATCGCCGCATGCTCGGACGGGTGGTCGTCCGGGAACGCGTTGATCGCCACCACCGGCGATACCCCGTGCAGCCTGATGTTCTCGATCTGCTTGCGCAGGTTGGCCCCGCCGATGTGCACCTCGTCCGGGTTCTCGGTGAGCAAGCCCTCGGGCAGCGGCCTGCCCGCGACGACATTGTGATGGCCGGAGTGCGCCTTGAGCGCGCGCACGGTCGCGACGACGACGGCGGCGTCCGGGGTGAGGCCAGAGGCCCGACACTTGATGTTGAAGAACCGCTCGGCACCCATGTCGGCGCCGAAGCCTGCCTCGGTGACGAGGAAGTCGCCCCCGTGGATCCCGATGAGGTCGGCGACCACCGACGAGTTTCCGTGCGCGATGTTGCCGAACGGGCCCGCATGCACGAGCACGGGCGTGTTCTCGAGGGTCTGCATGAGGTTGGGCTTCAGCGCATCGCGCATGATCACCGTCATCGCGCCCGCGCCGCCGATGTCCTCCGCCGTCACCGGCTTGCCGTCCTCGGTGTAGCCGACGACGATCCGGCCGAAGCGCGTCCGCATCTCCTGCAGCGACGACGCGAGCGCGAAGATCGCCATCACCTCACTGGCCGCGGTGATGTCGAACGCGGTCTGCCGGGGGATGCCATCCATCCGGCTCCCCAGCCCGACGATCACGTTGCGCAGCGCGCGGTCGTTGACGTCGAGCACCCGGCGCCAGGTGATGTTGTGCTGGTCGAGGCCGGAATCGTTGCCCTGGTAGAGGTGGTTGTCCAGGATCGCCGAGAGCAGGTTGTGCGCCGCGGTCACTGCGTGGAAGTCGCCGGTGAGGTGCAGGTTGAGGATCTCCATGGGCACAACCTGGCTGTAGCCGCCGCCCGCGGCCCCGCCCTTGATCCCGAACGTCGGACCCATCGACGGCTGGCGGATGGCCACAGTGGCCCGCCGACCGATGTGCGCCATCGCCTGGCCGAGCCCGACGGTCGTGGTGGTCTTCCCCTCACCCAGCGGCGTCGGCGTCACCGCGGAGACCACGACGTACTTGGCCCGCGGCCGGTCGGCCAGCTCGGCGATCGCCTTGAGCTTGATCTTGGCGACGTTCTCGCCGTACGCCTCGAGCAGGTGTGGCCCGATGCCCATCCCGTCGGCGATGTCACCGAGCGGCTTGAGCGATGCAGACTGGGCGATCCGGAGGTTGGGAGAGAAGGACATCAGGCGCTCCTGCTCGATCTCGGGGTGTGGCGGGTGCGCAGGCCCGTCGCCCACTCTGCGGTCGGGACCAGCGACCCGAACGGGAAGAAGTGCACGGCTTGGATGAGGCTTCCGGGATCGGCGGCCACGGCGGCCGCCACGTCCAGCAGGGTCTCGTCAGGGTGGTAGGTCGATGTGGTGGCGAGCTTGAAGAGACCGCCGGTCTGTTGGCGTAGCACCTTCAGTGAGGGGCCCACCCCGCAGGACAGGCCGAACCGCAGCAGCTCGGTCGGTGAGGTGAGCCCGGGCAGGCCGACGCGGATGGGAAGCTCGTTGCCCGCCTCGCGGATCCGCCGTTCCCACGCGATGATCGGCTCCGCGGCGAAGCAGAACTGGGTGACCAGGTGGATGTCGAGCCCGCGCTCGCGGGCGATGCTGTTCTTGGTGGCCAACGCGCGTGCCAGCTCGTCGTCGGCGACGTCCGGGTGCCCCTCGGGGTGGCCCGCGACGCCGATGCGGCGGATCCCGGCCTCCTCCAGACATCCCGAGTCGAGGATCTGGGCCGACTCGTGGAACTCCCCGACGGGGTCCACCCCGCCGGCGACGACCAGCAGGTCCGCGACACCGACGACGGCGAGGTCGGCCAACATGCGGCGCAGGGAGTCGTGGTCGGGCACCGCACGGGCCGCGAGGTGCGGCACGGGCCGCATACCGGCGTCCGCCACCCAGCGGGCGGCCGCCACCGTCTGCTGCCACCGGTTGCGCGGCAGGAACGTGAGGTACACGGCCGTGCCCGGGTCCAGGACGTCCGACAGCGGCGGCAGCTTCGACGCCTCCCGTGGCGTGACCTCCACGCTGAACGGGTGCAGCAACCCGCGAAGCGCCGCATTGACGGCCGTCACCGAGGGTGTGGTCATCGCATCCTCCCCAAGGCCTGTTTCGCCCGGTCAACCGCGCCGTCGCCGGATCTCGGCGTTGATCGCGGGCACGACCTCGGCCATGTCGCCGATGACGACGTAGGTTGCCTTGGTGACCATGGGCGCGTTCTCGTCCGTGTTGATCGTCAGGATGGTCTTGGAGCTCGAGCAGCCCGCCCAGTGCTGGATGGCGCCGCTGATCCCGCACGGGATGTAGAGCTCGGGAGAGATCCGGCTTCCGGTCTGCCCGATCTGCTCGTGGTGGGGGCGCCAGCCCAGACTGGTCATGCGTCGCTCCGCAGCGACAGCACGGTCGCGGTGCCGCCGTCGGCCGAGGCGACTCGTACCGCCAGCTCGACGGCGCAGTTCTCGTGGGCGCTGACGGTGCACCCGACGAACCGGGCGTCGACGGCCTGCTCGTCGGCCGTCAGCAGCACCTCGCCCAGGGTGTCGGGCACCCGTTTGATGCAGACCAGCACGTTCGTCATGACAGTCAGCCCCTGATCCGCTCGTTGGCCGGGTCGAACAGCGGCGTGGCGTCGTTCGCCCGGACGGTCACCGGGTAGAGCTCCTCCATGTAGGAGACGGCGAGCGCGTTGCCCACCACCGCCTGGTCCGGCGGCAGGTAGGCCATCAGCAGGTGCTTGCCCAGCGACGGGGCCGATCCGGCCGAGGTGACATACGGGTGGTGGCCGTGGCCGTCGATGAGTACGTCGCCGTCGCGGGTGAGGATCGGCTCGCCGCCGAGCATGTACCGCCTGCCGCCGCCCGCGGAGGTGTGGTCGTCCACGGTGAGCGTGCACAGCACCGCCGCCGGCTCGGCGGCCCGTTGCGCGAGGTAGGGCTCGCGCCCGACGAAGTCCGCGTTCTTGACCTTCGGCCGGGCCGTCCCCGCCTCGACGATCGTCCGCTCGCCGTCGAGCTCGAACCCGAAGGCCCGGTACCCCTTCTCGAGCCTGCCTGTGGTGCCGTAGACGCCGATGCCGACCGGGACGACCCCGTCGGACCTCCCCGCCTCGTGCAGGAGGTCCCACACCCGCGCGCCCTGCTCCATCGGGACGTAGAGCTCCCAGCCCAGCTCGCCGACGTACGAGATCCGCGAGGCGAGCACCCCGATGCTGCCGAGCTCGATGCCCCGGCAGGTGAGGAACGGGAAGCCGGTGTGGCTGATGTCGTCGTCGGTGAGGCGGCCGAGGATGTCACGGGCCTTCGGGCCCCAGAGCCCGATCGTGGTGAACGCCGAGGTCTGGTCCACGACCTGGGCGCCGGCTGGCAGATGGTCGACGAACCACTTCATGTCGGCCATGCCGTGCAGGCCGCCGGTGACCACGCGGTAGCGGTCGTGCGCGAGACGCATCACCGTGAGGTCCGACCGGAACCCGCCCTTGGCGTCGAGCACCGGGGTGTAGATCACGCGGCCCTCTGCCACGTCGGCCTGGGCCACGACCGTCCCCTGCACCGCCTGAGCGGCGGCGGGCCCGACGACGTCGAAGATGGCGAAGGCTGACAGGTCCACAACCCCGGCGCGCTCGCGCATCGCGAGGTGCTCGGCGTTGATGATCGGCGACCACCAGCGCGAGTCCCACTCGTGCTCTCTCGGCATGACGGCGTCGCCGTACTCGCCGAGCAGTAGCTCGTTGGACGCGTACCACATCGGCCGTTCCCAGCCGGCGGTCTCGAAGAACACCGCACCCGCCTCGCGCTCGGCGGCGTGCATCGGGGCCAGCCGCTTGCCGCGCTCGTGCGCCCACTGCTCGGACGGGTGCACGATGCCGTAGGTCTTGTTGAAGCTCTCGTTCGTCCGCGAACGCACGTGCGCGCGGGTGCGCTGATGCGGATAGAAGCGCGCGATGTCCGAGTGGTGCACGTCGATCTCGGAGTGCCCGTGGGTCATCCACTCCGCGACCGCGCGCCCGACGCCGGGGCCCTCCTTGATCCACACCGCCGCAGCCGACCAGAGGCCCTTGACCTCCGGCGTCTCACCCAGCATCGGGGCGCCGTCGGGGGTCAGCGAGAGCAGGCCGTTGATGGCGTAGTGGATCTCGGCGCCCTCGGCGCCCAGCGCGTCCGGCATCAGCTCGAGCGCCTGCTCCAGCTGCGGGTCGAAGTCGCTGGCCGTGAACGGCAGCTCGGTCGGGGAGAGCCTCGCCTGCTCGATGGACGGGATGTCCTGCGGGTCGTGCAGTATCGGTCGGTGGGCGTAGGAGCCGACCTCCATGTCGGCACCGTGCTGGCGCTCATAGCAGAACGTGTCCATATCCCGGACGATCGGGAACGAGATCTCACCCGGACGCTCGGTGAGCTGCGGGATGGGCCCCACCGAGATCATCTGGTGCACGGCGGGGGTAAGCGGGATCGCCGCGCCCGCCATCCCCGCGAGCTTCGGGCTCCACACCCCACAGGCGATCACCACGATCTCGGCCTCGATGTCGCCGCCCGTCGTGCACACCCGCCGGATGCGCCCCTGCTCCACATCCATGCCGAGCACCTCGACGGTCGAGACGACCGTGAGCGCGCCCAGTGCCATCGCGGACTCGCGCATCAGCGTGCCCGCCCGCAGCGAGTCGACCACGCCGACCGACGGCGTCCAGAAGGCGCCGAGGATCCGGTCCTTGTCCAGGAACGGGATGCGCGCCACGACGTGGTCCGGTGTCACCAACTCGGTCTCGATCCCCCACGCCCGCGCCGACGACATGCGCCGACGCAGCTCCTCCATCCGCTCCTCGGTGCGGGCGACCTCGTAGCCGCCGGACTCGGTGAACACGCCCAGCTCCTTGTACTGGCGCATCGAGTCCAGCGTGAGGTCGGCCAGCTCACGGGAGTGGTCGACGGGGAAGATGAAGTTCGACGCGTGGCCGGTGGAACCGCCTGGATTGGGCAGCGGGCCCTTGTCGATCTGGACGATGTCCCGCCAGCCGAGCCGCGCGAGATGGTGCACCAGGCTGTTGCCGACGATGCCTGCGCCGATCACCACCACCCGTGCACCGGCCGGGGTGCTGACCATGCACCTCTCCCTCCCGTGTGACGGGACGCCGACGCGTAGCGGCCCGTGTGACGTCCTCGTCTCGATCGAGGCCTAGGACGAACCGGCGACCGCACCGGACCACGTCGGCCTCGACCTGCTGCCCGGGCTGCCCGAACAGCCCCGGCGTCGCGCGCCGAGCCGACCCCCGCGTCGATCTCCCGGACCAGCCGCCGCCCCCGTCGAGGGTCGGCCGCGGGCCATGACTGTGCGGAACATGCGCGCTCCTCCCCTCTTGACGTGGTCCTCGACCGGCGTCACCCTAACCTCAATTGACGGAACACTGGTTCCATGTTATGGAACATTGGGGTGGAACCATGTCGACGCAGATGGGAAGCCAGGCCGTCGAGCGCGCGAGCGCTCTGCTCAGCCTCATCGTGGAGTCCGGAGCGCCCCGCACCTTCAGCTCACTGGTCGATGAGCTCGGGTTGGCGAAGTCCACCACCTCGCGGCTGTTGCAGGCCCTCGAGCGCAGTCGGTTGGTGCATCGCGACCGGACCGGGGCGTTCCGGCCGGGTGTGCTGTTCTTGGTGCACGCCGCCCGGCCCAGCGCGCTGCACGATCTCTCCGAGCTCGCGCGGCCGACCATGGAACGCCTGTCCGAGCTCTCCCGGGAGACGGTGAACCTCGCGGTACCCCGCGGCAACCAGGTCGTGCAGATCGATCAGGTCGACAGCCGGTACCTGATCGGGGCCACGAGCTGGGTCGGCGTCGACGTGCCCGCGCACTGCACGGCGCTGGGCAAGGTGCTCTACGCCTACGGCGCGCTGCAGCTCCCGCCGGGCGACCTGGAGTGCCGCACGCCACACTCGCCCGTCGACCGCCGTCAGTTCGACCATGCCCTGGTCGAGGTGCGGCGCCGCGGCTGGGCGGCCGCGCTCGACGAACTGGAGCTCGGCCTGGCAGCGGTCGGCGCCCCGGTGCGCGCCGTCGACGGCACCGTCATCGCGGCCGTATCGGTCTCCGGGCCCACGAGCCGCGTCAACGACTTCGGCATCCCCAAGCTCGGCGATCTGCTGGTGGCCGAGCTCCGCGGCCTGTCGGCGTTGCTGGGCCATCACCCCGCTCGGAAGGAAGGCGTGGCGTGAACCGCGACGACATCCTGCGGAGCTCTCCGACGAGAGCCTGGTCGGCAACGCGCCCTCCGCGTGCTCGAACCGACCCGCGAGGGCCTCGGCGCGGGTCCGGCGCCCCGGACGACGCTGTTCGACGCGCTGATCCCGTCGCTGGAGCAGGTCGGCGCCGCGGTGAGCGCGGGGTTTTTCGTGATCGATCTCGCCGTGCAGGTATCGCCGGAGAAGGTGGTCGAGAAGATCCTCGAGCACGAGCCCGACATCGTCGGCTTCTCCGCGTTCATGCCGATGTTCGAGGCCGACATCAACGTGCTGCAGAAGGCGGGCCTGCGCGATCAGGTGATCGCATGGTCGCGGCCGACGCCGCGGTCGGATGTGGCGTGTTCCATGATGTGGAACTCATTGACCACTTTACGGAATCGGAGTAGCTTCCGCGCCGCGGAAATCCGCTGATGCACGAGTGATGGAGCCGCAGAGATGTCGAACGACGCTGCCTTCGCTGTGGATGCTGCCGTTTCGGCGCATCCCAACCACCCTTCGGTCGACCAGTCGGACCGCAAGGTCCCGATCAACCTCCGTCAGACAGGCCCGACCCCGGTCGAACTGCTGATCTCCACCCGGATCCGCAAGTCGCCCTACTGGCACCTGTCCATGGCCGCGGGCTGCTGGCGGGCCGAGGTGTACAACCGGGTCTACCACCCGCGCGGCTACGTCAAGCCCGACGACGGCGGGGCCATGGTCGAGTACGACGCTCTGGTCAACCACGTCACCATGTGGAACGTCGCGGTCGAACGACAGATCCAGGTCAAGGGCCCGGACGCGGCGGCGTTCGTCAACTTCGTGATCACCCGCGACGCCACCAAGATCCCAGTGATGCGCGCTCGTTACGTGATCCTGTGCAACGAGGCGGGCGGCATCCTCAACGACCCGGTGCTGCTGCGGGTCGCCGAAGACGAGTATTGGTTCAGCTTGTCCGACTCGGATCTTCAGCTGTGGCTGCAGGGCGTGAACGTGGGTAAGCGGTTCGACGTGCGGATCGCCGAGATCGACGTGGCGCCGGTCCAGATCCAAGGGCCCAAGTCGCTAGATGTGATGGTCGACCTGTTCGGACCCGAGCTGGCCGATCTGCCCTCCTACGGGCTGATGGAAGCCACCGTGGCCGGCCACCCGGTGATCATCTCCCAGACCGGGTTCACCGGGGAGAAGGGCTATGAGATCTACCTGCGCGACGCCACGCTGCACGCCGAGGACATGTGGAACGCCGTCCTGGAGGCCGGCAAGGCGCACAACCTGCAGGTGATCGCGCCTGCCCACCACCGCCGGGTGGCCGCGGGCATCCTGTCCTGGGGCCAGGACATGGACAACGAGACCCTGCCGTTCCAGGTCAATCTCGGCTACCAGGTGCCGCGAACGAAGGAGGCCGACTACATCGGCAAGGCAGCGCTGGAGCGTGCCCGGCAGCAGATCGAGGCGGGCAACCCGCCGTTCCAGCTGGTCATGGCTGGGTTGCGGCTGGGCGGCAGACCGATCGACGAGTACGCCCCGGACTTCTGGCTGATCCGCGAGACCCTGGACGGCGAGCCGGTCGGCTTCCTGACCTCGCCGTGGTGGTCGCCCGAGTTGGAGACGAACATCGCCCTCGGCTACGTGCCGGTCAGACTGTCCGCCATCGACACCAAGCTATTGGTCAGCCTGCCCGATCGGTTCGCCGAAATTCCCGGCGTGCCTGTCGACGCCACCGTGGTCGAGGTGCCGTTCCGGCCCTCGCTCAACCCGAATCAGCGTGAACTGCTGAAGAAGCGCGGGCTCGACGCCGCACTCTGAGCCACCGACGGGGGTCGGCGCGCCGCGCCGACGGCGCCAGGTCGAGGACTGCATACCGGCGACCTCCGCTCCTCGGACCCGACCGGCCTGCCTGCTCGGCCCGGATCGCGGCCGGGTCATCGCCGAGGCGGCGCGCCGGGTTCTGCCTGCAAGTCACCCCGAGGACTTGACCGCGGCGGGAGTGGAGATGCGTGGGCAATGGTCTGGCGACCGGCTCGGTAGCGGCCCGGGCTCATCCCGATGATGGTGGTGGTGAACGCCGCGATGAAACTGCTGGGGTTGGCCCACCCGCAGGCGGAGACGGTTCGGATGGTGTCGTGGCCCTGCGCGCAGCACCAGCCGCGGACTCGGGGTCGTTCATGACAGCCGGTGGAGTCCACCGAGATCTGGGTGGGGGACGAGGAGGACCTCGCCGGAAGCAAAGGGCTCAGCCTCGCCGGCGTGGACGCCCCCATGCCTAGGGTGTTCGAGTCTGTTCGGCCGTACCTCGAGCGGGTCCTCGCATGACCACAAAATTCGCTGAGCCGTGACGGCTTCCCGTGGGACTATCGCATCGATCAAGCACCGCACTGTGCTGCGCCCCTGATTCCCCACGCCCACCGCCTGAGCTGGAGGAAGACCTCATGATGGCAGCCATTCCGCTCCGACTCGACGCCACCCGCACCTTCCACGAGGCGATCGGTGCCGAGGTCGGCGCCGGGTCACAGGTTGCCAGCAAGGGCTTCGTCACCTTCGGCTCGACTTTTGGCGGCACGACGTGGTCGCGGGTCACAGCACTCTCCAACACCGGCGCCGTGCTGGCCACGTGGACGGACGTCCGCACCAACAACAACACCTCAGCCGACCGCGAGCTACCTGCCGGCACCCGCAGTGTCACCGTCGAGGGGCAGAGCGACAACGACGGCACCCGCCCCTGGGCGTCGGTCTGGTGCATTCGCTGAACCCGACCTTGCCCACACCTCGCGGCCTCGTGGACGGCAGTGCACTCCGGCTGCCGTCGGCGAGCGTGAGGCCCGCCGCCAAGATCATCGAACACGCGACGAAAGATCGTCTACACAGCCGTTTCCGCAGGCGAAAATGCTGATGGTCGGCTCCCCCGACGAAAGGGAACCGCCCATCATGCCGTCGGGACGACAGGATTTGAACCTGCGACCCCTTGACCCCCAGGACGTGCGGGTAGCCGTTTACGCACGTCAAGGCGTGCATCGTGAGCGCCGGAGTCCCTTCCAGCGGCTCGCGAGCAGGCGACCGTACGGCGTGTGGTCCCCCATGCAGATCAAAGACATCCAGGGCCAAGGTGTTCCCGCCCAGATAGCGGTTTGTCGTTGTCTCACCCCAAGACAACGGCCATGCCCGAACGGATGGCCGTCGCCGGCGTCTGGCCACGTACCCCAGCTCGGCGAGGGCGTCGGCCCGCTGGCGCTGGACGTCGTCGATCCCCGGCCCCTCGGGCCCGAGCAGGACCGCGGGCCGGCGGTCGACACCGGCGGGGAGCGCGAGGTGCCCGATCATCGTCAGGCCATCGGCCGGGTACTCGACCGTACGCGTCGTGACCGTCGTCATGAGGCCCGACGGTAGTGATCGTCGAGCCCGGCCGGGCCCGCGGACCTGCCCGAGAACGATCGCTATCACCTCGACGAGCTGCTGGCCGTTTGCCCGCACCTGACGGTCCTCACCGAGCAGGTCCGCTTGACCTACTCCGGCAGCGAATCCTGCTCAGCTGACCACTGGCACCACCTCTTCTGCGCCAGAGCCGATCTTCTTACAGTCCTGCCTGCCACCGGTATCGACAGTAGGGACGACGAGTTGTACCGCCGGTCCATCAGGGCTTCCCTCGAGCGTCCGATGTGGGGGCTTGCGGGCGGGATTCCTCGCCGACCAGGCGCCGCAGGCGTTGCGGAGAGTCGGTGGCGAGCACCGGCGTGTAGATCACCAGGCGCAAATTCGGATGATCCGATGGCGCCAGACGGTAGTGCTCCAGATGAAGGTCACCGACGACCGGGTGTCGGAAGAGCCGTTCCCGCGAGGCGAACCCCTCGATGTCGTGGCTCTCCCAGGCCGCGCGAAACGCCGCACTGGCCTGCAGAAGCCGCTGCACCAGACGGGAGAACGACGGATGGCCCAGCCGAGGTCCGGCCTCGGCCCGGAACTGGGCAACGTGACGGCGACTCATGAACCCCCAGTCCGGCATCAACTCGCGCAGGTACGGATCAGTAAAGATCAACCACAGCAAATTTCGGTCCGCCGCCGGAACTCGCGCCAGGTCCCGATACAAGGCCGTATAGGCCGCGTTCCAACCCCATATCGCCCAGTCCGGGGCGATCGCATAGGCCGGGAACCCATCGAGTGACTCAAGCAACCGCTGCACGTGTGGCGGGGCAGCCTCAGCGCTCGGCTCGGGGATCGGCTGGGGGGCGGAGTACCCGGCCAGCGACAGGATGTAGCCGTGCTCGGCGGGCGACAGGCGCAGGGTCCGGGCCAGCGCGTCCAGCACCTG
Source organism: Pseudonocardia xinjiangensis (assembly GCF_012911925.1). Classification (GTDB taxonomy): domain Bacteria; phylum Actinomycetota; class Actinomycetes; order Mycobacteriales; family Pseudonocardiaceae; genus Pseudonocardia; species Pseudonocardia xinjiangensis. Next base: position 44,925 of record NZ_JAAXKY010000002.1, on the reverse strand, counting down.
CCGGGACGGCTTGATCTGACGGCCCTGCTCCAGCCACGTGTACCAGGTGACACTCACCCCAGAGAGGCAGGAAACCTCCTCACGGCGCACCCGGGAAACACCCCTCCCCAAGACCGGGGGCAGACCCAGATCAGCGCGCACCAGTTGCCGACGCCGCGCCTTGAGAAACTCACCCAACTCCTGACGACGGAACCCGCTCTGGGACGAGATCACGCTCGACGACCGGCACACTCGTACCCGATCCACAAGCCGGCGCAATTCTCCGCGAGCCCGGCCGCCCCTGCCACTCTGCTCGTTACCCGCCGCGATCGGGAGAGTTCCAGATCCACGTCGAACGGGTCGTCACTCCAGTGCATCATCGTGGTCCTTACGAAGTGTCGATAGTCAGCGAGTAGACGTCCAACCAGACCGCGCGGAGGCACGAACAGATGCGGGATCACACTCCTCGGAAGGAGGTTCCCTCCTGGTCAGACGAGGAAGAAAATCGTTTCACCGCTGCTCTGCAGCGTGATGTCCAACCGGCAGCGGGTGATCGGGCCGCTCAGTTCCGGGGCGAGCAGGGTGCGGTTCCGGCCTTGCGACCCCCTCGCCGACAACACCCGGGTATGCCCGCTCACCGCCGTCGAGCGCGGCGCGGGGAATGGCCGCACTCGCCCGCCATCGGACCGCCCAAGCCGTTCGGCTGTGGTCGATACCCGACCATGCCTCGCGCGCACGGTGCCCCGCTCGGCCCGAGATCTCCGTCGTCCCTTGTCTGTGATCATCCAGCGGCAGGCGGCGGCGCCCTGTCGCGCTCCAGCGCGTCCTCAGTCAGGGTTGCGGCGACGCCACGCGCCGCGATGACCGCCTGCTCCGCGGCCAGGATTGCCATGCAGTGCTCTCCGAAGAACCAAGCTGTTCCAGCGAGGACGGGCCGTACGAGCCGAGGCCGGCATACAACGACACGCGCGACATCAGGACCGGCCTTGAATGCGTCGGTCGCAGCGTCCCGGCCGCGGCGGCTGCAGACGGGCTCTCGGAAGGCGTCATTCAGACGCATGCGACCGGTGCCGGGAAGCCCCCGACGGCCTGCTCGAACGTGTGGGCCACACGCAGCACGGTGGCGTCGTCAAAGTGCCCGCCGATGATCATCATTCCGGTCGGCAGACCATTCACCAGGCCAGCGGGCACACTGCACGCAGGGTGGCCCGTCACGTCCAGGGGACAGGTGTTGGTCACCGGCTCGAAGGCGCGGGCGATCACCTCCTCGCGCGGGGCGTCGGCGGCCGGGATGATCGATGCCTGCATCGGCGTGGTCGGCATGATCAGCACGTCGTAGCGGTCGAGTGCCTCGTCGTAGGCTGCCCGCAGCCGGGGCGCCAGGTTGCGGGCCATGGCGTAGTGCGTGCCGTGATGGCGGTCGAGCGTGTAGCAGCCGGCAAGCAGCATCAACTTGACGGTCTCGGAGAACTGGCTGCCGTCCTCGCGCCACTTGGCGCCGTAGAACTCCATGAGCTGCGGGTCGTAGAGGCCGTGCTGGCTCAGGCCGTAACCGTTGCCGTCCACCATCTGCGCGGCGCCGCCCGCGACGTTGATGATCATCCACAGGTTCTTGCCGTGCAGGTGCCAGGGGATGGAGACGTCCTCGGCGGTGAGCCCCGCGTCGCGCAGGATCTCGACGGCGGCACGGACGGCGTCGTCGACGGCCGGGTCGGAGTCGGGGTGGCCGAAGCCCTCGCTGACCACGCCGATGCGCAGGCCGTCGGTCGGGCGGTCCAGCTCGCCCACATAGTCCTCGACGGCGAGGTCGTGCGGTTCTCGCCCGCGCGTCCAGGGCCCGACCCAGGGCCAGCAGGTAGCCGGAGGCTCGGTCCGGGCAGCGGCGCTCACGAGCTCATACCCGCACGGCCTCGCGGGGCCCGACTCGGCCGGCACGCGCGGTCGCAGGGCGACCATCGGCCGACCCGCATTCAGTTCGCCGCCCGGAGCTCGTCCGATCGCCATCGCGCTCCGCCAGCCCAGGACCGAGGAGCCCGGACACAGTGGCTCGCCGTCACGCGCTGCGCCAGGCCTCGAGCGAGGACCTGCCGGGCCATGCCGACGATGTCCAGGCTCGCATCGGGCCCGCCGACATCGGTCTGCTCGTCGGCGTGCAGGTCCACAGGCAGACCGTGGCGTTCCGCCACGTCGAGCATGCGGCCGATCTCGCGGCGCGGGTTGGGCGCGAGATGCGGGCACCCACCGACGATGTCGATCCCCCGCGCCAGCGCCTCGGCGATCACGGCGTCGGGCACCTCGCTGCCGGCCAGCAGGCAGACCTGCAGGGTGACCCGGCCACGGAGCCGCTCGCGCAGCGCAACCAGGGCGTCGATGCCGCGAAGCCGGTCGCCGTCGGGCAGGACGTCGACGTGCGTGCGGACGGCGGTGATTCCCCGCGCGACGTACCGGTGCACGGCGGCGAGCGCCCTCGTGGAGATGTCCGCACCGTCGATTCCGGGGACCACCGCCCGCCACTGCCCGATCGCGGCGACCAGGTCGTTGCCCGCGCCGGGATCGGTGCGGGGAGCGGTGAGGGCCTTGTCGAGGTGGGCGTGCGGTTCACAGGCCGCAGGCAGGACACGCCACCCGGAGGCGTCGAGGTCGGAACCCAGCACGTCGCCACCGGGCCGCTGATCCGGTACGGACAGCACGCCGGGCTCGTGCGCCACCACGGCCTCGATCACCCCGTCTGCGACCAGCAGGTCGGCCACGGTGCCGTCGAGCAGACGCACCCCGCGGAGGGCACGCACGACGGTTCCGGCGAGGTGCGGGACGGCCTCGGGGAGACAGACGGGCTGCGTGCTCCTCACGGGTACGGCTGACCTCCATGCATTCCAACGAGCGCACTGCCGAGCGATGCAGCTCGGACACAGCAGATACAGGGAACGGGTGGCAGCTCACGGGTAGACGGCGAAGTTAAGTCGTACCCGGGGCAAACACGCGGCTCAACGCAAATGTTAGGAAAATCCGGCGCCGGATGCGGGATCGGGAGATTAGTCATCAATGCTCGGCAAGCCGCTCCCACCCGGGGACCAGCGAACCAGGTTCACACAAATAACATATCTACAGGGTGCACTAGCCGCTGTCGCCGTGGTCGTGGCCCTCGTCACGGAAATGCTGGCGGTTGGCGCCGATGCGCGTGATCACATGAAGTAGCGCCGGCCAGGTGGCGGAGGCTCGGTCCGGGCAGCGGCGCTCACGAGCTCATACCCGCACGGCCTCGCGGGGCCCGACTCGGCCGGCACGCGCGGTCGCAGGGCGACCATCGGCCGACCCGCATTCAGTTCGCCGCCCGGAGCTCGTCCGATCGCCATCGCGCTCCGCCAGCCCAGGACCGAGGAGGTGCGATCCCTGTCGAGCTGCTTGATCAACAGGCCACCCGGGCGGCTCCCCCGGAGCATCCCTCCAGCAGCTCGAGCTGGTGCTGCATCACACAGGCGCTCCAGCTGGCCGGTACCCCAGCCGAGAAGCCGATGATCCCCGGCGAATACAGACCCGAATGCCAACTTCTGCGGTTCGTCACCCTGCTAGTAGGACTATGACGATTGACGCTGTCTTTGCCATCGGGAATTCACCGGGCATCCTGGGTGCATGGCAGGACCGAGCCCCTTCGATGGTGATGTTTTTCCAGCGGTCGCGATCACTGGCCGCGCTGGTGCCAACCACGGCCGTGTCCGTGAGGGCGATACACCCGCTTGCAGGGGTGGCGACGCATCGATCCTGTATTTCACAGCTGGAGGCACCCGGCCTCCCCCGCTGCTGGCTCGCCCGGTCGACACGAGCACACGAGAAACCAGCGTGGGAAGTTCTGGGAGCAAGGCCGACCACTCGTCCCGCCGGACGGCACCGCGCTCTGCTGCGCCGCCTCGGCGGTGTGCCGTGAAGAGTTACGCGGCCCGACCAAGGCTCGCGTGGAGGGTGGCGCGCTGGTAGAGGTTCGCTTGGGCCGCCGTCGCAGTGGACCTGACCTCTCTGGCCGGTTCAACGCCCTGGATAACGGCCCCACCGCCGGAGCAACCTGAATGCTCGCCAGGCGCATGACAGCTGGGGCGCCACCCCGTTTCCAATCGTGCCCGGCCACTCGATCGCCGACGTCGTCCGCCGGGGCGAAGTCCTTTCTGACGGGCGGTGTTGTGTTCGACGCACTGATCGACGATCAGAGTGCCGTCGCGCGGTTGCGGCTGCGCAGCAGGCGGGACAACGGCTGGCTGTCCCCGATCGTGCAACTGGTGGACAACGCCCCGGTGGCCGAACAGTTCGACCTGCCCGCCGTCGACGATCTGATGGTGGTGCTGGTCACGAGGGGTACGACGACCATCGAGTCGCGGCAGGGTGCGCGCTGGAACCGTGCCGACTACCACCCGGGCCGGGTGGAGGTGACCGCGCCAGGCCGGCCGGCCATCTGCGCTGGAGCGGCGAGGACCGTTTCCTGACTACGCACGTGTTCCTGTCCGCCGGCCTGCTCGAAACCACCGCGGCCGACCTGCACGGATCCTCCGCGGCACAGGTGGCCTGGCCGCATGCACTCGCGATCGACGACCCGGTGCTGGCCGCGGTGATCGGTGGACTTGGCGACTCCGCACTGGCCGGGGCCGAGCCGGTCTACGCGGAAACGGCCGCCGCGTACCTGCTCGCTCATCTGTTGACCAGGCACGGCTCACTTCCCGCTCCGTGGCCGGTCAGAGGCGAGGACGTGCGAGTGCGTAGGGCCATCTCGTTCATCAACGACAACCATCACCTGCCGCTCCCTCTCAACGACATCGCGGCGGCGGCCAACCTGAGCCCGTTTGACTTCCTCCGGGTGTTCAAACTGGCGACCGGCCAGACCCCGCACCGCTTCCTCAACAGGCCCGAGGTTCTGGTCAAGATCATCACGTGCGGAGTCTGCCGCGTGGCCGTCATCAGCCGGTCGAACCGACGCGAAACGGCGGCCAGGGAGATGGGCGCCGAGCGGTTCGTCGCCACCGACGACTCCGACCCGGCCGAAGCGCTCAGGGCCTGGGACGGCGGTGCGGACCTGATCCTCAACGCCTCGCCGTCCACCTCGGCCGCTGCGGCGACGCTCACCGGCCTGGCGCCCGACGGCACGCTCGTGCTGTGCGGGTACGGCTCCGAGCCGCTCAGCCTGCCCACCGAGTCGATGGCGCTCAACCGGCTGCACGTCATGGCCAACCCGTCCGGCTCCCCGCACGACACGCGCGACACCCTCGCGTTCTCGACGGCGCACGGCATCCTGCCCGAGTTCACCCCGATCGGCCTGCGCGACGCCAACGCCGTGCTCGACGCCATGGCCAAGGGCGACTCCGGCAAGCGATCGGTCATCACCTTCGACTGACCGCTTACCGGCGGCCCACGGGCCAGGTCGGTCAGGCCGGTCCCGCGGAACCCGCGACGGCCGTCGTTTCAGCGCAGAGCTCGCGGTGAGGTCGGCGGGGACGAACTGGCCGCGCCCGACCCTGCGGGCGCTCAGGCTGAAGGTGTACTCCGAGCCTGAGCCAGTTGATTCATGGCCAAAGATCCGTCCAGCAGCCTATGGGGAGCGGTGACGAAGGGCAGCCGCTCCACCGCTGCGCTGTCCAGCAGACCGACCTGGGCGAGCACGGCAGCCTGATCCCAGTAGATGCGCTCGCTCGCGACAGCGGTGCCCTCGAAGCCCACGATACCGATCACCGGGACACGCACCTGCTTGCCCGTGGGAGCCACGGCGGGCAGGATCCACGGAATTTCGATGTCATGAGTGAACGTAACGAGCATCTCGTCGACGATGCTTGCATCTCCGATCGTTTGACTCATCGACTCGATGGACAAATCGGTCGCATTCCGACCCACGAACCACTGTTGATAGAAGTCGCGGACCTCGTCGAATCCGACACCACCCATGCCGGTCGGCACATGAAGAACGGCCGGGTTGTCCGTCATGGTCAGCATCGTGGCGTCCACATCCCGAGTCACGAACTCGGCCGCCGTGTGCGCCGCCCACATCCGCAGCATGGCTTTCTGGTCAGACATCATCACCCTCCGACACCAGCGCTACCACTTGTTCTGATGGAAATGTCCAAAGGGAGAACATTTCCAGTGAAGTATGCTGAACGATACCTTCGTTTCCGGCGGCCAACAGCTCTCTGTAGGAGTCGGGCTCGTCGTCACTGTGGCGGTGCCGGGGAGGAGCTCGGGCCCCCGCGAGTCGGCCGGCGCGTCGGATCTACGATCTCCCGCGCCATCCGCAGGCCGTCGCGCACCGCGTCGACGTCGCGCGGGTCGGCGTGGCGTTGGGATCGAGCCGGGGCCGGTCGGACGGATCGGGGGCTGCTGAGCGTGCAGTTCGGGCCGACCGTCGTGTTGTCCTGGAAGAGGATCTGCAGGTCGGGGCGGTCGTCGGGTAGACAGTGCGCAGGTCGGGTGGTCATGGAGGTTCTCCCCGACACCGGGCAGCGCCGTCGCGACCGGGAGTCCGACCTCCCTCAGGTGCGTTTCGGGAGCCCGTGTCCGGTGAAGGTCCCGGTTGCACCGGTCGTGTGGCGTCATACAGGCCTCTGCTCTGCCTACGTCTCGTGTGACTACCACCGGCAGGGACAGGCTGGCGGGCAGCGACCATGGAATCGCCGGGGCAACAGTGGAGGGCATGGCTACCCACCTCGACCCCGGCACCGACACTACGACTCCATCACCCCGCGATAGTCGCGCGCGAGAACGGAGGTCAGCACTGCGTGTAGTTCCGATCCCGGGTGGGCCACCCAGCGCTCCCCGCCAGGCCAAGCCGCGGCACACTCAAGCCGCTGGGGCGGGTACCACGTGGGGCCCGTCAGCCGGTGTGGTCGAGGTCCGCGTCGTGCACGAGCAGGGCGACCTGCACGCGGTTGTTGAGGTCGAGCTTGGTGAGGATCGCCGAGACGTGGGTCTTGACCGTGGCCAGGCTGATGTGATGGGCGGCGGCGATCTCGGCGTTGGACGAACCGGTGCCGACGGCGAGCGCGACGGCCCGTTCCCGTTCGGCGAGCTGGGCGAGCCGGCGGCGGGCGTTGTCCCGGCGCGCGTCCGGTCCGGGCTCGGTGACCCGGTTGATGAGCCGGCGCGTCACCTCCGGGGAGAGCACCGGGCGGCCCTGCGCGGCGAGGCGGATGGCGTCGACGAGCTCGTCGGGCGGGGTGTCCTTGAGCAGGAACCCAGCGGCCCCGACCCGCAGGGCACGGAGCACATGGGCGTCGGCGTCGAACGTGGTCAGCACGACCACGTGCGGTGGTGACGGGCGGCGGCGCAGCGTCTCGGTGGCGGTCAGCCCGTCCGTGCCGGGCATGCGGATGTCCATGAGCACAACGTCGGGGTTGTGCCGGGCGGCCAGGGCCACGGCCTCCGCCCCGTCTCCCGCCTCGGCGACCACCCGCAGGTCGGCGGCGCCGCGCAGCATCATGGCCAGCCCGAACCGGACGACGGGGTCGTCGTCGGCGACCAGGACCCTGATGATCGAGCCGGGGACGGTGGGGCCCGGGGTGGTCACCTCGGCCACGATAGCCACATCCCCACCCGCCAGCCTCCGGTGTCGGTCGGGCCGTGCTCCAGGTGCCCGCCGATGAGCGCGGCCCGCTCGGCCAGCCCGCGCAGCCCGTTGCCGCTGCCGGGCTCACCGGGCGGCCCGGGCGGTCGCGCGTTGACCACCTCGACGGCGAGGTGGTCACCGGGCCGGCCGGCGATGCGGACGACGACCGGGGCGCAGGCGGCGTGGACGCGGACGTTGGTCAGTCCCTCCTGCACGAGCCGGTAGAGCGTGCGGCCGACCGCCGACCCGACGGCCTGGTCGGTGGTCGTCACCCCCGCCTCGTCGTGCAGCTCGACGGGGGTGCCGGCGCGCACGGCCTCCTCTACCAGTGCGGGAACGTCGACGACGCCCGGCGTCGGCAGCTCCCCCACCGGCGCACGCAGCACTCCGATGACCTCGCGCAGGTCCTGCAGGGCGCGGTGGGCGTTCTCCCGCACCACCTCAGCGGCCCGCCCCATCTCCTCGCGCGAGGCGTCGCGGTGGTAGGTCATCGCCCCGGCGTGCACGCTGAGCAGCGACAGGCGGTGGCCCAGCACGTCGTGCATCTCGCGGGCGAGGGTCTCGCGCGCCTCGTGCTGGAGCCGCTCGGCGCGCAACCGGGCCTCGACCTCGGCCACCGTGGCGCGTTCGCGCAGCGATTCGATGAGCTGCCGGCGGCTGCGCGCCGCCAGTCCCCAGGCCACTGCCGCGACGTAGAGCGCGACCAGCCATCCGGCGACCACCAGCAGCGGCCACATCGGGTCCGGCCGCAGCAGATGGTGCACCCCGAAGGCGAGCAGGGCGGCGGCGAACAGCACCGCGGTGTCGCGGGCGGTGCGTCGGGCGGCCACGGTGAACAGCGCGACGGCCACCGCCGCGGTGACGGCGTCGGCCACCGCGGACAGTGCGATCAGCGCGGCGGCCAGGACCACCGGGGAGCGCCGTCTCCACCACAGCGCCGCGCACGCGACGACCACGGCGGCCAGGTCGGGGACGAGCGGCCAGGACGGCGACGCCCCCGCGCCGGCCCGCTCCAGCACGCTGGTCACGCCGATCACCGCGGTGATCGCGACCAGTACGCCGTCGAGGAGCCGGTCCCGCACGGTCCGCGTCGTCTCGTCCATCGGCCCGAGCGTAGGTCGACGCCGGCCCCCGTCACCTCCGACCGAAGTCGGGAACACCCCGACTTCGGTCGGACGGGGCGAGGCCGTCGACCGATCCGTCGCACCGGGTGATCTCCCTAGCGTGCTGATCATGACCACACATCGTGTTTCGCTGACGCGCGTCGCCCTGGGGGCGGCGTCGTTGGCTCTCGTCGGCGCCTGTGCCACGCCGCCCGCCATGGCCGGTTCGGCTGCGGCCGAGCCCGCGGCGCAGGTGGTGTGGGGCGCGTGTCCCGAGGACGTCGTGGCCAAGGCCGCACCGTCCCGGTTGGACTGTGCCACCGTGCCGGTGCCGGTGGACTACGCCGACCCGGCGAGCGGCGAGATCGACATCATGATCTCCCGGCTGGCCAGCCAGGACCCGAGCAAACGGCGTGGGGTGCTGCTGCTCAACCCGGGTGGTCCGGGTGGGTCCGGGTTGACACTCGCGGCGTTGCTGGTGGCCCAGGGGCTGCCCGCGAGCGTGACCGACAGCTACGACGTGATCGGCATGGACACCAGGGGCATCGGCTACTCAGCCCCGGTGACCTGCGGGTTCACCGTCGACGGCCCGTACTTCGCCAACATCCCGCCGTACGCGGTCGACGCCGCGGCGGTCGTCGAACGGGCAGCGGTCGCCGAGGGGGCGGCGCAGCAGTGCGCGCAGAACGACCGGGACGGCCTCCTGCGCCATCTGACGACGGCGAACATGGCTCGCGACCTGGACCGGATCCGGGCTGCGCTCGGTGAGGAGAAGGCCAGCTTCCTGGGCTACTCCTACGGCTCCGCGCTGGGGGCCGCGTACGCGTCGCTGTTCCCGGAGCGGTCCGACCGGATCGTGCTCGACAGCAACGTCGGCGACACCCACCTCGACCGCGACGGCATGCGCCGCTACGCACTGGGCATGGAGCAGACCTTCCCGGCCTTCGCGAGCTGGGTGGCGGAGCGGCACGACAGCTACGGCCTGGGCCGCACCGCCGACGAGGTGCGGGCGACATACGCCGAGATCGCCGCGCGCCTCGACGACGAACCGGTGCAGGGCATCGACGGCGCCACGTTCCGGGCCGCCACGTTCGGTGGTCTCTTCAACGAGAGGCAGTACGCCTCGACAGCGCAGCTCTGGCAGAGCATGCGCACCGGCGCTCCGCTGCCGCCGGCCCCGGGCGGCCCCCCGGACCTGGTGGCCCTGGAGAACTCCCTCTCGGTGTTCCTGTCCGTGACCTGCAACGACGTCGATTGGCCCGAGGACGTGCAAACGTACCAGCGCGCCGTCGCGCAGGACCGCGAACGGTTCCCGCTCTACGGCGCGGCCGCCGCGAACATCACGCCGTGCGCCTACTGGCCGTACGAACCGGCAGAGGCCCCGGTCGAGATCGCCGACGAGGGACCGACCGACGTCCTGCTCGTCCAGAATCGGTACGACCCGCCCACCCCCTACCGCGGCGGTGAGCTGCTCCGCGAGAAGTTCGGCTCCCGCGCCCGCCTGGTGAGCGTCGACGCCAGCGGTCACGGCGCCTACGTCCTCGGCGGCAACGCCTGTGCGTCGGACGTCACCACACGCTATCTGGTCGACGGCGAGATGCCCGAGGACGACGTGACTTGCCGGGCTTCCTGAGACGTCGCCCTCCCGCCGATGACGCCCGCTGCACCCTCTGGAGGAGAACCATGTTCACGAAGTACAGGCGGCGCTGGCAGCTGTCGAAGGCCAAGCCCGGCGACGGAAGCCCGCTACAGCGGTACCGCCTCTGGCAACTGCTCTCCCGCTCGCTGTTCGCCCTCGAGCTCGCCGACCCCTCCGGGCACCGGCAGATCTTCGAGGTCGACGTCCGGCACCTGCGGGACAGCTCGTCCAGCAAGCGCCCAGCCGCGCTCTACCGCGACGGCGTCCAGACCCACCAGGGCAACCTCCCGGTGGCGTTCCCGGTGCCAGGCGGCGTCATCGAGGTCGCCACCACCCAGTACGGCGTCAAGCGCATGCACTACATCGGCGACGACGGCCACGAACAGGTCCTGCGCCCGGACCCGCGCTCCCTGGAGGGGCGGCGGGCCCGGTTCGACCGGCGCTACCCCCGCACCAGCGCGGTCATCGGCGCCGTGGGTCTCGTCGTGCTGCTGATGGGTCTCGCGGTCAGCCTCTCCCTGGCCACGGAGCACATCACCCGGATCGAGGTCGTCGCCCAGCACCTCGGCACGTTCACCTCACCGATCCGCCTGCCCGCCTGGGCCAACATCGCGCTGCCCATCGCCGGGGCCCTGGCCGCTACCGACCGTGCGCTCCGGCTCAAGAGCACCTGGATGGCGGACTGACGGTGTCGAAATGCCGCGCCAGGAGCCCCGGGGCTGCTGCGTCATCACCGGAGCGGGCGTTGCACGAAGACCTCGGCGCGCTCTGCGCCGAGGTCTTCGTGCAGGAGGGCGCCAAGGTCCTCGCCGCCGACATCAGCGGCGGCCAGATCGAGACGGCCGCAGCCCTGGGCCCGTCAGTCCGCGCTCTGCGTGCCGACGTGAGGCCGACCCCGGGCCTGAGCCGCTAGCCGAACCGGTCGAGACCGGACTGGACGGCTGCGGCCGCCTGCGCCTGGTCGGTGACGTCGAGCGGGGCGACGAGCAGTGCCTCCCCGGCGTCGGGGAAGGCGGCGGTGATCACGTCGGACCGCCGCGAGCCGGCGCGCCGTGGGTGTCGGCGGCCGGCCTCGGTGGAACCACTCGTCTCAATGCGATCGCTTCATCGAGTCAGACCGGCGAAGCGGAACAGGTTGTGCGGGTCGTACCGAGCCTTCACCTCGAGCAGGCGCGCGTGCGTCTCACTACTGAAGGCGGTCGCGACGCGTTCGGGAGAGTCGCTGGGGGTGAAGTTCAGCAGGACGTGTCCGGTCTTCCACGGCTCCAGCGCCGACTGCAACGCGGTGTGTTCCGCGACGGCTGCCGCTGCCAACTCGGGTGGAACGATCGAGCACGCGTAGACGAGGAAGGCGGCATCGCGGTTCTCGACCGCGTTGGCGTGCTGCGGTTCACGCGAGAGGGCGCCCCCGAGGTGGCGGATCTCGACCACGGTGGTGAGGCTCTCGACTCCCGGTCCGGCGAGCTGAAGCAGCGCGTCGACGGCGTCTGCCGAAAGCTGCGTGACAAGCGTCGAGGTGTCCCAGAACGGGATGGGGCCGGGCGGGTCGTTGTGGATGCTGCCAGCCGCCGAGAACGGCATCTCTGCGATGGTGTCGATCACGACGGGAGCCGCCTGACGCAGCGGTTCCACGATTCGCTGCCCCTCTGCGGCGGGGCCGTTGTAGGCGACTCGCAGGTGGACGACGAACCTGCCCCGCAGTGGCGGCGGGAGATCCGGGTCCTGCGGGAGCCGGAGCAGCGCGATGGACGAGGTCATCGCGTCGGGCACGGTTGCGGTCCAGTCCCAGTACGCGGTCAGTACCTCGCGCGCCGACTCGCCGGGGAAGAAGATCCCGCCGCCGTACAGGGTGCGCACCGGGAACAGGTCGATCTCGATCGAGGTGACGACCCCGAAATTGCCCTTGCCACCGCGGACGGCCCAGAAGAGGTCGGTGTTCTCGTCCGGGCCTGCCGTCCGTGTCGTCCCGTCGGCCGTGACGATCTCGAAGGAGCGGACGTGGTCCGCGGCGTATCCGTGGGAACGCGCGAGCGGGCCGATGCCTCCGCCCGTGATGTAACCGACGGCGCCGACGGACGGCGCCGCGCCGCTGAGCGGAGCCAGTCCGTGGGCGGCGGCGGCCTCGAGGACGCTGCTCCATCGGACGCCGGCGCCGATGCGCGCCGTCCGCTTCTGGGGGTCGATCCGGACGTCCTGGATCCGGTGGGTGCTGATCATCACGGCGCCGTCGGCCGGTCGCATCGGGGCATGCCCCGTGGCCTGGACGGCGATCGGCAGACCGTGGCCCGCGGCGAACCGCACCGCCGCGGTGACGTCGTCCACCGACGTCACCCCGACCACGACCGCCGGTGTCTGGCGGACGGCGAGGTTGTAGCCGGCCAGCTCGGCCTCGTAGGCCGGATCGCCGGGTACGAGGACCAGCCCGGCGACTGCGGTGGCTAGCTCCTTCAGGGCGTCGGCGAGGTCGCCGGCGGCCGGGGAGTCTCTCTGCGAGGTCACATCATTCCTTGTGGTTTCGAACGCGTCCTGTGAGGCCACAGGCCTGCTGAACATGCTTGATCTCGACGGTCAGGACACCGTTGTCGAACGGCTGAGCTTCTCCCAGGTGGTGACCTCTGCCAGCAGGGACTCGTGGTGGCCACGCAGCCCGTCGACCGCGTCTTCGCCGAGCAGGAAGTGCAGCGGCGGGTTCGCTGCCTCGAGCGCCTCGAGGATCGCCGCAGCGCCCTTCGCCGGGTCGTTCGGCTCCTGGCCCACGACGTCCTTGACCATCCGCCGCAGCTCTCCCGAGGTCGCGTGGTAGGCCGGGTTCTCGGGGGTCCACTGCAGGCTGGTGCTGAACTGCGTGCGGAACATCCCCGGTTCCACCACCATGACCCGGATGCCCAGGGGAGCCAGTTCGAGCGACAGCGCCTCGCCCAGAGCCACGAGCGCGTGCTTGGTGGCGTTGTAGCCGCTCAGCCCCGGGTAGGTGATCAGGCCGCCGAGAGAGCTCATCACGACGATCGTGCCGTTCCCCTGCTCGCGCATCACGGGGAGGACGGCCTGGGTCAGCTCCACAGCACCGAAGAAGTTGACGTCGAACATGTCGCGCATGTGCTTGACCGAGGTTTCCTCGACGGCGCCGATTGCGCTGATCCCGGCGTTGTTGACCAGGACGTCGATGCGGCCGAAGACGGCCAGTGTCGCGTCGACCGCGGCCCGGATGGATGCCGCGTCCGTGACGTCCAGTGCCGCTGTGCTGATTTGCTCACCCCCGGCCTGCACGAGGTCGGCGAGAGTCTCCGGGCGGCGGGCGGTGGCCATCACACGGTCGCCGGCTGCCAGTGCGGCCAGCACGATCTCCCGGCCGAAACCGCTCGAGCAACCCGAAATCAGCCAGACCCGACCCGGTGTGTCGTTCGTCATTCACATTCCTTCCGAGGTGGTATTCACCGAGATCGATGGTCGTCCCGGCACCCCGATGCCGTCCAACACCGGCTACCTGTCGCAGTTGTAGCCTTTTCCTGTGAGCCCTGATCTTCGGCAACTGAGGTATTTCGTTGCCGTCGCGGAGGAGTCCAGCTACACACGCGCTGCCGAGCGGCTCACGATGAGCCAGCAGTCGCTGTCCCAGCAGATCACCCTGCTGGAACGGATGCTGGGGGTGAAGCTCTTCGACCGCGACACCCGAGGCACCGGCCTGACAGCGGTCGGCGCGCTGTTCCTCCCCGAGGCCCGCGCGGTGCTCGCCCGAGCCGAGGAAGCCGTCGACGTCGTGGCCCGAGCCGCACGCGGCGAGATCGGCAGCCTCTGCCTCGCCTTCCTCGCGACCACGACGAACTACCTGCTCCCACCGGTGGTGCGGGCGCTACGACAACGACTTCCCGAACTCCGGCTGACCACGCAGGAGACGACGATCGCGCCTCTGGTCGAGGGGCTGTTCAAAGGACGCTTCGACGTCGCGTTCACCCGGCCTCCGCTGGTGGACGGGCTGGAGACCAGGACGCTGGTCAGCGAACCGGTGTGCGCGGTCCTGCCCGAGGGCCATCCGCTCGCCGGTCGTTCCGAGCTGACCCTGGGTGAGCTGGCCGGCGAGCGCTGGGTGCTGACCCCGCGCAGCTCGTGGGATCCGTGGCACCAGGCGTTCGACGCGTCCTTCCGCGCGGCCGGGTTCACCCCCGACGTGGTCCAGCGGGACGCGAGCGTGCAAGGCTTGCTCGGCCTCGTGGCGGCCGGCGTCGGGGTGACGCGGCTGGGCCGGTCGGCGAGCAGCCTCCGTCGCACCGGTGTGGTGTTCGTGCCGCTGGCCGGGGAGTTCGTCCCCACCGAAATGGCCTGGATGGCCGGCAACACCTCGCCCGCTCTGCACGCTCTGCTGGACGTGGTCACCGAGGTGGCCGCCGCCACCGACCTCACCGAGTCGGGTTGACCGCAGCGGAGTGGAGTCCTGGACCGCCGTCCCGGCCGTCATCGCCGCCGAACCCGGCACGGCGGCCATCTGTTCAGCGAGGCAGCGTCGGTCGCGGTGCCGCGAACGACGACCAAGATCGGGAGGTGACGTCGGCTGGCAAGATCGTCGCCCTCGACAACGGCACCTGGAAGCTCGAGGTCTGACGGCGTCCCGCCACCCGGTGGCGACGGGGCAACGAACGGAGCGAGAGCCGGGCCGGTGACGAACTACGGGCTGAACACCAGTTGCCGGGAGAAGAACGGTAGGACCTTCTCCTCGAGGCGCTGCGGGACCCCGCTGTTGTGGTCGCCCTCGTAGGTCTCGAACGTGTGCGACACGTCGAACCTGGTGAGGCGGTCGACGAAGACCTGGTTGCCGGCGAGCAGGCTGTCCTGCAGTCCGATGTCGAGCGCGATCGCCTTGTACTTCTTGAGGTTCCCGACGTACTGGTCGAGCATGGCGACCGGCGAGTTCGCCGCCCACTTCTCGGCGATGTCCGGTTGCACCTCGCCGTTCTTTGTCGGCAGGTCGAAGAAGAACGGCGAATTTGTCGGATTCGGGGCCCAGGCGGCGGCTCGGGCCAGCGTGCCCATCACGTCACGGTTTCCCTGCGCCTCTTCCGGACTCTTGATCGCCTCGGCCAGGGGGGTCACACCGCTGCCCGGCGGGCGGATGGTCCCTTCGTTCAGGCAGCAGGAACTGAGGGCGTAGACCGCGCTGAACACGTCGGGGCGCTTCATGCCGATGCGGATCGTCCCGTAGCCGCCCATCGAATGGCCCGCGAGCCCGCGGCTCTCACGCGCCGCGAGCGTGCGGTAGTTCTGGTCCACAAATCTGACGAGATCATCGGCGACGTAGCTTTCCCAGTCCCCCGCAGTCACCGAGTTCGAGTACATGCAGCCGCCGTAGCGGTTCATGCAGTTGGGCATCACGAGGATCATCTCCTGCGCGCTGCCGTTGCCGAAGACCCGGTCGGCGACCTGGTCCAGCCCGCGGCTGCCCGGGCCGAAGTAGGACAGGTCCGTTCCGGTGTAGCCGTGCAGCAGGTAGACCACCGGGTACCGGCGGTCGGTAGCGGTGGCATAGCTCGGCGGCAGGTAGACCGACACATCTGGGTCGGCGGTCTCGCCCATCAAGTTGCCCTCGAGCGACGTGCCGTGCACCTTGACGCGCTCCCACTTGCCCGCGGCGGGCGGCTTCGGCTGGACCGCCTGCGGGTCCGGATCCCGAGCCTGCGACGACCCGCCCCCGCATGCGGAAAGCGCGAAGAGAACCACGGAAATGGCCACCGCCAGTCCCGAGCGGGACCGAATCAGAGCCATGCGAACACCTCCACGTCATTGTGTCTGGCCCGAAGGCGGTGAGGCAATCCTGCGGGACCGGATCAAGGCACACGCGGTGAATCGACCGGCGTGCCCAGGAACACCAGCCGCGCAGGCAGGGAGATCGGGCCGTGGTTGACGAAGCTCGGCAGGTAGGGCTGCTGCTCATGGGGAAGCAGCAACTCGACGGACTCGATCCGCTCGAGCAGGGCTCGTAGGACGACGCGGCTCTCCAGGCGCGCCAGTGACGCTCCGATGCACGCATGTGCCCCCTTGCCGAAGGCGAGGTGTGCCGAGCCGTTCCGCCGGTCCAGCACGAGGTGCGGGCATTGCTGCCACACCTGCGGGTCGCGATTGGCGGAGCCGTAGAAGACGAGCAGGCGCGACCCGGCCGGTACCTCCACGCCTCCGACGAGACTGTCGACCGTGACCAGCCGGTAGAAGCACTGGATCGGCGCTTCGAGGCGCAGGGACTCCTCGATGAACCGCCCGATCAGCTCCGGCTCGCGGCGCAGCCTGTCGAAGAGGCCCGGCACACGGCCGAGGAGGGCCATGGTGCTGGCGAGGTGGTGGGTGGTGGTGATGTTGCCGGCGATCAGGAGTTCGATCACGAACCTCACGCACTCGCGCCGTGAGAGCTCCCCCTGGCGCTCGGCCTCGCCGATGAGCGACAGGACGTCCTCACCAGGCATGCCGTCGCGCTCGTCCAGGAGAGTGCCGATGTAGTCGGTGAACGCATTCTGGACTCGCTCGCGGCGGGCGGCATCTCCGGAGTGGCCGCCCAGAGAGCTCGTGATCTCCTCCGACCACGCGCGGAACCGGTCGACGTCGCGCTGCGGCACCCCGAGCACGAGGCTGATCACCCGGATCGGCAACACGGCCGCCAGGTCCCGGACGAGATCGATGTCGGTGCGTCCTCGCAACCCGTCCACGAGCCGGGCACAGACCTCGCTGATCTGCGGCTCCCACGCCGCCACCCGAGCGGGGGTGAAGACGCGGTTGACGATCGACCGCCGCCGGGCGTGCAGGGGGTCATCGGACAGCAGCAGGAGCGGCCGCAGGCCCGTGTCGTCGTCCTCCGGGCGCACGGGCGGGTTGCCGACGGTGTTCGCCGACGAGAACCGTTCGCCGTCGCGAAGTACCGCGACGACGTCGGCGTGCCGGCTGACGACGTAGGCGTCCACCTCAGGGGCGTAGTGCACCCCGCGCTCACGCATCCGCTCGTACGCCGCCGCAGGGCAGCGCAGCCCGTCCGGGTCGAGGGCGACAAGATCCGCCAGTTGCACGGCCGCTCCTGTGAGGTCCGCGCGAAGGCCACTCCCCCGCACCCGGACGACTGTGATCGCCCGGGACGCGGTCGGGAAAGCATTTTCGGCAGAGAAGAACAGTCGTCGGGATTGCTCCGCAGGATGCGACAGGGCATTTAGTGTCCGCTCGTCTACGGCGGGCAGCTCGGCGAAGGGGACCCCGATGATCATCGACGTGCACGGCCACGTCAGCGCACCCAGCGAGCTCTACGCCTACAAGGCCGGTCTGCTCTCCCACCGTGGTGCGCACGGGCGCGGCGGCGCCGGGATCTCCGACGACCAGCTGCGGGCCGCCCTCGAAGCGCCCAACCCGAGCTTCGGCAACCAGTCCCACCTCGCCCACCTCGACGAGGCAGGCGTCGACCTGCAGCTGATCTCGCCACGGCCGTACCAGATGATGCACAGCGAGTCGCCGGCGAAACTCGTCGAGTGGTTCACCGCGGAGACCAACGACGTCATCGCCCGCGTCTGCGCGCTCGTACCGGGCCGGTTCCGCGGGATCGCCGGGCTGCCACAGAGCATGGAGCGCTCGCCTGCCGACTGGGTCGCAGAGCTGCGCCGCTGTGTCCAGGAGCTCGGCTTCGTGGGTGCGACGTTCAACCCGGACCCCTACGAAGGCACCCAGCAGCCGCCGAACCTCGGCGACAGGTTCTGGTACCCGGTGTGGGAGGCGCTGTGTGAGCTCGACGTCCCGGCGTTGATCCACTCGGCCGGCTGTCGCGCGCCCGCTCGCGAGACGTACTCGCTGCATTTCATCCAGGAGGAGACGCTCGCCGTCGTCGGCCTGCTGAACTCCGGCGTCCTCACCGACTTCCCGGACCTGAAGATCATCGTGTCCCACGGCGGCGGTGCGATCCCCTACCAGCGCGGCCGGTTCCAGCCGGGGGCCATCCGCGGCGGCGGCCGGTTCGAGGACCGCCTGCGACGGCTGTACTACGACACCTGCCTCTACACGCAGGACTCCATCGAGCTGCTGCTGCGCGCCGTCGGAGTCGACCGTTGCCTGTTCGGCACGGAGAAGCCCGGCACCGGCTCGGTCCGCGATCCCGGGACCGGCCGCTGGATCGACGACATCCATCACCTGATCACGGACATCGACTGGCTGACCGCGGGCGAGCGCAAGCAGCTGATGGAGACGAACGCACGCGAGCTGTTCCGGCTCTGAGAGGCGAGGGACATGGCAGAGATCGTGGTCGGCGTCGGGACCTCGCACGGTCCCCTGCTGAACACCCCGCCCGCGAGCTGGGGAGAGCGCGGCAAGGCGGACCGCGGCAACCCGGCGCTGGTCTACAAGGGGCAGGAACACACGTTCGCCGAGCTCGACCGGCTGCGTGGCAGCGGCACGTTCGCCGACGAGTGCCTGCCCGACGTCTGGCAGAACCGGCACGCCTCGTGCCGTCGGGCAATCCGCGCCCTCGGCGACGTGGTGCGCGGCGCGCAGCTCGACGCGCTGGTGGTGGTGAGCAGCGACCACAAGGAGACCTTCGGCGACGAGCTGCTCCCCGCGTTCGCGATCTATCACGGCGACACCGTCGAGCACGTGCCCTTCACGCAAGAGCACCTCGACGCTATGCCGCCGGGGCTGGCGATCGCCGAGGTGGCGAACGTCCCGGACGTCCCCGTCACGCGCAAGTGCCATCCAGCGCTCGCCCTGCACCTGGTGAAGCACGTGGGACAGGCGGGATTCGACCCGGCCGCGTCGCGCGCGCTCCCGGCCGGGCGGTACGGCGACCACGGGATCCCGCACGGCTGGGGATTCGTCTACCAGCAGGTGCTCGACGGCAGCGGCGAGATCCCGTTCGTCCCTGTCTTCGTCAACACCTTCTGGGAGCCCAACCCGCCGAGCGCAGCCCGGTGCTACGCGTTCGGCCGCGCGCTCGGCGCGGGCATCAGGGCCTTCGTCGGCGCGGATCGAGTGGGCGTCGTCGCCTCCGGTGGGCTGAGCCACATGGTCGTGGACGAGGAGCTCGACCGGGCCTTCCTCGGCGCCCTGCTCCGGGACGACTCCGGGTACCTGGCCGGCCTCCCGGACGCCCTGCTGCGTTCGGGGACGTCCGAACTGCGGAACTGGATCGTCGTGGCAGGCGCGATGTCCGGCACCGGTCTGCGTCCCGCGGTCGTGGACTACCAGCCCTGCTACCGGACCGAGGCGGGAACGGGATGCGCGATGGGCTTCGTCACCTGGGCCCGCGAACCGGCGGCCGCGGCGTGAGCGAGGAGGCTGCATGAGCGACGGGACGGAACCGGACGTGGACCTCCTGGACCGGCTGCGGACCATGGACAGCTGCGCGGTGTCCGACGCGCTGGACACGCTGGGGCTGGCCGGAGCCACCACCGGCCTGCGGCCACTGTGGCCGGTTCCGGGTGTCGTCGCAGGGTTCGTCCGGACCGTGCGCGCCGGACCCCGCCCGTCGGAGGGACCCGCCGGCCACATCGCCACCGCGGCGATCGACGCGGCCCACGCCGACGACGTGCTGGTGATCGCGAACGCCGGGCGCACGGACGTCTCCTGCTGGGGCGGCATCCTGGCCGTCGCGGCTCAAGGACGTGGCCTGCGCGGAGTGGTGATCGACGGCGCGTGCCGCGACATCGCCGAGAGCGAGGAGCTCGCGTTTCCGGTCTTCGGCCGCGCTGTCGTGCCGGTGAGCGCGCGCGGCCGCATCGTCCAACTCGCGATGGACGAGCCCATCGACGTGGCCGGCGTCCGGGTCAGGCCCGGCGACCTCGTGCTGGCCGATCGCAACGGCGTGGTGTTCGTCCCCCGCGACCGCGTCGGGGACGTGATCGGCCTCGCGGAGCGGATCGTCGAGCGTGAGGCGGCGATGGTGGCCGCGGTCCGCGCCGGGCGCCCTGTCGCAGACGTCATGCACGACTCACGGTTCCCGTCGATCGAGTCCGAGAAGAGTGATCGATGAGCACTCCACCCACTCACCCCCTGGCCGGGTTCTCCACCGCCACGGTCTCCGACGCTCTCGACCGCCTCGGTCTGCCCGGTAGCGCGTACGGGCTGCGCCCGCTCTCCGACAACTCCGCCCGGTTCTGGGGCCGTGCGTTCACCGTTCGATATGTGACCGCAGGAGCCTCGCCCGGCACGGTCGGCGACTACCTCGACGACGTGTCCCCTGGAGAGGTCGTCGTGCTGGACAACGCCGGGCGCACGGACTGCACGGTCTGGGGCGACATCCTCACCACGATCGCGGCCGACCGGGGCGTCGCGGGCACCGTGATCGACGGGGTCTGCCGCGACGTGGCGCGAGCGCTCCACCTGGGCTACCCCATCCACAGCCGCGGTCGATTCATGCGCACGGGAAAGGATCGCGTCGAGGTGTCCGACGTGGGCCGCCCGGTGTCAATCGGAGGCGTCCAGGTGAAGGCGGGCGACCTCGTGCTCGGAGATACGGACGGGATCGTCGTCGTTCCCTCCGATGTGGAGGACGCGGTGCTCGGGACAGCCACGCTGATCGCAGCAGGCGAGGAGGCGATCCTGGCCGACGTCCTCGCCGGGAAATCGACCCTGGCTCAGGCCAGGGTGCGTCACGGCTATCACCACATGCAGCGGCCGGACGAGCGAATGTGACCGCCCACCGTCGAGGAGGTCGAGGCCCGTCATGCCGAACTCGATCAATCGACTGTCCTCGGTGGACAACGCCCTCCACCTGGTCAAACTCGTCGCCGAACGTGGGCCGGTCCGGCTGTCCGACGCCGCGGACTCGCTCGGCGTCGCCCGTTCGACGGCCCATCGGCTGCTGTCCTCGCTGATGCATCACGGCTTCGTTGTCCAGGACCGGCCGAACACCCCGTATCGGCCCGGCCCGGTGCTCGCCGAGCTCGGCTTCGCGGTGATCGGTCGCATCGACCTGCGCACCGTGGCACGCCCTGCGCTCGAAGCGCTCAGAGAGGCCACCCACGAGACGGCGAGCCTCCTCGTGCTCGAGCGGGGCTGCGTGCGGTTCATCGACTGTGTGGAAGGCCGCCGGACCGTCCGGGTCGGCAGCCGCACCGGTGTTCTGCTTCCCGCCACGTGCACTGCGGGTGGCAAGTCGATCCTCGCCGCGCTGCCGACGGAGCAGCTTGCCCACCACCTACCCGACCTGGTCCTGCCGACTCCCACCCCGCATTCGTTGCGCACGTTCGATGAGCTCGGGGCCGAGCTCGAGGAGATCAGGCGACGCGGGTACGCGATCAACCGCGAGCAGGCAGAGATCGGCATCAGCGCGGTCGGGGCATGCCTGCGGGACCGCATAGGCACGCCGATCGCCGCCCTCAACATCGCCGTTCCGTCGACCCGCATGCCCGACGACGCGGCCGAACGCCGTTTCGCCGACGAGCTGCTTGCTGCGGTGGAAGACGTCCACAGGCTGATCGAGCAGTCAGGCCCGTGATTCCGGGCGAGCGAGCTCACCGCCCGGCGCGACAATTTTCTTCCATGCGGAAACCGCCGGAGGCATCTTGCCGCTGAAAGGAAACCGTCCGTAGCTTGATCCGGGAGTCTTCCCGTGTGGTGCTGCTCAAGGAGGAGCGATGGCCGCGACGGAACCGCCTCTGGCAACTACGGCTCACGATCCCTTCGATCACCCTCCCCGTTCACGGACGGCGGCTCGCGCCGCGCACGAGCAGGAACAGCCCACTCGTCGCCGGCACGCGTTGCTCGGCAGGAGCACGCCGCCCTCGGACTCCGAACTCGCTGCACCCGAATCCGCCGCGCTGCCGCCGTACGCGCTCGAGTCGGTGGACCGGGCCTTGCGCCTGCTCGCCCTGCTGCCCGAACAGCGGCGGCTCCGCGTCACCGACGTCAGCCGGGAGCTCGGCGTCGCCCCGTCCACGGCCCACCGACTGCTGTCGACGCTCGCCCACCGCGGGTTCGTCACGGCGGACGTGAACACGCGGACCTATCGGACCGGTCCGGCCTTCTGGGCCCTCACCACTGCGGCCCAGCCTGCAGACGATCTTTCAGTCCGTTTACGCCCGCACCTCAGGCGGCTCTCGGAGAGAGTCGAAGAAACGATCACCCTGATCGTGCTCGACGGACTGTTCTGCCGATTCATCAGTGGCGTCCGCGGTGCGCGTCCCCTCCGCACCATCGTTCGGGTGGGCACGGTCCTGCCGTGTCACACCGTCTCGGGAGGAAAGGCTCTGCTCGCCGAGCTGCCTCCGCGGAAACTCCGGGCCCTGTTCGCCGGCCACCGGCTGCTGCCGATGACCCGGCGGAGCATCGCCACGCTCAACGAGCTCAGCGACGAGCTGGAAACGGTGCGGGAGCTGGGCTACGCCACCAACATCGGCGAGTCCGAGGACGGAATCACGGCCGTCGCCATGCCGGTTCGGCGCCCCGACGGTACGGCCCTCGCGGCGGTTGCCGTGTCCGCCCCCACCACGCGCATCGGTGCCGTGCCCACCCGCGCACTGCTCGACCCACTCCAGGAAGCCGTCTCCCGGATCGGCGATGACCTGCTGGCCGAGGCAAGTTCGCTGTGAAGCGCTCCGCGCGTCGGGGCGCGTACGCCGATTGAGAGGCTCGAACCCCGGCCTATTCGCGCCAGCGGAAAACAGGGTCAGATACACCCTGGACTGTTCCGCCTACGCATACGTTCCCTTCATCTCGCGCCGCCGGATCCGCACGATCCTGCGCCGCGCCTCGATGTGGAGGAACCGCATGCCGGGCGGAACACCAGTGACCACCAGACCACCCAGCCGTGCCCGCATGTCCGCGCTGCCGGCGCCGCTGCGCCGCCACGGTGCGCGCCCGCTGGCCTTACTCGGGGCGACCGCACTGGGTCTCGTGATCCTCGTGCTCTTCGTCTACCCGGCCGTCATGGTCGTGGTCGGCGCATTCCGGACCTCCTCCCCCGGCTTCCCCGGTGAGTGGTCGGTGCAGGGCTTCGTCGACGCCTACACCGAACCTGCAACCTACGAGCTGCTCTGGAACTCGACGGCCTACTCGTTCTCGGTGATGGTGATCTCGCTGGTCCTCGCCGTCTTCTTCGCCTGGGTGGTCACTCAGACGAACACGCCGGGACGCCGATTCGTGACGCCGATGATGGTCACGCTGATCACGCTGCCGTTCCTGTTCTTCGGGATCAGCTGGGCCATGCTCGGCAACTCGAGCACCGGCCTGCTCAACCAGATCCTGAGGCTGGTCGTGCCCGTCGAGGAGGGCCCGCTCGACGTGCGGTCCTGGCCCGGGATCGTGGCCGTCGCCGTCCTCAAGATCACAGCGATCAACTACATGCTCATGCTCGGCGTCTTCCGCACGCTGGACCCGGCGCTTCGGGAGGCGTCGCTGATGGCAGGCGTGAGCAGGACGGCGACGTTCTTCCGCGTCGAACTGCCGGTACTCGCGCCGGTGCTCCTCGCGCTCGCGCTCATGGGGTTCGTGCGCGGGCTCGAGTCGTTCGATGTCCCGCTCCTGTTGGGCGCCCCGGCCGGTATCGAGGTCTTCTCCACCCAGATCTACGACTACCTGCGCAACCACTTCCCTCCCGCGTACGCCCAGGCGAGCGCCCTCTCCGTGCTGGTCATGGCGATCATGGTCGTCCTGGTTGTCCTGATGTGGCGGTTCCTCGGCAGGCGGGACTTCACCACGCTCGGCGGCAAGGGCCAGCGCGTCGAGCTTCTCGACCTCGGGCCTCGCAGGTACCTCTGCACCGCGGCCATCGTCGCCTTCGGGCTCCTGGCCCTGGCCTTCCCGCTGGTGCAGCTGGTGCTCGGCTCCGTTCAGTCCGTGTTCGGTGTGCTGTCCTCCGGGTTCACCCTCGATCACTACCGCACGGTCCTCGGCGAGCCCGGGGTCATCTCCGCGCTGCAGAACACGGCGTTCGTCGTGGTCGTCGGCGGGTTGCTCGCGGTGGCACTGGCCACGCTCATCGCCTACATCGTCCAGCGCGGCACGTCGAAGATGCGGTGGGTGTTGGAGGGCGCGACGTGGCTGCCATGGGCCGTCCCGGGTGTCGTGCTCGGCCTCGGGATGCTCTGGGCGTACCTCTCGGTACCTGGGCTGCGCACGCTCTTCGCCTCGATCTGGCTGGTCATGCTCGGCCTCATCGTCGTGGCCACGCCGGTGGCTGTGCGGCTGGCCAACGCGGCCATCGCACAGGTGCACAGGCAGCTCGAGGAGGCCGCGCGTGTGCACGGCGCAGGTCGGCTGCGCGCCGTGATCGGGGTGGTCCTCCGCCTGATCCTGCCGAGCCTGCTGGCGGGGTGGCTGATCTGCGGTGTCGTGATGGCTGGTGAGCTGGCAGTGCCGGTACTGCTCTCCGGACCGGGCAGCCAGACGGTCCCGGTCGTGCTGCTGGAGATGACCGAGTCCGGCCGCTCGTCCGAAGCGGCCGCCGTCTTCACGCTCATGCTCGCGGCGATGGCGGCAGTGCTGGTTGTGGCGCTCGCGGTGCGCGCGGTCGGCACCCGCGTGCTGCGCGCGCGGCCGGCGCCGGCGACGCTCGCTGCCCCGACAACCGAACCGTCCCCGCTCACCGGGTCCGTTCCGACCGCCGCGCCGGCCCGGGAGCCGTCGCCTGCGGTGCCCATCCGCACGGCGGCCGAAGGAGACTAGCTGTGGCGCAGATCGACATCGCCGGACTCACCAAGCGGTTCGACAGCGGCGCTGCCGCCGTCGACCACCTCGACCTCACCGTGCAGGACGGCGAGTTCCTCAGCCTCCTGGGGCCGAGCGGTTGCGGGAAGACGACGACCCTGCGCTGCGTGGCGGGCCTCGAGCGGCCGACGAGCGGGGAGATCTACTTCGACGGCGAACCCATGGTGTCCCGCGGTGTGTTCGTACAGCCCGAGAAACGGCACATGGGAATGGTCTTCCAGAGCTATGCCCTGTGGCCCCACATGACAGCTTTCGGCAATATCGCCTATCCCTTGCGACGGGCGCGTCTGGACGGCACCGAGGTCGCGGCTCGGGTGGCCGAGATGCTCGACGTGGTCGGGCTCGCCGAGTACGGCGGGCGGCTGCCGAGCAAGCTCAGCGGCGGGCAGCAGCAGCGCGTCGCGCTCGCACGTGCGCTGGTCAACCGTCCACAGGTGGTGCTCTACGACGAGCCGCTGTCCAACCTGGACAGCCTGTTGCGGTCCCAGATGCGCCGTGAGGTGCGAAGGCTGCACGATGCGCTCGGCTCGACGTCGATCTACGTCACGCACGACCGCACGGAGGCCATGGCGCTGTCGGACCGCATCGCCGTGATGCAGGCCGGTGTCATCCAGCAGATCGGCACTCCGCGGGAGATCTACACCTGCCCGGCCAACCGGTTCGTGGCCGACTTCATCGGGTTCGACAACCTGCTGAAGGCCGAGGTGGTCGTATCCGAACGGGACGGCGCGCTGGTCCGGCTCGGTGGCGACGGCCCCCTGGTGCGCTGCGCGACCGACAGAGCGCACCCGCCCGGGAGCGTCGTCGAGCTCGCTGCGCGGGCCGGTGCGTTCCGCCTCGCGCCGGCCGCACCTGAGCCCGGACAGTCGTTCCGCGCCCAGGTCAGGACGGTGACCTACCTCGGGGAGGACCTCGAGTTGCAGGTGCAGGCGGGGGAGATTGCGCTGCTTGCCCGGATCCGCGACGTGGACGTCCGGGCCGTCACCCAGGGGACGGTCCCGGTCAGCGGCGACCTGGTGAACCTCAGCATCCGGCCGGAGGAGCTCGTGGAGATCGGCGCCTGAGCGGAGCTCGTGGCGAAGAGAAGGCGTGACGGAGGAGACGGCGATGAAGTCGGCAGCGACGAAGCTGGGACGACGACGATCCCGCTGGTTCTTGGCGGCCGTGGCGGGGGCGGTCGGTCTCCTGCTCGCGGCGTGCGGTTCGGGAGGAGACACCGGAGGGGGTGGCCAGCAGTCGGCGGTCGGAGCGCCGGTTCAGGAGTTGTACGCCGCGGCGCAGGCCGCGGGTGAGGACAAGGTCGTCGTCTACGGGATCAAGGGCAACGCCTGCTACGACCGGTTCTCCCAGCGCTTCCCGGGTATCGCCGTGGAGTCGCAGTACATGGTCGGAGAAACGCAGGCCCGGCTCGAGCAGGAGCACGTGAGCGGTCAGAACGTCGGCGACGTTCTGCGCACCGGCTCCACGTCGATGCTCGCTCTCACCAGGAGCGGGATCCTGACCCCGTTCACGCCCGCCGACGTCGAGGGCATCCCTCAGGAAGCGTGGGGTCCGGGCCACGCATTCGTCGTCGACACCAAGCGGGTGGCGGGGATCGCCTACAACACGGCTCAGCTTTCCCCGGAGGAAGCTCCGAAGAGCTGGACCGACCTGGCCGACCCCCGGCTCAAGGGCAAGATCGTGATGCCGGACCCGACTGGCCCCGGAGCCGGGCTCAGCATCCTGCAGGAGCTCCTGCAGACCGGCGGCGCCACCGACGACGCCTGGCTGGAGCGGTACGCCGCCAACGAACCGGCGCTGATCCAGGGCGTTCAGCCTGCCATCGAGGCGCTCCGCAGCGGCGAGTACGCGGTGATGATGGGCGGCCTGGACCAGATGACGGGACCGCCTCTCGCGGAGGGCTCCACCCTGAAGTGGGTGTTCCCCGTAGCGGGCGCCTCGCCGGTCACCGGCCATTTCATCGGCATCATCACGAACGCCCCGCACCCCAACGCGGCCCGGCTGCTGGAGAGCTGGCTGCTCAGCGAGGAGGGGCAGACCTGCCTCTCCCAGGAGGGGAACGAATACCCGGTACGCGACGGCGTGCCCGGCCCGCCCGGCTTCCCCGCACTCGACGAGCTCGACGCCGTCACCCCGCCCCGGCCGGTCGACTACACCGAGCTGGAGCGTCAGCAGAAGTACCTCGAACAGTTCCAGACCGTCTTCGGGCGGTCCCGATAACGCCGGCCACCGGCACGGGAGGACGCGCACATGCTTCGGCCTGAGGACAACAAGCTGATCACGGAGGTCGGGCCGGGGACCCCGATGGGCGAACTGTTCCGCCGCTTCTGGCTCCCGGTCGTGGCGAGCGAGGACATGGAGGACCCCGACGGCGCTCCGGTCCGGCTCCGGATCCTCGGTGAAGATCTGGTCGCGTTCCGCGACACCGACGGAAAGGTCGGCGTCCTGTCCGCCTACTGCCCCCACCGGCGGGCCAACCTGTTCTACGCCCGCAACGAGGAGGGCGGCCTGCGGTGCATCTACCACGGCTGGAAGTTCGACGTGACGGGCCGGTGCCTGCACATCCCGTCGGAACCGGCCCGGTCGAACTTCAAGGACAAGGTGCGCGCCCCGGGATATCCCACGCAGGAACGCGGCGGGCTTGTGTGGGCCTATATGGGCCCTCCGGACAAGCAGCCTGAGTTCCCGGAGTACGAGTGGGCGGAGGTCCCGGCCAACCAACGCGTGATCAGTGCGAGCCTCGTCGAATGCAACTGGTTGCAGACGCTCGAGGGCGACATCGACACGGCGCACGTGTCGTTCCTGCACCGCACGCTCAATCCGAGCACCACGCTCAAGTGGGCGCGATTCGTCGAGAACTTCACCGAGTACGTCACCAAGGACCGGTCGCCGTCCCTGACCGTGAAGAGCACCGACTACGGCTTCGTCTACGGCGGCCGGCGAGTCGGTGGTGAGGACGACTACTACTGGCGGTTCTCGCACTGGCTCGTGCCGTCCACGTCGGAGACGCCGGGCTCGGCCGAACGCCCGGGACGCATCGTCGTGCCGATCGACGACCGCAACTCGATGTCGTTCTCCTTCGTCTGGCACCCGCACCGTGCACTGTCGGCAGAAGAGGCCATCGCGAACGGACGGAACAACGGACAGCCGCTGCATCCGTGGGAGCTCGCCGACGGGTATGTGATCGACACGCGCCGGTCCCCACTCAACCGCGACAACGACTTCAAGATCGACAGGCACGTGCAGAGGACCAAGCGGTTCAGTGGAATTCTCGGGACGCCGCCCGAGGAGGACCGGGCGATGACCGAGACGATGGAACCGGTGCTCGACCGCAGCAAGGAACACCTCGGGACGAGCGACATCGCGATCATCGCGATGCGTCGCCGCCTGATCAAGATGGCCAGGGACCTCGCCGACGGGGTGGAGCCGGCCCTCGCCAAGCAGGCGTGGGCCTTCCGTACCCGCGGCTACGACGTGGTGTCGCGGCATGCGGAGTTCGAGGACGTGCTCGCGGAGCACATGTCCGAGGTGACGCCCGCGCGCGTGACGCCGGCAGCGAGCGGATGAGCGTCTGCTCGATGATCAACGGGGAGGAGAACGGGGCCGGCGGGGCTGACCCGTGGCACATCGTGGACGTGGAGACGCTGGACGTCGACACGGTCACCCTGGTCATCCGCCAGGTCGAGATCTCGCCGCGAGCCGATCAACTGGCCTACCGCGAGTCGGAGATCGACGCGCTCTGGACTCTCGCGGACATGGCTGCGCAGGCAGGCGACACGGACGCGTCCGAGTGGCTCGAACTCCTCTGGCAGGCGCACGACCACGTCGGCGACGGCGACCGAACGCAGGCGCTGGCCGCGCTCACGAGGCTGCGGGACCGGATCGCGGAGGCGGATCGGAGGCGGAGCCCACACAGCGCATCCACGTGACCCCGCCCCGGAGCGCCGCGCCCGGGTGCGCCGCCATGATCGTGGCCCGGTTCGAGGCGTTGCCGTACACGTTGGTGTCGTCGACGGTCATCGGAGGCCCGTTTCGCAGGCCGCAGCAGGGCGACCTCCTCCCGGCGCAGGCCCAGGACGCGCCGGCGTCCGCCGTCGACGAGCCCCCTCCACCAGGGCCGAACCGCGCCATGTCGACGTGAGGCGCGTCGCGGTACGAGGCACTTGCGTGTGCCGTGACGGCATACCGTCTGCTGCTCCGGAGAGGCTGATCACGGCTTCAATCGGGCAGGGGTTCGAATGGGCAGCTATGCAGTGACGGGTTCGGCGTCGGGGATCGGCGCCGCGGTGACCGAGCGGCTCCGTGCCGCCGGGCACTCCGTGATCGAGGTGGATCTGCGCGACGCCGACGTCGTCGCCGACCTCGGAACACCGGAAGGCCGCGCGGCTGCGGCCACCGGGGTCCTCGGGCGCTCCGGTGGCGTGCTCGACGGCGCCGTGCTCGCCGCCGGGATCGGCCCCTCCCCCGGACCCGACCGTCCACGGAAGATCGCGCAGGTCAACCAGCTGGGCACGGTCGAGCTGCTGACTGCTCTGCGACCGGCGCTCGCGGCGAGCGGCGACGCCCGAGCCGTGGTTCTCGGCAGCAACTCGGCAACCGTCACCCCTGGAGTGCCGCGGCGGGTGCTCCGCGCCCTGCGCACGGGCAAGATCGACCGCGCGGTGCGGGCGCTGCGACTGTTCGGGCCGGTCGCCCCGAACATCGCCTACGCGGCGTCGAAGATCGCGGTGACCGAATGGGCGCGCCGGGCGGCCGTGACCCCGGCGTGGGCCGGCGCCGGGATCCGCCTCAACGTGCTCGCTCCGGGACCGGTGCAGACCCGCTTGCTCGACGAGGACCTCGCGAACCCGGTCGCGGCGAGAGCGTTCCGCGCGTTCCCCGTCCCGGTCGGTGGCGTGGGCGATGCCGGGCACCTCGCCGACTGGGTGATGATGATGCTCTCGCCTGCGGCGGCGTTCCTGTGTGGCAGCGTCATTGTCGTCGACGGCGGCTCCGAGGCGTGGTTCCGCCCCGGCGAGTGGCCCCGGCCCGTCGCCCTCCGGCAGGTGCCCCGCTATCTGTCGCGCTACCGAGCCTTCGCCCGGTCCTCCCGGTAGCCCGCTGTCACAAGCCCTGCTGACCCTGCTGCGGCGCCACACCCCGGCAGCGCGACATGTCGACTTCTGTACCGATCGGAGTAGAAGTCGCGGACCCGAGGTTCTCCCCGATCGACGGTGGCCGCTCGACGAGAGCGCGGAAGGGCATCGCCAGTCATGAACACACGAGTACAGCCCCGACACGGGGCGACAGGAGGTCATCATGTCCGACTCCGACGTGCGCGAGGTCTTCGAGCGCTACATCGACGCGCTCAACGATCATGATTTCGACCGCATGACCGAGTTCATCCACGACGAGCTCATCGAGAACGGCCAGCCGGTCATGCGGGACGACGTCATCGCCGAGCTCAAGGGGCACGGCGCTGCGGTGCCGGACTTCACCTGGCGGGTCCAGGACATCGCCATCGACGGTGACCGCGTGGCAGCCCGCCTGTTCAACAAGGGCACGCACACGAAGGAGTGGCTCGGTGTGGCCCCCACCGGCGCCACGCTGGAGTTCGCCGAGTACGCCTTCCACAAGGTCCGTGACGGGCGCTTCTACGAGATGAACTACCTGATCGACGCCCAGGCAGTGCAGCGACAGCTGGGCTCCTGACGTCCGGGGCCTGGCCCTCGTCGGCATCTCAGGACATCAACTCGAGGAGGACATCTTGTAGAACACGACATCTCTGCAGGGCCGCCCGCTCAGATCGACGCGGCGGTCGAGGCTGCGGTGAGCATCTTCGGCGGGCTCGACGTGCTGGTCAACAACGCGGGAACAGGCATCGGGGTGGGTGAGTTCATCGAGCTGACCGACCACCGGTGGGACCTGTCCTGGCTGATCAACGTGATGGGCCCGGTCGCCCCCTCGACCGGGGCGACGATCGAGGACGCCACCCGGTCGGTCGTGGAGAGCATCCCGGTCCGGCGGCTCGGCACGCCGGACGACGTCGCCACCGCGATCACCTGGCTCGTCCAGCCGGGCTCCTACGTGTCCGGCGCGGTCGTGCCAGTCACCGGAGCCATGGTCGCCGGACCCAACTGAGCCGCGCCTGGTCCTGGTTGCAGGCCTCGGTGGCCGGATCCCGTCGCCGGAAGTACGAGCCGCGAGGGGCGCCGGCCACATGCGTGGATACGCGACAGTGCAACTATTCAGTTTCGGGGGAGCTATGGCGAAGATCGTCCCGGGCAGGGTCATGCACCAGTACGGCGGAGAGCTGGTGGTGTTCCACAAGCTCTACGACTACGCATCCGCCGGCTCGCTGAGTCACCGGCCGGCCTGGACGCGGTTCAACGCAATGGCGAAGAAGAACCCCGGCGCGGTCGGGATCTGGCACGAGACCTTCGTCGTCGAGCGGGCCGAGAGCATGTACGTCGGGACCCCGGCCATGGGGCTGCCCGCGGGCGACGAAGATCATGCCCGTTGAGAAGCGACACCACCGCGCCCGCGCGCGCCTGGCGGACGGCGCCACCACGCTGCCCACGAGCCCGGCGGATCGGAGCCATCCGACCGCCGGGAGTACGGACTGACCACGGGCTCCTCTGCTCGTGCGACGGCGGCCGCCGAGCTGCTCATGATCAGCGAGATCGGTCCTGACGTGCACATGTGCACGTCAGGACCGCGGGCGCTCACCGCACGGACAGGGAACGGAACCGCAGCAGGCCGCGCGTTCTGCCGACCCGGCCACCCGTATCCGTGGCACGTCACCGGAGCCGTCGCGCCCGCAGGACGGTGTCGTGGGTGTGGTGGGTGCCCGCGGGGGCGGGGGTCGTGCGCGGGCGGGTTCCGTTGACCTGGATCGCCCAGGTGTCGTCGAGGAGCCTGGCGATGTCGTCCGGCTGGTAGTAGTCGCCCGGGTCGAAGCCGGGGCGTGGGGTCAGGTCGGCGAGATCGTGCGTGGCGAAGAGCAGGGTGCCACCGGGCGCGACGGCGGCCAGCAGGCCGCGCAGCGCGCCGTGGCTCGGCTGGCGTGGGAGGGGGAAGTAGTGGACGGAGACCAGGTCGAACGCTCCGCTCGGTGTTGTGCTGATCACGTCGGCAGGTGTCCACGTCACGCGGTCGGCGAGGTCTGCGCTGGTGTTGGCGGCCCGGGTCAGGGCGGTGGGTGAGATGTCCACCGCCGTGACCTGCCAGCCGCGGCGGGCCAGCCACCGTGCGTCGGCGCCTTCGCCGCATCCGACGTCGAGCGCCCGTCCGGGCGGCATGCCGGAGGCCTCGGTGACGAGCACTGCGTTGGGGTTGCCGCTGAAGACCTGGTCGCGGCTGCGGTACATCTCGTCCCAGGACGGTGTGTCCATGGCGTCCTCTTCTCGGGGGGTGGGTGTCAGGCGGCCGGAGCCGGGGTGTTCTCGGCGGGCGTGGTTTTCCAGGTTGCGGCCCGGTCGGATGATCAGGCCGCACATCGGCGCCGGGGCCACCTCCCTGACTCATCACGACCACCTCCGCGACCAATCTGCGCCCAGCCGGCCCGCGATGGCACGGGTCTTTGCGAAAACTGCAAAACCGGGTTCACCGTGGGACGCATGAGCAACCCCGGCGGACTGCAGGTGAACAAACAGATCCTCCCAGCCGGCCTGACCGACCATCTCGAACCCGATCCACGTTCACACGAGGGTTACCACTGGCTCTACGTCCTCCACGGACGGCTGCGGGTGAAACTCGGCGAGCAGGACTTCGTCCTCACCGCCGGCGAGGTCGCCGAATTCGACACCCACCTCCCCCACTGGTTCGGCAACGCCGACGCACACTCCGTGGAGTTACTGAGCATCCTCGGCCCCCAGGGCGAACGCTTCCACATCAAAGCCCGCTACCGACGAGACTGACAATCCACCACTCTCGAACAAACACTCAGTGGATGCTCACTGCCATCTGGCACGCGCCAGTCGGCGTGGAAAGCGCTGTATGCGCGACGTCGACGACCGGGGCGGCGCGACGATCAGCGGGCCGGACACCGTCAGGCCGACGGCAGCAGGCGCTTGCTGCTGCGCCGCCAGGCCCAGACCACGACCAGCGCGGCCAGGATGGTCAGCGGCCAGCCCATCGCGACGCGGGCGACGCCCAGCCAACCGGTCTCGTAGCTGACGTAGAGCCACTGCTGCACGCCGAACCGGGCGCCGGACACCGCCGCCGCGGCGAGCGTGGCGACGTCGTGGGCGCGCAACACGCGGCGGTCGGCCCGCCAGTCGTGCGTGCCGCCGTGCACGAGGTTCCACACGACGCCGCTCAGCGGCCGGCGGGCCAGCACCGAGGCGAGCGCGACGACGAACGCCACCAGGTACGCCCAGATGCCGACGACGAAGAAGTCCCGCGCCGACCCGGTCAGGGCGACGATGCCGATGGCAACGGCGAGCCCGAGCAGCCCGCCGGCCGCGAGGCTGAACCGCTCCCCGCGCAGGAGCCGGTAGCCGGTGATAACCAGCCCGACGGCGACCGACACGATGATCGTCGCGGTCAGGGACAGGAAGGCGTTGGCCGCCACGAAGACGACGACGGGCACGGCGGAGTAGACGAACCCCATCGGGCCACCCGTTTGCTCCAGCAGCGTCGGCTGCGGTGCGGGGGCGGGTACCGGGCCGCCGGGCTCCTCCCCGGCCGGGCCGCGGTGGGAGTCGGTGGCAGTCATGTGTCCTCCTGGGTCGCGTGGCGTGTGGCCCCAGGGAAGGCCGTGCCGTCGCGGCACACTCAAGCCGCTGTGGTCTGAACCACGCGGGTTGACCCTGCCGCGACGGCACGGTGTCCCCTTCCGGACGACGACCACCGAAGGAGTTCCTGTGTTCCCTGTCCGCTCGACGGTCGCCGCCGCCCTGGTGGCGGCATCGCTGGTCCTCGTCGGCGCGTGCGGCGCACCCGTGGCGCAGATCGGGAGTCCACCGCCGTCCGGGCTGGCCGGGTTCTACGGCCAGCAGGTCGTATTCGAGCCGTGCGCGCCCTACGCGACGTCGGCGATCGACCAGCGGCTCTACGCGAACAGCCGCTTCGACTGCGCCCGCGTGCAGGTGCCGCTCGACTACGCCGACCCGGACGGCCCGCGCGGGGAGGTCGCCCTGCTGCGGGCCAAGGCGCGCGGGGAGAAGATCGGGTCGCTGCTGGTCAACCCGGGCGGTCCCGGCGGCTCGGGAATGAACTTCGTCGCCACGCTCGGGCCGGTGTGGGACAACGGCCAGGTCGGCGAGCGGTTCGACGTGATCGGGTTCGACCCGCGCGGCGTCGGCGCGTCCACCCCGCGCGTGGAGTGCTTCACCGACGCCGAGACCGACGGGGGCGAGCCCCCCGCGGCCTACCTCTTCGACGTCCCTGACGAGCAGGCCGCCGCCGAGGTGGCCCGGCGGTGCACCGAGCGCACCGGCGGGGTGGACGCGCTCACCAGCGTCGGCAGCGCCGACGTCGTGCGGGACATGGACGTGCTGCGCGCCGTGCTGGGCGACGAGAAGCTGTCCTACCTCGGCTACAGCTACGGCAGCGAACTGGGTGGCATGTACGCCGAGGTGTTCGGCCGGAACCTGCGGGCGATGGTGATCGACGGCGCGGTCGACCCCGAGAGGAGCGAGGCCGACTTCCGGCTGACCCAGTTCGTGGCCTTCCAGGGGGCGTTCGACGAGCTGGCCGTCTCGTGCGCGGCCGACGCGGCCTGCCCGTTGGGCACCGACCCGGCCCGCGCGACCGCGGCGTTCCAGGACCTCGTCCGACCCCTGCAGGACCGGCCCGCACCGACGGCCGACGGCCGCGCGCTGACCTACCCGGACGCGATCCAGGCCGTGCAGACGGCGCTCTTCGCCGAATCCCAGCGGCCGATGATCCTCCACGGGCTCGCCGAGCTGTCCGCCGGCCGGGGCGACATCCTGCTCGGAATGCGGGACGCCGCCCTCGGGCGCGGCCCGGACGGCCGGTACGGGGCCGGGCTGAACATCGACGCGAACCTCGCGATCCGGTGCATGGACAACCCGCGACGCAGCCCCGAGGAGAACACCGAACTGGCCCGCCAGGCGCGCGCCGCCGCCCCGTTCCTCGACCCCGGCCGGTCGCCCGCTCCGGCGCACTACGAGTGCGCGGCCTGGCCGGAGCCGCCGAGCCGGGACCTGCCCTGGCTCGACGGCGGCGTCGATGTGCCCCCCACCCTGACGGTCTCGGTCACCGGCGACCCGGGCACCCCGTACCAGGGCGGCATCACCCTGGCCCGCCTGCTCGGCGGGAGCCTGCTCACCGTCGAGGGCGCCCAGCACGGCGTCGCGCTGTTCGGCCAGAGCACCTGCGTCGACCAGGCCGTCACCGAGTACCTGATCGACCTGCGCACCCCGCCCGCCGACGTCCGCTGCACCCTGTAGAGGAGATCGTGTTCAAGAAGTACCGGCGGCGCTGGCAGCTGTCGAAGGCCAAGCCCGGCGACGGCAGCCGGCTACAACGGTTCCGCTTCTGGCACCTGCTGTCCCGCTCGCTGTTCGCCCTGGAGCTGCCCGACGGGTCAGGGCGCCCGCAGGTCTTCGAGGTTGACGTCCACCACCTGCGGGACAGCTCGTCTGCCAAGCGACCGGCCGCGCTCTACCGCGACGGCGTCCAGGTGCTCCAGGCCAACCTGCCCGTGACCTTCCCGGTGCCCGGCGGCGTCATCGAGGTCGCCGTCGGCCAGTACGGCGTCAAGCGCATGCACCACGTCACCGACGACGGCCGCGAGCGGGTGCTGCGCCCGGATCCGCGTTCCCTGGAGGGGCGGCGAGCGCGGTTCGAGCAGCGGTTCCCCCGCACCAGCGCGGTGATCGGGGCCGTAGGTCTCGTCGTGCTGCTGGTGGGGCTCGCGGGCACGCTGTCGGGGGTCGCGGAGCAGATCACCCGCATCGAGGCCGTCGCCCAGCACGTCGGCACGTTCACCTCGCCGATCCGCCTGCCCCTCTGGGCGACCATCGCGCTCGCCGTCGCCGGGGCGCTCGCCGCCACCGACCGCGCGTTGCGGCTCAAGAGCACCTGGATGGCGGACTGACCGCCGAACCGACACCCGAACCCGGAAGGGCCGTTCCATGCCGTCACCTGATCCCAGCCACCACCGCGGGGCGCTGATCCCCGCGACCGTGAGCCGTACAGCGCAGCCCGCTCCGTCCGCGGTCGACACCTCGCGGCCGTTCGGCGCCCACCTGCGGATGAGCTGGTGGAAGCCGTTCGTCCTCGTCCTGGCGTTGCCGCTCGTCCTCGTGGTCCTCCAGGTGCTGGCCTACCAGCTCGTCGGCGTCATCGAGGGCAGCGACGACCCGCTGTCCCCCGAGCTCACGCCGCTGAAGTCCCTGGCCGTCAACCTGGCCACCGGCGCGACCGGCCTGGTCGCGGTCCTGCTCCTGGTGTGGATGACCCGGGTGCCGTGGCGCGCGCTGTTCAGCTCGCGGCGGGCGTTCGACCGGGGGCGCCTGGCCCACTACGCGATCGGCGCAGCGCTGATGGTGGGGGCCGGAGCGGGAGTCGTGGGCGCCGTCGCACCGACATCCACCGGCTGGACGACCTTCGCGATCAGCGGTACGACGATCGCCTTCCTGACGATCACCCTGCTCACCACCCCCATCCAGGCCGCCGGCGAGGAACTGATCTACCGCAGCGTCATGCTGCCCGCGGCCGCGAGCTGGGTGCGCCCGGTCCGGCCGGCGCTGGCCGTCGGGCTCGTGGTCTCCGCCCTGGGCTTCGCCGTGGTCCACGGCTCGACCGACCCCTGGCTGGCCGGCTACTTCACGGTGGTCGCCGTCAGCACCGGGCTGATGGCGATCCTCAGCGGCGGCATGGAGGCGCCGATCGCCTTCCACGTCGTCAACAACGTCCTCTTCGGCGTGATCAGCAACGTCATGTCCGGTGGGGGGACCACCACCATCGACCGCGCCACCGACACCGGCGACGCGTCCCTGCTGGTCCTCGTCGCCGTCAACGTCGGCATGGTCGCCCTCGTCGCGACGTACGAACGACGCCGCCGCCACACCAGCGGACATCCTGGTGCTCCGCGAGCCCGGTGACGAGTGCGATCCCCGCCCTGGTCCGACGGCGGCGAGCCGCTGGCCACCATCACCTGTGTCAGGAGGCATGCCGTGTCCACTCGCCGAAAGGGGGGCGGGGTGGCCGAAGCCAAGGTGGCCTGGCGCGACGACGTGTCGTTCCCCGGCGACAAGCAGCGGGATGAGCTCGCGGAACGTGAACGAGCTGGTCGGGTAGCTGTGTAGCTCGCCGGGCATCGACGGGGCCCAGCTCGGGGTAGGAGATCTCGTGGCGGTCGAGGGGTGACGGCCCGGTGGTGAACCGGGCTCATGTGCTGTCCCTTCGGGAGTCCGTCGGTCGGGGTTCGGCTCGCAGGAGGTGCTGGATCCGACGGAAGACGTCGACCTGGGCGGGGTTGTAGAGCTCCCGGATCGCGGCCGCCGCGATCCGGGTGGCCGACCGTGCCCCACGCGGGGCGTCGGCGTGCGGGTCCGCCATCTCCGGGTGCTCGGTCAGGATCCGGCGGATGTGCGGGACCATGCGTTCGGCCAGGCTTTGGCGCGCTTCCTCGCCGGCGTCGGCGGGCAGGGTGTCGAACTCGCCGTCGGTCGGGTCGGGGGACACGCTGCGCAGTATCTCGGCGTAGGCGTCCAGGCGCCGCGGATCCAGGACCCGGGTCATGACGAGCACGAGCGATCGGTCGGCCTCCGACAATCCCGCGGCGACGGCCGGCGGGGTGAGGTCGGCGGGCAGGTCGGCGGGCGCGTGGTGCCGCAGGATCAGGCCGAGCTCCACGCGCACCCGCTGCAGTCGCTCGATGGTGGCGCCCAGCTCGGCGTCCAGGATACGTAGCGCCTCCTCTGGATGGTGGTCGTCCTCACGCAGCTCGGCGATCCGGGCCAGCGAGAACCCGAGGTCGACCATGCGCTTGATGCGCAGCAGCCGGACCAAGTGGGCGACGCCGTATTGCTTGTAGCCGTTGGGGCGCCGCTCGGGCTCGGGCAGCAGCCCGACGTCGTGGTAGTGCCGCACCGCCCGGAGGCTGGTCCCGGCGATTTCGGCGATCTCCCGCGTGCTCCAGGCCATGGCCCACCTCACACCGTGCCCCGACGGCACGGTCAAGCGCGCGATCCCGGCGGTCCTCTCACGAGCGGAGTCACCATTCCGGGCGACCGTCGAGGGCTTCGGTGTTTGCGCTCTGGTGTGCGGTCCGCTCCTGCCAGGTTCCGGACGATCGGAGAGCGGGCTTGAGCATGCCGTGTGGGCACAGTGTCTGCTCCGCGTCATGTCCGATCACGAGCTCGCCCACCGATCCGCCATGACCGAGGAGGAGGCTCAGTCCCGCCTGTGGACCGTGACCGAGCCCGGGGTACCGCTCCTGCTCACCGTCACACTCACCATCCGACCCGACCGGCTCGACCCGTTCGGCGACGCCCTGCGCAAGGTGCTCCCGCCGGCCCGCGCCGAGGACGCCTGCCTCTACCTGAACGTGGGCCGCAGCGTCGCCGACCCGACCGTGTTCGTGCTCTCGGAGAGCTGGCGCGACCTCGTCGAGTTCCGCGACGTCGTCCTGCAGAAGGACTACTACCGCGAGTACGTGCGCATCAGCGAGGACGCCTACGCCGCTCCGCGGGTCGTCACGGTGCTCGACGTGTTCCGCTGAGCCCGCCAGGCGGGCGGCCTGGCCCGCGGCGCGACGTCGGCGACGCGGTGCAGCTCGTCGAGCCCGGCCCCGCCGGCGGCCCGCACGGCGATCCCGTTCCCCCACGGTCATCACGTACCGGGCGAGCAGCGCCGGGTCGGACGTCGCCGGGAGGTCGCCCTCTCCGCGGGCGCGGCGGAACCTCGCCTCCAGGCGGGAGCGGTCCTCCTCGCGCCAGCCGGCCTGCAGGTCATGGACGGTCCCCTCCGCCGGCCCGGCGGCCAGAGCTCCCTGGACCATCAGGCAGCCGGACGGTCCCACGGGCCGGTTGGTCGTGGCGACCGCGCCGTACAGGAAGGGCAGAACGCCACCCCGCCGTCGGCGTCCGCGCCCGTCGACCGGCCTGACGCTCAGCGCGCTACCGGTTCCGCCGGTGGAGGCGGTCGACGTCGCTCCGCGTCACGCCAGGCTCCGCTTGAGGATGATCCCGATCTCGATCGACTGCCCCGCCCCCACGCTGGGCACGATCGTCCCGACTGCCTCCCACCCCTGGGCGCCGAGGTCATTGAGCTCCTTCTCCATCGCGCCGTAGTCGAACCCCTTCCAGCCCCATGTGAACTTGAGGACTCTGTGCTCGAACTTGAGGACTCCGTGCTCGATCGTCGACATGGACGCAGCACACACTGTGCCGTTGCGGCACGGTCAAGCCGGGCGCGACGCCGAGCACCCGACCGTGTCCCGCGACTGCACGGAGGCCCTGCGATGGTGGTTCGCTCGATCGGCGTGCAGCGCCTCGACGGCCCGGTCAGCCGTGCCGACCGTGAACGGAGCGGCCGCGCCGACGTCCACCGGCAGAGCCACCCCGGTGACGTACCGGGCTTCGTCCGAGGCCAGCCACCGGGCGGCGTTGCTGACGACGATCGCCTCCACCCACGGACCGGGAGGGCGTTCAGCCCGTCGGCCGCGGGTGTCCGGGTGGGAGTCTGGCACCGCGGGCAGAACGTGCTCGCTGGTGTCAATGTTGTCGACCATCGGGGTGCCGGCAGTGGTCGGGGATCGAGTTCACCTGACCCGATGCGGTGGCAGCTCTGCGGCCAGCGCCCTGCGGCGGAGGCGCTGCACGGTGGGTGGAGGCCCGAAGGACCGAGCGCCTCCACATGCGCATGCGGGGCGCATCCGCGACCGCGGTACTGACGAGGTAGGCGGTTGGTAAACCGGCCTGACCAGAGAGTCTTGTCGGCGCTCGCCGCCCCGGTCGCACTCAGCGCGGCAGCACCTGACAGCCAGAGGACAAAGCAGGACATCGCTCTGCCTGGCGAGATCGTCACAGCCGAACCGCACGAGCGCGCCCGGCCGGCCGCACTTGACCTATCGTCAAGTCCACCCGGACCTTACGGATCGTCAAGAGGTCTTTCGACCGAAGATCAAAAACCACGGAGTAGGCGCAGGTCAGAGCGCATTCGACGCGTTAGAGGCACATACACGATCCTCTTACCCCCCGTACGGTCAAAAGGTCACGCTGACCTGCGAAAACAGAGAATCAGCGTGCAGGGGTCGACACCGAGGAAGGTGACGTCGGGGTCGTACATCGGGCCGTAACGGGCATGGTTCTCCGGTCGGACGATCAGCGGACCCGGCCGGTCGGCGCGAAGGCCGCGCCGTGACCGGGGATGATCAATGTCGGTTCCATCGCGAGGAGCCGCTCGCGAGATGCCTTCAGCTGGTCACCGTCGTGGGCCAGGGGGTCGTCTTCGGGCCCGTCGGCGCTCCACCACAGGTGGGTGGCCGCAACCAGGCCGGTGCCGGTCGTGGCGAGTGTCGTGATGTCCTCGGCAGTGTGTCCGGGTGTGCGGATCAGCCGGACCGAGGGCGACAGCTCGAAGCCGTCGGCGTCGCGGTCCTCCCAGACGTCGCGGTGGTAGATCGCCCAATGGTCGTGAAACCGGGCCTCGGGGAACAGCGCGGCGTTGAGGGTGTGGTCGGGATGGTGGTGGGAGAACACCACGTCCGTCACATCGTTCGGATCGATCCCCAGCTCGGACAGGGGATCCAGGATGAGTCCTCGGTGGGCGACCATGCCTGGATCGACCACGATCGTCACATCCGTGTCGCGGATGAGGGTGACGGTGCCCGCGACCCGGTCGGAGGCGTATCCGGTGGTGAGGATCTGCACGGTTGCGGTCATCGCCGTCATTCCGTCTCTCGTTCGTCGGTGCGGGGCTCAGTGTGAGTCGTTGATCCGGCGCAGGAAAGCCCGGGTGCGGTCGTGTTCGGGATCGGTGATCAGCTTCGTACAGATCCGTCTACTCCCGGCAACATCCCTGCTCATGTCGCCGGGCGTGTACTTCGAGCAACACCGATCCGAAGGACTCAATCGAACGCTCCACCAATCCGGGTGCTGCGCGGCCGGCCACCACCCAATAGGTAAGGCCGACTCACGGTCTGCGTCGAGGTAGTACTTGGCCTACCGGGCCCGGTCGGGTTCGCGGCTCAGCGTTCGGAGAGACCGTAAGCCTGACGTGGGCGCGTTGTGGACGCTACGCCGGTGAGGATGACGGTCAGTCCCTGTTCGAACTCCAGATCGGCGAACTTGGCTCCGATGGAGGCGAGTTCGGAGAGCGTGGGCAGGGTGTCGTGCGCGAGTGCACCGATGCGCTCGGCCGCAGCGTCCTGGCTCTCGTCACGGGCGAGGGGGCCGGCGAGTTCGGATTGCGCGATACCCATGACGAAGGCCATCACGACGCGGAAGGCAACCAGCAGATCGGCGCCCTGCAAGCCGCCGCGTGCCAGTGCCGCCGCGAGGGCCTCGGCCGGAGCAAGGCTGCCGGCGGATGAGGTTCGGCGGGTGAGCACGAGCGGAACGGTCGCCGGGTGCGCCCGGACGGTGCGCCACAGTGCGGTAGCGACGGCGCGGGTATCCGCCAGCCAGTCGTCGCTCGGCTCCGGCGTTTCGACACGGGCCGCCACGGCGTCGACCACGAGTTCCTCGAGCGCCTCGCGCCCGTCGACGTAGTTGTACAGGGTCATCGGTCCCGTTCCCAGGGACGCCGCGAGCGAGCGCATGGTGAGTCCCACCAGGCCGTCCCGGTCGACGATGCCCAGCGCGTGCTGCTGGATCTCCGCAAGGGTGAAACGGGCCTTCATGCTCACGACTCCTTCACGTACGTCGTACGTATCAGTGGTACCGTACAACACGTACAACGTACTTATGCGGAGGCTCGCCATGATCACCACCCAGACCACCTCCTTTCGCTCCCAGGGCCAGCGCTGCGCGGCGTGGCTCACTCATCCCGAGGGCGAAGGCCCTCATCCCGCGGTGCTCCTCGTCCACGGCTTCGGCGCCACGCACGA
This sequence comes from Pseudonocardia xinjiangensis, assembly GCF_012911925.1. Lineage (GTDB taxonomy): Bacteria > Actinomycetota > Actinomycetes > Mycobacteriales > Pseudonocardiaceae > Pseudonocardia > Pseudonocardia xinjiangensis. Next base: position 2,971 of record NZ_JAAXKY010000002.1, on the reverse strand, counting down.
GATGGGGCTCACCCAGTACGAGCACGCGTTCGCCGCCGCCGGGATGGTCACGCTCTCGTTCGACTTCCGACACCTGGGCGCCTCGGAGGGCACGCCGCGGCAGCTCATCTCGATCCGGCGCCAACTGAGCGACATCGAAGCGGCACTGCACTTCCTGCGTCGACGCTCGGACGTCGACGCCGACCGCGTCGCCCTGTGGGGCACGTCGCTGGGGGCGACCCACGTACTGCTGACCGCCGCGCAGCACCCGGAACTCGCGGCCGCCGTCGTGCAGTGCCCGGTGATCAACACGCGCAACGCTGCGATGAGCTCCGGTCCCCGTGCAGTCGCACGGCTGGCAGGACCCATCACCAGCGACCTCGTCCGGTCCACCCTCGGCCTGCCGCGCCGATACGTCGGCATCGTCGACGAACCCGGGCGCACGGCGATCGTCACCGTCCCCGGCGCGAAGGAGGGCTGGAACAGCATGGTTCCGCCCGGTGTCGAGTTCGACAACCGGGTGACCGCGGCGATCGGGCTCGAGCTGATCCGGCTCAACGCCGCGAGCAAGGCGCCGCAGATCCGCCCGCCATTGCTGGTGTGCGTGTCCGACCAGGAGACGCTCATGGACCCGCGCATCGCCGCGCGGGCCGCGCAGCGCGCTCCTCACGGAAAGGCCATTCACTATCCGGCCGACCACTTCTCGGTCTACCACCCACCGCAGGTCGAGCAGGTCATCGCCGACCAGGTGTCCTTCCTGAGCGCGCATCTGGCACCGACGAAGGGAGCGGGCGATGCGTGACCTCGTCGCCGTCCAGGACCAGAACTTCCTCGCCTTCGCCGGCACGCTGACCGAGCAGGAGTGGAACGAGCCCAGCCTGTGTCGGGGCTGGACGAACAAGGATGTGCTCGCGCACCTGGTGCTCGGCCTACAGCTGCCCGTCCCCCGGCTGGCGGCCGCGATGAGCCGGCATCGGTGGTCGTTCGACGCGACAAACGAGGTCCTCAGCCGCGAGCATGCCGACCGACACGCCGCCTCGGAGCTGGTTGACGCCTTCGACCGCATCCGGGTACGCCCGCGTGGGATCGGGCGCCTGTTGCCGACCCCGCTGATGCTCGGCGACCACGCCGTGCACCACCTCGACATCGCCCTCGCGCTCGGTAGGTCCGACGTCCTGCCCTCGGAAATCGCCAACGCCGTCCTCGCCGTCGAAACTCGGATCCCCAACCCGTTCGTTCCGGCGGCGGCACGGGCCCGGGGCCTGACGCTGCGGACCACCGACACGACGTGGTCACGCCCCGGCAACCCGGCCCTCGACGTCGTCGGACCCGCGGACAGCCTCGTCTCCGTCCTCGCCGGCCGCCCCCATGCCCTGCCACGCCTGACAGGCAACGGCATCGCCACATTGCAGAACCGAATGTGACCGGGAAGGACCAGTCCGTCCGATCGAGGAGACGCTCGGCACGATGGGTGAGCTGGTCACGCAGATCATGGTGCGTGTGATCGGGCACGGTGAGCTGCCGGTCGGCCAACTGCGCCGCATGCATGCCGCCGTCCCCTGTCCCGCCTTTCCAGGTAACACCCTCCCAGGCATGCAGACGTCACTGAGGAAACCTCAACGGTAAGGCGACGCAGTTCGCGGCTCGGCGGATCTTCCGAGTTCGCCGGATCGTCGCAATCGCGCCCCACGAATGGTACGTCTATGGATTTTTCACACATTACGCCGTCGTGGGAGTGGACGTCTGGTCGGCGATGCCGAGCCTGTGCACAGGATCTGGCCGGGCTGCACCCGCCGGGGGACGTGTGATATCAGTCCAGAACTCCGTAAATGAGTATTCCAGGACCGAACAGGCCTGGTCATCCGGTTGCGTCTGAGATAGCCAATATCGCCAACGCATTGCCTCGACCGATGTGGCGATGTAAGGTTCGCGACGAGAGCTCTGAACATCATTGTCGTTTAGTCGTTTGCGTCTTCGTAGTCGAACAGCGGACAGGAGTACCGCATCGACTCGTTGCCGTACCGGTGCCCGGGGGCTTCTTCCTGACCGCACCAATACCGCCGGGGTCATGGCTTGTTTCCGTCGGCGGCCACGTCCGCGTGCGCAACCACCCGTGCGCCGGCGGCACTCGAGAGATCACAGGGTTCGAGCTACGGACAGGGGAGGAGAGGGCATGCGAGTCGTTGTCGATTTAAACCGATGCCTGAGTTACGGGCAGTGTGTCTTTGCCGCGCCGCCGGTCTTCCGGTGGAGCGGGGAGGAGTCGTTGGAGTACGACTACGCACCCGACGAGAGCCTGCGGGGACCGGTCGAGCGCGCGGCGGCGGCGTGCCCGGTACAGGCGATCAGCGTGGGCGATGCGGTCCCGGTCCGCACCGGCGGGGACGGGTGATGACCACCGGTGGGCCGGACCCGCAGCGGGTGGTCGTGGTCGGTGCGTCGCTGGCCGGGCTGCGGGCGGCGGAGGCGCTGCGTGACGAGGGGTTCACGGGCCGGTTGACGTTGGTGGGAGATGAGGACTGCGAGCCCTACGACCGGCCACCGCTGTCGAAGGTGGTGCTCGCTGGTCGGCTTCCCGCCGATCACACCTCGTTGCCGGAGAGCCGCGACATCGACGCGGAATGGCTGCTCGGAGTGCCTGCCGACGGGCTGGACCTCGCGGCTCGTCAGGTCCGGCTCGCCGACGGGCGGCGAATCGAGTTCGACCGGTTGCTCATCGCCACCGGAACCCGCGCCCGATCATGGCCGGATCCCGGGCAGGCCGCCTTGGACGGGGTGATCAGCGTGCGTACCCGGCAGGATGCCGCCGTGCTGCGGGAGCGGCTGGCTGCCGGTCCACGGCGAGTGCTGGTGATCGGCGGTGGCTTCACCGGATCGGAGATCGCCTCGATCTGCCGTGAGCTCGACCTGCCGGTCACGCTCGCCGAACGGTCCGCGGCACCGCTGGCCGGGGCGCTGGGCGGGGCGGCGGGCCTGGGGGCTGCCCAGGTAC
>NZ_JAAXKY010000029.1 GCF_012911925.1 Pseudonocardia xinjiangensis | reverse complement strand
CGGCGACCTCGTCGATCAGCCGCTGGGCCTCGTCGAAGCCCCCGCGCACCGTGGCCAGCATCGCGTACCGGGACCCGACCATCACCGTGCCCGCCGCGTCGCCCGCGAGGCGGGCCTCACGCTCGAACGCGGCCAGCGCCGTCTCCGCCTCCCCGATCCGGCCCAGCTCCATCAGCGCCACGAAACGCCAGAAGAGGCCGCGGCGCTCGAGCCCCAGATCCGCGGAGGCGCGCGCCAGGTCGACGATCTCGCCGGCCGCGGCGAGCCGGTCCGGCGCGCCTTCGGGATCCCACAGCGCGTGCAGCCGCGCGTCGAGCACCTCGGCGAGTACCGCCCGGTCACCGCTGCGGCGGGCCAGTGCGAGGGCGTCCTCGACGAGGCCGCGACGGCGGGCCGCGGCGGCGGTGTCGCCGAGCATCCCGTGGGCCAGCCGTGCTTCCAGCCGGGCGCGGGTCGCGTCGTCGCAGACCCGGGCCAGCGCCGTCTCCAGCAGCCCGACCAGCCCGGTGTCGACCTCGAGGAAGCCCTCGCGCGACGCCGTGGCCAAGGCGAGCGCCACGACCGGATCACCGCCGGCCCCGGCGTCGATCGTCGCCGCCAGCGCGCGGGCCGGGCCCGGTAGCCCGCGCGAGGCCACCCACAGCGCGTGGCGCACCTCGGGGCGTTCCTCGCCGGTCACCCCGCCGATCCCGGCCGGGCTCAACGGCCCCAGCCACACCTCGTCGCCGATGCCCAGCGGCGTCCCCGACGTCGCGAGCACGGCCACCGGCCGCCCCACCACCCGTCCTGCCAGCAGCGCGAGCAGCGCCACCGCGTCCGGGCCACCCAGATCCACGTCGTCGACGACGATCAGCCGGCGCGGCCTCGAACACAGTGCGACGGCCGCCGCGTCGAGATCGGAGAACTCCGGCTCGGTGAGCAGGCGGCCGGCCAGCTCGTCGGACCCACCGGCATCGCGCACCAGCTGCGCCCACACCCGGCGTCCGGGACTCCCGCCGGCCGGCGTCCCCCGGAGGACCTCGAACCCCTGCTCGCGGGCCGTCGCCGCGCCGGCGTCGGCCAGCGCCGTCCGTCCGGACCCGGGTGGGCCGGCCACGACGAGGACGGCTCCCGATCCGGCACCGGCGCGGTCGAGCAGGCGCTCCAGCTCGGCGAGCTCCCGTCGCCGTTCGACCAGGTCCACGGGATCCAGGCTATTTCGTCGGGCGGACGGTGGACCGCACCCGCGGCCTGCCTCACGGGCGGTGCGGGGACGGAGCCGGGGCGCGGTGCAGCACCGCCAGCGCGAGCGCGACGATGCCGACGGCGCCGGTGGCGGCACCCACGCGCTGGAACAGGCCGACCAGACCGAGGGGCCCGACCTGGCCGGTGACGACACACAGGGCGAAGAACAGCAGCGCCAGGCCGCGCGCCGCCCAGGCGTAGCGCGTCCAGCCGGACAGGCGGCTCATGGCCGAGCCGAGGAAGAGGAACGCCACTGCGAAGAGGAGGAGACCGACGGCGCTGACCACGCTGTGGACGACCCCGTCACTCTCGGCGAGCTGCGCTGCCGCGGTGCAGCCGGGTTCTGCCTGGCTGCAGGGCAGCCGGCCGAACGCCGACGAGAGGTCCCCGACGCCGTAGGCGGACAGCGCGAGCAGGAGCGAGCCGATCGCCGCCGGCCGGCCGGCGGGCCGCAGCATCGGCCACACCGATCGCGCCGCGAACCCGACCAGCGCCGCGCCGCACAGGGTGAACACCACGATCAGCACCCACGCCCCCGGGACACCCGTGGCGTACATGTCGCTGATCGAATGGGCGAGGACGCGGTAGCCCGGTGGCTGCCAGAGCGGGGCGACCAACCACGTCAGCACGAAGGCGACGTGGGCGACCAGCGCGATCACCGCCCAGCGTCGGACGGTGCGGGTCGCGGGCGGTCGCCCGGTACCTCCGCCTTCGAGTGTCCTGAGCACGGCAGCCCCCTCACCGACGGCCCAGGAACGGTTCCGTGGGCGCGCGTGGTGACTCACCGTGCCGCGGGGGTGCCGCGATCGGTATCCACCATGCGTCGAGAGCTACGGATCGAAGGTCTGTTCGCCTGCGACCGTCGTCGACGCGTCAGGTCCGGACCGGGTTCTGCCTGCGTCCCACGACTACGGGCGGACCGCGGCGGCCGCGATCAGCGACGGGCGAACCTGTGGCGGTAGGCCGGGGTCACGACCACGACAGCGAGGACGGCCATGCCGACCTGGAAGAGCAGGCCCCAGGTCGGCACCCCGGTCAGTGCGGCGATGGCGGTGCCGCCGAAGGCGCCGGCGATGGCGCTGAGGATCGTCCGCCCGGCCGGAATCCCCTGTCTGCGCCGCACGACACGGTGCCCGATCGCACCGACGATCAGCCCGACGACGATCGCGGACACGATGGGGAAGTAGGTCTGGATGGCCGAGATGACGGCGGGGTTCACGGCGGGGTTGGTGGACACGGTTCCTCCGGGGTGCGTCCAGGGGCCGACGCTGTCGACCCGTGGTGACGATCAGCTCGTCGATCCACCCCGTACACGACCCGGCAGCGGGATCCGGTTCAGCCGGTCAGGCCCAGCTCCACGGCGCGGGTGAAGTCGTCGTCGACCAGCACGACGTCGAAGCCGGCTCGGTCGAGCAGGCTCGCCGCGATGGCGGCCCGGAACCCCGAGGCGCAGTGCACCCACACCTGCCCGGTCGGGATCTCGCCGAGACGGTCCAGAAGATCGTGCATCGGGATGTGTGTCGAACCCGGAATCGAACCCGCCGCCCGTTCGTCGGGACGGCGTACGTCCAGAACGACGGTGCGGGCATCCTCCCGCGCTCCGGCGAGCCGGTCGAAGGTCGCCCGCGGGTAGCCGTGGATGCGGTCGGGATCGGCCAGCTCGTCCGGGCTGCCGATCGCGGACCCGTCCGGGCGGTCGATGCCGATGCGCACCAGCTGACGTTGCGCGTCGGCGATCTGCTCCGAGCTCTCGCCGACGAGAGTCAGTGGCGTCCCCCAGGGGACGAGCCAGCCGAGGTAGGTGGCGAACTGCCCGCCGAGCTCGATCCCGATCGTGCCCTCGATGTGCGCGGTGGAGAAGGCGGTGCGGGCGCGCAGGTCGACCACCCAGTCGCCGGCCTCGATCCGGGCCCGCAGCTCGGCGGGCTCCACAGGCGCAACGGGGGACAGGTCGGCCGGCCCCGGACCCTGCCGGTTCCGCGCACCCATGTGCGCGTAGTAGCTCGGGTAGGCGGTCAGCCCGGCCATCAGGCGTTCGACGAACGCGTCCTCGTCGGCCTCGGTGAGAGCGTCGTTGCGGGCGCGCTCCTGCGCGACGGTGCTGCCGCTGCCGCCGGTGGCGGAACCGGAGGAGCAGAAGCTGCCGAAGCCGTGGGTCGGGTAGACCTCGTCCGCATCGGCACTCAGCTCGACCAGCTTCCGGGCCGAGTGGTACTGCGCGCGGGTCAGTTCCTCGGTGCGCCGGGCGTCGACGAGGTCGGTGCGCCCGACGCTGCCGTAGAGCAAGGACCCGCCGGTGAACAACGCGGCCGGCCCGTTCCCGTCCTCGATCCGGTACGAGAGATGGGTATCGGTGTGCCCGGGAGTCGTGACCACGCGGATGATCATCCGGCCGATCCGGAGCTCCTCCCCGTCCCGTGCCGGATGGCGCTCGAACTCCACGGCGTCCGCCGCGGCCACCACGTAGCGGGCGCCGGTGCGCCGGCTCAGCTCCAGCCCGCCGGTCACGTAGTCGTTGTGGATATGAGTCTCCAGAACGACCGCGCACCGCAGGCCGAGAGCGGTGAGCACCGACTCGACGCGGTCCAGGTCGCGCTGGGGATCCACCACGATCGCTGACTGTCCGTCATGGGCGATGTAGCTCCGATCGCCCAATTCGCTGGTCTCGACGATGCTGACTGCGACGGCCATGACCGAACCCCTCACCCTCGGTAATGACCGTACATTAACTCCGTTCTACCACTCCCTGGACGAGACAGTGGTCACGTGAACCGGCGACCCCCGGGGTGCTGGCGCGCTACAAGATCTTCTCCACGGTGATCGGCAGGTCGCGCACCCGCTTCCCGGTGGCGTGATGGACGGCGTTGGCGATCGCCGGCGCGACCGATACCGCGGTCAGCTCTCCGAGACCCTTGGCGCCGAGTGGGCTCGCTTCCTCGTCGAAACCACCGGCGAACAGAACGTCGAGCTCCGGGATGTCCGCGTTGGTCGGCACCAGGTACCCGGAGTAGTTGCGATTCGCGAACCGGGCAGTCTCCGGATCGGTCTCCGACTGTTCGAGCAGGGCTTGGCCGACGCCCCAGATGATGCCGCCGATCGCCTGGCTGCGCGCGGTCCTGGGGTTGATGATCCGCCCGGCGTCATAGGCTCCGACGAACCGGTTCAGGCGGACCAGTCCCAGGTCCGGGTCGACCCGTACCTCGGCGAAGACCGCGGAGAAGCTGAACACCGCCTTCGGGCCGAGTGCCTCCTCCACCGGGTCGTAGTCCCCGTCCCCCACCACCGTGGAGAGTCCGTTGCGTGCCAGCAGCTCCGCATAGGTGATCTCCAGGCTCTTCCTCGCCAATACCAGCCTGCCGTCGGCGACGAGCACGTCGTCGGGCTCCGCACCGGCGAACGGCGCGTCCCGGCCGGCGAGAGCCAGCTCGATCGCCCTGTCCCGTGCGGCCTTCGCGGCCAACATGACGGACGCTCCCGCGTTCGCCATCGTGGCCGACCCGATGGACGGGTGGGACGCCGGCAACCTCGTGTCTCCGAGCCGCACGGTCACCTTCTCCGGCGCCACCCCGAGCGCGTCGGCAGCCACCTGTTGCATCACGGTGTACGTGCCCGTGCCGAGCTCGTGGGTGCCGGTCTCGACGAGCGCCGAACCGTCCTGGTGCACCGTCACCCGCGCCTTCGCAGGCCAGCGCCAGTGCGTGTAGATCGCGCTCGCCATGCCCTGGCCGATGAGGTAGCGACCATCGCGCATCGAGCGTGGCTCGGGCGTCCGCTCGTCCCAGCCGAAGCGCTCGGCCCCCTTCGTCAGGCACTCGCGCATCGCACGGGTCGAGAACGGGCGGCCGCTGTACGGGTCGATCTCGGTGTCGTTGAGCAGCCGCAGCGCGACCGGATCGACGCCGGTCGCGTAGGCGAGCTCGTCCATGGCGCTTTCGAGCGCGAAATGGCCGAGTGCCTCGTGGGGGGACCGCATCGCGGTCGGCGTGTTGCGGTTCACGTGGACGACCTTGTGGTTCGTCGCGATGCCCGTGCCGGCCGCCCACAGCGACCGCGCGGCCAACGCCGCATATTCGATGTAGTCGTCGAACACCGGCGTCGGCGAGATGCTGTCGTGACGGATGCCGGCCAGCGTGCCGTCCTCGCCTGCGCCCAGCACCACCTGCTGAATGGTCGCCGCCTGGTGGCCCACCATCGAGTACATCTGGGCGCGGGTGAGCTGCAGCCTCACCGGGCGGTTCACGACCTTCGCGGCGAGCGCCGCCAGCAGGGTGTGCGGCCAGACGTAGGCCTTGCCGCCGAAGCCACCTCCGAGGAAGTGGGACACGATGGTGATCTTCTCCGGCGGTATGCCGAGCACGATCGACACCAGTTCCCGCGCACCGAAGATGTGCTGGGTCGTCTCGTACAGCGTCAGCGTCTCGTCGGCGTCCCACACCGCGGTCGACACGTGCGGCTCCATCTGGTTGTGATGGCGATCCGAGGTGGTGTAGGTCTGGTCGATGGTGACGGCGGCAGTGGCGATTCCCTCGTCGGCATCGCCCACCGAGGACGCGACCGGCCACAGGAACGGCGGCGGGTCGACGGCCTCCTTCGCCGTCTCCCGGTTGAACACCACGGGCTGATCGGCCTCGTACTCGACCTTGATCAGGGTGCCGGCATACGTCGCCTGGTCGAGCGTCTCGGCGATCACCAGCGCGATCGGCTGACCGGCGTAGTGGACGGCGTCGGCCAGGAGTGGCAGGTAGGACTGCCCGTGGGGATGAAGGTGGCTCCACGGCTCGGGCGTCGGGTTCATCCGCGGCATGTTGTGGTGGGTGAACACGGCCACCACGCCGGGCGCCTCCTCTGCGGAGGTGGTGTCGATCGACACCGTCCGGCCGTTCGCGATGGTGCTGTGGACGATGGCGGCGTGTGCCATGCCGTCGAGCGGAACATCCGCGCTGTAGCGGGCTGCGCCGGTGACCTTGAGCCGTCCATCGGTGCGTGGCATCGGTTGTCCGACGGCGTTCATGCGCGTGCTCCCGCGGTCTGCAACGCGCGCAGAACCGCGCGTCGGGAAAGGTCGGCCTTGAAGGCGTTGTGGGCGAGTGGGCGAGCGTCGGTGAAGGAGGTGGCGATCGCTGCCTCGAGTGCCCCGATGTCGTCCAGATCGGCCCCGCGCAGCGCCGTCTCGGCCGCGGTGAGGCGCCAGGGCTTGTGGGCAACGCCGCCCATGGCGAGCCGCACCGAGCGAAGTCGGCGCCCCTCGGTCTCGACCGCCGCCGCCACGGAGACCAGCGCGAACTCGTATGACTGCCGGTCGCGCACCTTGAGGTAGTGCGAAGCGCGCCCCTCGGCCTGGGCGCGCACCTCGACTGCGACGATCAGCTCACCGCGGCCGAGCACGGTGTCACGCTCCGGTGTGCCGCCCGGCAGGCGATGGAAATCCGCGATCGGGATCGATCTTTCCCCGGCGCGCCCGAGCACGACGACATCTGCTTCGAGGGCCGCCAACGCCACTGCCACGTCCGACGGATGGGTGGCCACGCAGGCGTCGGACCATCCGAAGATGGCGTGGTTGCGGTTGAGGCCGTCGAGCGCTGAGCAGCCGGAGCCCGGTCGCCGCTTGTTGCAGGCCGGGTCGTCCCCGTCGCGGAAATAGGAGCAGCGCGTTCGCTGCATGATGTTGCCGCCCATCGAGGCCATGTTGCGCAGCTGGCCCGACGCCGCGAACAGCAGTCCTTCGGCGATGACGGGGAAGCGCTCGCGTACCTCGGCGTTCGCCGCGACATCGCTCATTCTGGCCAGTGCGCCGATGCGCAGGCCGCCGTCCGGTGTGGCGTCGACTCCTGCCAGACCGGGCAGGTCGTTGATGTCCAACAGGTGCGCGGGAAACGCCGCGCCGTCCTTCATGAGACCCAGCAGGTCGGTACCGCCGGCGATATAGGAGAGGTGATCGTCCTGGGCGTGCGCTGCGACGGCGCGCCCTGGGTCGTCGGCGACCGAAATCGAGAAAGGATGCACGGTTTCAGCCTTTCTCGGCTGCTTCGGCGACAGCGGCGACGATATTGGGGTAGCAGGCGCAGCGGCAGAGATTCCCGCTCATGCGCTCACGAATCTCTGTGTTCGACAGACCCGCCACGGTGAACGGCTTCCGCACGTCGGCCGTGGCGGCGCTCGGCCAGCCCGCCTTCGCCTCGTCGATCACGGCGACGCCGGACATGACCTGCCCGGAGGTGCAGAAGCCGCACTGGAAGCCGTCGTGCTCGATGAAGGCCTCCTGCACCGGGTGGAGCTCGCCGTCCTGCTCCAGCCCTTCGATGGTGGTGATCTGCTTGCCCTCCTGCATCGCGGCCAGGGTCATGCAGGACAGGACGCGGCGTCCGTCGACGTGGACGGTGCATGCGCCGCACTCGCCCCGATCGCATCCCTTCTTCGTTCCGGTCAGCCCCAGCCCTTCACGCAACGCTTCGAGCAGCGTGGTGCGCGGTTCGACCGCAAATGTATGGGATGTGCCGTTGACCTCGAGTTTCACCGGCGCGGGCCGGATGTCTCGCGCAGCAGCATGATCGACGGCGCCACCAGGGTTCGCCTCGCCCATTCGCTCATTCCTTCCACCATGGCTTTCCGAACATCACGACCCGGCCGAGGACGGCCTCCACCCACTCTGAACCCGTCGCCCGTAAATGCCTTCCCGGGTGCTCCCGGGTTCTGCTTATGGCTCACCATCGGCAGTTGCGGGAGTGCCCTGATCTGTGATCCTTTGTTTCAGGGCGTGGCTCACCGATGATCGCGCCGGCAGAGCGTGCGAGTGCTCGGCTACGGCGCGGTGATATCCAGAGCGGAGATCAGGGCGGCGACGTCCCGGTGCCGAGTGGCGGCCGGCCAGACGGCCCAGGTCTGCCGCACGACCGGGTTGTCCACCAGCGGGTACCACTCCAGCCCCGCCGGGAGGGGCTGTCCCCAACCGGGTGAGGCGAGCCCGAATGCCCTGCCCGTACCGATGCCGGCGAGCTTGACCTCGGGTGTGACCGGCCGGTCGTCCGTCGGCTGGTCGTCCACGACGATGCCCTGAGCGCGCAACGTGGCGGTGACCTGGTCATGCCAAGCCGGGCTGTCCGACCGGGCGAAGCCCATCCAGTGCAGACCCGCGAGCCGGTGCAGGTGGACGCCGGCGTCTCCGCGGATCTCTTCCGCTCGGGAGGCGCTGAGGATGACGCCCATCGCTTCGCGGACGGCCAGCACGACGTCGAGCTGCGGATCGGTGGGGCGGTCGCGCACCAGGCCCACGTCGAGCTCACCGGCCCGCAGTGCCGCGAGCTGGGTCGTGCCGGACGCATGCACGACCGTGACTCTCGTGTCGGGATAAGCCTTGGCGAGCTCCCCGAGAGCTCGCGGCAGCAGGTCCAGGGGAAGCTCCAGCGGCGCGCCGACGCGGATCCGGCCTGCCGTCACCTGCGACTCGGCAGCCGTCGTGACGGCAGCCATGGCGGCGGTGACCCGGTCGTGATGCTCGATCAGACCCCGGGCCTCCCGCAGCAGGGTCGCGCCGGCCTCGGTGGTCCGGGAACCGGCGTGGCTGCGCACCAACAGCCGCGCGCCGAGGCGGCGCTCCAGCGAGTTGATGGTCTGCGACAGCGCGGACTGGCTGACGTGCAGCTTGCGCGCCGCGGCCGACAGACCACCTTCTTCGACCACCACCACGAAGGCGCGCAGCTCACGGATCTCCATGCTGCCCATTGTGACGAGCGCAACCGGGACCGCGCTGCTCCTCACCCCCGGCCCGACCCCCCGGGACGCTACGACCGGAGCAGGTCCACCGCGCGTTCGGCGATCGCGTAGACCGTCGCGTTGGTGTTGGCCGAGATGGGCGAGGGCATCACCGAGGCGTCCACCACCCGCAGACCCTCGACGCCGCGCACGCGCAGGTCCGTGTCGACGACGGCGCCGTCGTCGACGCCGATGCGGCAGGTTCCTGCGTAGTGGTGGTAGCTGCGGAGGCTCCGCCGCAGGTAGCCGCGCAGCGCGTCGTCGTCCTGCACGTCGATCCCCGGCTGGGCCTCCTCGCCCCGCCAGGCGTCGAAGGCCTGTGCGGTGCCGAGCTCACGGGCGGCGCGCAGGCCGGCCGCCATGGCATCGAGGTCGCGGCTGTCGGTGTAGTACCGCGGGTCGATCACGGATGCGGCCCCCGCCTGCGCGGTGGCCAGCCGCACCGAACCACGGCTGAACGGTGCCATGAGCGAGACCGCGATCGTGTAGCCGGCGCCCGGCTCCGGGCCCGGGAGCGTGGCCGTACGCATCGGCACGACGGCGCAGAACAGCTGCAGGTCGGGCCACGGTGCTCCGGGACCGCTGCGCACCGTGCCCTTCACCTCTGCGCCGCCGTTGGCCAGGAAGGGCGGCAGGGGCTGCATCGAGTGGTAGATGACGGTGGTCATGGGGTGGTCGTGGAGGTTGGCGCCCACGCCGGGGAGGTCGGCCACCACGTCGATCCCGAGCTCTCGCAGATGGTCCTGGGGGCCGATGCCGGAGAGCATCAGCAGCTGCGGCGTGCCGACGGTGCCTGCGGCGACGACGACCTCCGTGCCGCACTCCGCGGTGACCATCCGGGTGCCGACGCTGTACTGCACGCCGGTGCACCGGCCGCCGTCGACGACGAGCCGGTGCACCAGCGCGTCGGTGACCAGGTCGAGGTTGGGCCGGTCGAGCACGGGGAGGAGGTAGGCGTCGGCGGCACTCTGCCGCTTGCCGTCGACGACGGTGAGCTCCGTCCAGCCGAAGCCCTCCTCCAGGCCGCTGTTCGCGTCGGCCGCGATCGGGTGCCCCACCTGCCGGGCCGCGTCCATGGCTGCCTGGGACAGCGGGTGCGGTGACGTGGACGTCCAGACGGACACCGGCCCGTTCCGGCCGCGGACGGCGGGGTCGCCGCCCTTCACGTTCTCGGTGCGCCTGAAGTAGGGCAGCAGGTCGTCGTAGCCCCAGCCCTGCGCCCCTGCCGTGACCCACGCGTCGTGGCTCGCCCGATGGCCCCGGACGAACGCCAACGCGTTGATCGCCGAGGAGCCACCCAGGCCGCGTCCCCGTGGCCACGCCTCCGTCCGGCCGATGCCGTCGAGGACGACGGTGTGGTCGCCCCAGTCCATCGAGGAGCCCGTGAGGGTGGGCCAGGCCCGGGGGGTGGCCACCGCGGGCAGCGGCTCCCGGCTGCCGGCCTCGAGCAGTAGTACGCGCGTGCCCGCGTCCTCCGAGAGGCGGGCGGCCAGCACACATCCGGCCGAACCGGCCCCGACGACGATGTAGTCGTATCCGGATGTCTCAGAAGCCACGAGCTGTCCAGCCGTTCGCACTGCTCAGATCTCCCCTTTTGCCGGGTCGCCTGCCGGCACCGGGGTCAGCACCTGGACGTCCATCGGGGCGCTCAGCGCGCCGTCCAGCACGCCCATCAGCTCCAGCAGCGCCGGGCTCTTCGTGTGCGCTTCGAGGGCCGCCTCGTCGGCGTACTTCTCGATCATGACCAAGCGGTCGGGACCCTGGTGCATCGCGTATCTGAGCACCCGTGGTTCCTGCGCATGAGTCTGTTCGATCGCCTTGCCGAGCGCCGCCCGGACGTCGTCCCACCGGCCTTCTGCCGGCGACATGGAAGCGATGACGACGACCTCTGATGTGGACACGTACTTCTCCTTAACGGGAAGGGAAAAAATGTGCTGGGGTGCCTCAGACCGCAGTGCTCCCGGCGTCGACGTGAATCGTCGATCCCGTCATGTAGCTGGTACGGGGCGAGGCCAGGAAAAGGACGGCCTCCGCGATCTCGTGGGCCCGCGCCGTACGGCCCAGGGGAAGCGTCCTGGCGATGTCCTCGATGCTCTCGCCCCACTCCAGCAGCACCCCGGCGGTGCGGGTAGGGCCGGGGCTGACCGCGTTCACCCGCACGCCACGGGGGCCGAACTCGGCGGCCCAGGTGCGCGTGAGCGAGGTGAGCGCCGCCTTCGACGCGCTGTAGGCAGAAGCGCCGGGGATGCCCTTCGACGCGGCGATGGAGGTGATGTTGATGATGCTGCCCCGGCCCTGCTCGAGCATGTGCGGCACCAGTTGGGCGACGAGGAAATAGGCGCCACGGACGTTGGTGTCGAAGATCCGCTCGAACGAGGCGACCTCCTGCTCGACCGTGGGCGCGACGGGGAACGAGCCGGCGCCGTTGACGATGATGTCCACCGGGCCGGCCTCGCGGACGAGCTCGGCGACGGAGTCGAGGTCGGCCAGATCGGTGGCGACGAACCTCACCGAGCCTGCCTCGTGAATGTCCTCGACCGCTTTCTTGCCGCGTTCCACGTCGCGCCCGGTGATAATGACGTCGGCCCCTTCCCGGGCGAGTAGCCGGGCGGATTCGAGACCGATTCCGGCGGTGCCGCCGGTGACGAGTGCGGTCTGACCGTGCAGTTCCATCGTGGAGCCTCCAGAGCTGATCCTGTCGAGCTTGCTCCTGACTGAACCGGCTCCCGCAGCGCGCTATTGCTTCTGACCAGTGGGATAACCGAGGGACGGGCATAAGAGCTACTTCTGGCCGGACCGGCCGTCAGAGGAGCGGGCCCGCCACCAGGCCGACGGCGATCATCACGTCCACAGCGCCGCACCACTCGGCGTAGGACCGCGAGACCACCCGGTCCTTGGCCAGGTGCACCCAGTCCCACACGGCGTGGCCGAGCCACCCGGCGGCCACGAGGTACCGCCCGAGGTCGGGATCGACCACCAGTCCGGCCACCGCGAGCGCTCCGAACCCGGCCATCCCGACGAGCTGCAGCCGGAAGTCCCGCTCCCGATGGTGCCCGTGGCTGGTGCCCCAGATCGACGCGGCGAGAGCGATGGCAAGGAGGACCACGGAGGGCGCGAGCCAGTCCTGCAGCCGCAGCGCGATGAACAGCGCGATGCACACGAAGAAAACCGGCCAGGTCGCGCGCCGGAAGTGCAGGGCCGCCACGATCACGTAGAGCATCGGCAGGATCAGCAACGCCTCGGCGAGGCGGTGGGTGGCGTCGTCCGTGACCTCAGCGAGGAGTGTGTCGGCGCCGGCTGCGACCCCGACGAGGGTCGGCCAGCGCTTCGCCGCGGCGGCCAGGGCACGTGTGGTCCGGGCTCGGGGGCGGCTGGGAGTGGAGGTAGGGGGAGGAGTGGTGTTCATGGACATCAGGCTCGTTGCGGCCCGGCGCACGTCACAGATGCGTGGTGTCATCGCCTGGCCATGCGGTTCGCATGGTCCACGTGTGCGCGAACCGCGCCGTGGTCAGAGCCAGCCGTGTTCGCGCGCCGTGGAGATCGCCTCGGCCCTGCTGGCTGCTTCGAGCTTCGCGACGGCCGCGGCGAGGTAGTTGCGCACCGTTCCCGGTGACAGGTGCGCCTGCCGGGCGATGACCGCGACCGGGATGTCGTCGCCCGCCAGCCGCAGGACGTCGAGCTCGCGAGGTGTGAGGGGACATTCCGGAGCCAGCAGCGCCTCGGCGGCAAGGGCCGGATCGACGTAGCGCCCGCCCTCGTGCACGCGGCGGATCACCTCGGCCAGCAGTGCTGCCGGTGACCCCTTCGGCACGAACCCGCGCGCTCCGCTCCGCAACGCGCGACGCAGCAGCGGCGGGCGACCGTGACCGGTCAGGATGACGACAGCGCACGACGGCGCCGCCGCCGCGATCTCGACGGTGGCCTCCAGGCCGGACAGCCCGGGCATCTGGAGGTCGACGACCGCGACGTCCGGCCGGTGCGCCAGGACCTGCCCGACGGCAGCGCGCCCGTCGCCGGCCTGGGCCACCACCTCGATGTCGGGCTCGAGCGCCAGGAGCGCCGCCACCGCACCGCGGATGAGGTCTTCGTCGTCGGCGAGCAGGACGCGGATCATGCGGGCACCGGAACCCTCGCCGTCAGGGTGAACGTGCCGGCCTGCGCATCCACACTCACCGTGCCGTCGACCTCGGCCAGGCGATCGGAGAGGCCACGCAGGCCCCCGCTGTACCGGTCGGGCGCAGCGCGGACCACGCCGTCGTTCGTCA
This sequence comes from Pseudonocardia xinjiangensis, assembly GCF_012911925.1. Classification (GTDB taxonomy): domain Bacteria; phylum Actinomycetota; class Actinomycetes; order Mycobacteriales; family Pseudonocardiaceae; genus Pseudonocardia; species Pseudonocardia xinjiangensis. Next base: position 44,844 of record NZ_JAAXKY010000029.1, on the reverse strand, counting down.
CGACCATCCGGACCTGCTCGGGTGGGGTGTCGACGTCGATCGTGCAGCGCGCGGCACGGCTGTGGCGCAGCACGTTGGTGACCGCCTCGCGGAGTACCGGCACCAGATGCGACGCCTCGGCGGGCAGGTCGCGGTCGGGAAGGCGCACGACGCATTGCACCCCGGCCGACCGGAGCACCTGCTCGACGGCGGCGATCTGGTCGCGCAGATCGACGGCCCGGTAGCCGTGCACCGTCTGCCTGACCTGGGCCAGCGCCGAGGTGGCCAGGCGCTGGATCTCCGCGGCCTGCTCGCCGGAGCGTTCGGCATCGATCGGCGCCAGCCGTTTGGCCAGCTCCGCCTTGAGCGCGATCACCGACAGGTCGTGGCCGAGGAGGTCGTGCACGTCCCGGGCGAACCGGAGACGCTCCTCGCTCACCGCGAGCCGGGCCAGCGCGTCCTGCCCGTCGCGGGCCTGGACGACCAGCCGCCACAGCCCGATCTGCAGACCGTTGATCAGGGCCAGGCTGGCGCCGATGCCTGCGGTGATCAGGACGTACTCGACGACCGCGCCATCGTTGGCCCACCCCACGGCCGCCGACACGGCAACGGTGAGCACGACCGCGGCGCTCGCAGCGGGTACACCGCGCACCAGCAGGGGCACGGCCCCGATGAGTGCGGCACCCAGCCAGGCCCAGCTCTCCCACCGGCCGGACTCCGCGCCCAGCGGACCGACGAGGGGAACGGACACGATCGCCGCGCCGAGCAGAGCCGACGACGACAGGTGACGGCGCCGGTAGGAGAGCCCGGGCCGGAACTCGTCGACCAGCGCCCAGCCGAGACCGGCGCTGAAAGCGGCGATACCGACCGCGCCGAGCAACTGCCGCGTGAGCCGCTGCTCCACCCCGATCCCGATCACCGGCATGGCGACGCTCGACACGAACATGATGCCCAGAGCGGCGAGGGTGACCAGGCGAGCGCGCCGGTAACCCTCCTCGAACTCGATCTCCGCCCAGCCGATCGGGGGAACAGCGCGGTGGGGCACGTCGTGACGGCCGGCTTCGCCGGAACGCACGTGACCACCTCCCGTCGGCGTGCTCGTCGTCCGGAGGATCATTGCGTACCCGGCAGGGGTATGAACAGTGGGCGCCGGGCGGTGCCCGCGGCCGGGCTACGAGGGCAGCACGGCGGCGCTGCGGCCGGCCTCCTGCGCGACGCGTTCCAGCCGATCCCGGTGGTTGCGCCACCGCTCCTGGTCGCCCGGAGCCATGTTGTCGTTGTCCTTCCGCAGCCCCGCCGCCCCGTCGATGAGCTCCCGGACGATGTCGGCGTGGCCGGCGTGCCGGTGGGTCTCGGCGATCATGTGCACCAGGATCTGGTGCAGCGTGACCTCGTTGCGGGGTGCGGGCCAGTGCGGCACGCGGCCGGGCGCGTCGAGTGCGAGCGCCTCGACCGTGGCGTCCGAGTGCGCCCACGCCCGGTGGTAGAGGTCGATGATCTGCTCGCGCGACTCGGCGGCGGTGGCCCACAGGTCGGCGTCGGGTTCGGCGTCGTCCTCGAACCAGGGCAGGGGTTCGTCCGACGGCCGGCCGAACGTCTCACCGAAGTAGCCGAGCTCGACGCTGGCCAGGTGCTTCACCAGCCCCAGCAGGTTGGTGCCCGTGGGCGTCAGCGGGCGGCGGCTGTCGTACTCCGACAACCCGTCGAGCTTCCACAGCATCGCGGCGCGAGCAACCTGGAGATAGCGGTGGAGGTCCGCTTTCGGGTCAGATCCGGTCATGCCGCGCAGCTTGCCACCGGGCTCCGACGAATCCCGGATCACTACGCTTGACCCTCTCACCGTGTGAGGCCCTGTACTCGGAGCCGTCATGTTCACCATCGGAGACTTCGCCGGGCACGGCCGCGTGTCGGTCCGCATGCTGCGTCACTACGACGCCATCGGGCTGCTGCGCCCCGCGCACGTCGACCCGGCCACCGGCTACCGGCACTACCGGGCCGAGCAGCTCATGCAGCTCAACCGCATCGTCGCGCTGAAGGACCTCGGCTTCAGCCTCCACCAGGTCCGGTCGATCCTCCACGACCGCGTGAGCGCGGAGGAGCTGCGGGGGATGCTGCGGCTGCGGCGGGCCGAGCTGGAGACGGTCATGGCCGACGCGGCGGGGCGCATGGCCAGGGTCGAGGCGAGGCTCCGGACGATCGAGAGCGAGAACGTCATGCCCACCGACGGCATCGTCGTGAAGAACCTTCCGGCCCTCCGGGTGGCCGAGCTGTCCGGCACCTCGGGGAGCTTCGACCCGCGGGAGATCGGGCCGGTCGTCCGCATCCTGCACGAGGAGCTGCGCGGCTGCCTGGACGCCGCCGGGGTACCGGCGACCGGCCCCGGCGTCACCCGGTACGAGGACGTCCCGGGCACCGGCGGCGTGGTGGTGCGGGCCGGCCTGCCGGTCGCCCCGGACGTCGACCACGTCGAGGGCGCGCGGGTCGTCGATCTCGCCTGCGTCGACCGGGCCGCCACCGTCGTGCACTGCGGGTCGATGGACGAGTTCCTGCCCACCGTGCAGGCGCTGGCCCGCTGGCTCGGCGCCAACGGCTACGGCTTCACCGCGGAGCACGCCCGCGAGCTCTCACTGGCCCGGCCCGAGGACCGCGCCGAGTGGGTGACCGAGCTCCAGGTGCCCATCGCCGGCTGACCTGGACCCGGGGCCGGGATCACGGCAGGGAGGCGGGCAGCCCGAGGAGCGCGAAGTGGTCGGGGCCGATGAACGAGGTGACCTCGGCGATCCGGTCGCCGCGCAGGGTCAGCACGTCGATCGACCAGCCGACGTGGGCACCGGCGTCGTCGTCCCAGAGGTAGCAGCCCACCGCGGGCTGGCCGTTGGCGCTGGTGGGGAGGTGTCGCCACGATCCGCAGGTCAGCGGGACCCGCACGGCGAAGTCGGTGACGGCTTCCAGTCCGCGGTACCAGTGCGGCAGCGGCGGCATCTCCCAGGTGACGTCCGCGGTGAGCAGCGCGACCAGTGCGTCGGCGTCGCCGCGTTCGATGGCGGAGGAGAAACCGGTGACGATCTCGCGCCGGCGGGCGTCGTCGATCTTCCGCAGCGTCTGCTGCTGGGAGGGGGAGGGCACCTTCTCGGCGACGATCACGCGGGCCCGCTGCAGCGCGCTGTTCACCGCCGCGCGCGAGGTGTTCATCATCGTGGCGATCTCGGCGGTGGAGAAGCCGAGCACCTCGAAGAGCAGCAGCGCCGCCCGCTGGTTGCCCGGCAGGTGCTGCAGCGCGGCGACGAAGGCGAGCTCGACGGCCTCGCGCAGTTCGTAGCGTGCGTCCGGGCTGAGCGGGCCTTCCGCGAGGGTCGCGTCGGGATAGGGGCCCAGCCACGCGACGTCTCCCCGCGGGGCGGCGTCGACCACGGCGCGTTCGCTGGACGGCCCGAGGTCGACGGGCAGCGCGCGCCTGCCCCGGCGCCGGACGCTGTCGAGGCAGGCGTGGGTGACCACCGAGTACAACCACGAGCGCAGCGAGCTGCGCCCCTCGAAGGCCGCGAGCCCCCGCCACGCCCGCAGCAGCGCGTCCTGCAGTGCGTCGTCGGCGTCGTGGGTGGAGCCGAGCATGCCGTAGCAGTGGGCGTGCAGCTCCCGGCGCAGTGGCTCGATGAGGCGGGAGAAGGCGGCGTCGTCACCGTCGCGGGCCCGGGACAGGTCGTCGGCCGCCGGAACTGCGGTCTTCTGAGAGATTTCGCCCACGAACGATGATTCTGCCCGACGGCGGGCGTCCCCATCCCTGACCGAGCACCACGCCCGTGCCAGGAGGCCCCATGAACGCCCCGACCGTTCCCGCCACCGTCGCGACCCTGGAAGTCCCCCGCGCGCGGCTGTACTACGAGGTGCGGGGCCACGGCCCTGCGGTCGTGCTCGTCGGCGCCCCGATGGACGCGCCGGCCTTCGCGCCGCTGGCCGACCTGCTCGCTGCCGACCACACCGTGCTCACCACCGACCCCCGCGGCGTCCACCGCAGCCAGGTGGCCGACCGCGACCGGGACTCCACCCCGGAGATGCGCGCCGACGACCTCGCGCGGCTGCTCACCCACCTCGACGCAGGCCCGGCCGCGGTCCTCGGCTCCAGCGGCGGCGCGGTCAGCGCGCTGGCCCTCGTCCAGGCCCACCCCGGGCTGGTGCACACCGTCGTGGCCCACGAGCCCCCGCTCACCGAGCTGCTCGACGACCGGGAGCAGCTCCGCGCCCAGACCGAGGACATGATCACTACCTACCTCGCGGGCGACGTCACCGGGGCGTGGACGACCTTCTTCGCCCAGGCCCGGATCGACCTGCCCGATGGCGCGATCGAGCAGATGTTCGGCGGGGAACGCGACCCGCAGTCGGTCGCGGACGAACACCACTGGTTCGCCCACGAGATGCGCCCCACCACCCGCTGGCAGCCCGACCTCGCCGCCCTGCGGGACAGCCCGGTCCGCATCGTGGTCGGCATCGGCGAGGAGTCCGGTGGCCAGATCTGTGACCGCACGTCCACCGCGCTCGCCGCCGCCCTCGGCATCGCACCGACCCGTTTCCCCGGCGACCACACCGGTTTCGTCGACGATCCCGAGCGGTTCGCCACCCGGCTGCGCGCGGTCCTGCACGACAACTGATCCGGAGCCGACGATGACGCAGACCACCACCCAACCGCTTGACCACGCCTTCACCGCGCCGATCGAGAAGGACGGCGCCTTCGCCACCTACGTGACCGTGCCGGACTCCGCCGAGCTCCTCGGGACGAGGCGGCCCGTCAAGGTCGCCGGGACGATCGACGGCCACCCGTTCACCGCCACCCTCATGCCGTCGGGCAGCGGGCCGCACTGGCTCCCCATCAAGGCGGTCCTGTGCAAGCTGATCGGCAAGCACGAGGCCGGGGTCGAGGTGGCCTTCCACCTGGAGCAGCGGCTGAGCTGAACCGCCGACGTGGTCAGTCGGGTGGATCGGAGGCGACCGGTCGCCATGATCGGAGCAGCACATCGACGGCGTCGACCACGACGTCGCCGGCGATCTCGTCAGGGAACAGAAGGCGCTGGATGAGCAGCCCGTCCTCGAGTGCGTGCACGATCAAGGCAAGCAGTGCTGGATCGGCGGGAAGCGCGCCGTGCTCGCCGATCCGTTGCTCGATCGCCGTCTGGATCGAGGAGCGCGCCAGTTTCTCGCGCTGGGCCAGCATGGGCAGCGCCTCCGGGTTGCGCAGCGCATGCAGCACGAGTTCGAGACGCAGCGCCATCCAGTCCGGCAGGTTCTGGTCGCGTTCGCGGTTCCAGTGCCGCAGCAACTCCAGCATGTCGCCGAACGACTCCGCCCGCCGCTGCAGGTCGCTGACCTCGGCAACCTCGCTACGAGTGCGTTGTTCGAGCAGCTCGGCCACGAGCTCCTGCTTGTCGGCGAAGTTGCCGTAGAAGGCACCGCGTGTGTAACCGGCACGCTCGGCGATCTGCTCCACGGAGCTGCCGTTCACACCGCGCTCGGTGAAGAGCTCGCGCGCAGCCTCCAGCAGCCGCTCGCGGGTCTGCGCCCGGCTCTCCTCACGGGTCAGGCGCTTCCTCGCCACGGTCGCTGAACCTACAGGCGTCAACCGACGCCGGGCGGCACGGCTACGCCACGCCATCGAGGGCGGGCTGCACGGGAGTGAACGACCCGAACCGGGACTCCAGTACGGCAGCGGCCTGGAGGCACATGTCCTCTCGATGCCACGGTCCGATCACCTGAACGCCCAGTGGCTGACCGTCGACCACGCCTGTCGGAACGGCGACTGCCGGCACCCCGAGGAACGTCGTGGCGGTACACAGCCGCATGGCGCGGATGATGCTCTCCCCGGCTTCGTCGTCGTCGAGAGCAGCGTCGAACGGCCGCTCGGTGTAGACGGGCCCGAGCACGAGCGGGTAGCGCTGGGCGAAGCCGGCCCAGTCGCGCATCACGCCGTGTCGAGTGGCCGTGGCCTGCAGGTACGCGGCGAGGTCCGCCGGGGGCCTGCGCCGCATCGACAGCTCCATGTGCGCCGCGGACGCGGCCGTGAGCAGCGGCCGGATCCGCGGCCAGCTGAGCCCGAACTCCGTGGTGATCAACGTGCTGTACGCCTGGGTCGCGTCGTCGATCCGTGGTGGCTCGGCCTCCTCGACGACGTATCCGGCATCGGCGAGCGCGGCCGCTGCCCGTTCGATCTCCGTGCGGATCTGTGGGTGCACCCCCAGCCCGCCAGGATCGACCGACACCGCAACCCGGATCGGCTCCGCACACGGCGGCCCGACGAGCGGGACGGCGACGGCGCGCGGGTCGCGCGGATCGGTGCCCGCAAGGACCTGGAAGGCTGCCTGCAGGTCCGCGACCGTCCGAGCGATCGGACCGTCGGTCGGGAACAGCTGTGAGGCCAGCGTCGGGTCCGTGTCGCCGATCCGGTGCTCCATCGGAATGCGGCCGTAGGTCGGCTTGAGTGCAGCCACCCCGCAGAACATCGCGGGCAGCCGGACCGAGCCGCCCGCGTCGTTGCCCAGGCCGATGGCCGCCATCCCGGAGGCAGCGGCGGCCGCGTCCCCGCCGCTGCTGCCGCCAGGGGTCCGGATGGCGCCCCACGGGTTGCGGGTCTCCCCGAACAGTTGGCTGACCGTGTTGTTGCCGCCGATGGTCAGGTCGGGCATGTTGGTGTGCCCGACCACCACGGCGCCGGCAGCGCGCAGCCGTCCCACCGGCGGGGCGTCCCGAGCGGCGACGAGGTGGCGGAAGTACGGAATGCCGTGTGTCGTCGGGTGCCCGGCGATGTCGATGTTCTCCTTCACGGTGAACGGCACCCCGGCCAGCGGGCCGAGAGGCTCTCCTGCCCGGCGAGCGCGGTCGATGCGGCCTGCGGCGTCCTGGCGTCGTCCGCGAGCAGGTTGGTCACGGCGTTCACCACCGTGTTCACCTCGTCGATGCGGGCCAGGTGGGCGTCGACGACCTCACGCGCGGACACCTCACCCGAGAGGACTGACCGGGCGATCCGCGTTGCACTCCATGTCCACAGGGGTTCGCTCACGCAGTGAAGATACAGACACGCATCCAGATACGAGTATGTATATAAGTGTCAGCCCGCCAGGTGTCCCCAGCGGTCGGCGAGCTGGGTGATCGGCTGGTTCCTCGTGCACCCCACGCCTCAGGCGTTGGCGGCGAGGTCCCAGCCGCTCAGGACGACCAGCAGGGCGAACACCTGAACGTGCCGAGGCAGGTCGGGCAGGGTGGCCACGGTGTCGTCGGCCTGCAGATGGGCACGGCGGATCGAGCCCGCCGGCCGGCCGTCGATCATGAGACGCTCCTCCAGGCGCCAGAAGGAGGCACGTTCGAACTCGTACGTGCGGCTCTCAGCCTCGATCTTCCAATGCTTACGGCCGGCCCGGGCCGCGACCGCGACCTCGGCGCCGACGGTGTGGTCGGTGAGCTCGTAGCGGGAGGCCGAGAAGTTCGTCCTCACCTCGAAGCCGCGGCCGTCCAGCTCGAACGTGCCGCCGGTGCGCCACGTCCTGGCGTCCCACCGGGTCAGCGAGCGACCGTCGATGGTGATCTCGTAGTCGTTTCCCCAGAAGGCCTTGCGGGTGGCCTTCAGCTCGGTCATGCCGCGGCCGCCAGGATCAGCGCCAGCGCCTGCCCGATCAGGTTGTTGGTGACGTGAGCCAGTACCCCGGGCCAGACCGAACCGCTGCGGCGGCGGAGCTCGGCGGCGACCAGGCCGACGATCAGCGCGGTCACGAAAACGGCGTTCAGGCCGTGCATCAGGGCGAAGATCAGCGAGCTGCCGACGACACCGACGACCGCGCCGTAACGCAGCAGCGCCGTGGTGACGACGCCGCGGAACAGGAACTCCTCACCGATCGGCGTGAGGACGGCCAGGAACAGGAACGACAGGACCAGAGTGAGAACACCGCCGCCGGCCGCGTCGAGATACGGCTGCTGAATGTTCTCCGACGGGCTCGTGAGGTAGTAGACGACCAGGCCGGCGACACGGGCGAGGGTCGTGGCCACCAAGCCGCCGGCGACCCCGATCAGGAGCCAGCGGCCGGTCGACGGGCGTACGCCGAAATCGCTCCAGCTCAGGGAGCGGATGCGTGCGGCGACCGCGAATGCGGCGAGGCCTGCCACACCTGAGAGGGCGGCCAGGATGAGGCCGGCCGTCACCGGGCTGATCCCGTCAGTGACGCCCGTCCGATTGAGAGTGATCGGCAGGCCGTAGCCGACCAGCGCCAGGACGGCCAGACCGACCAGGATCTCGGGCCAACCCGGTCGCTTCGTCTCGATCCGAGTGTTGACGGACACGACAGACACCCCCGGTACGTACTTTGCCTATGCCAAACACCCACTAGCCCATCTTGTCCTAGCTCAAACCAGGCGACTGCGGATCTCGTCCAGCACGGCACCGACCATCTGGATCGAGCCCTCGTCGAGCACGTTGCCGAACTCCACCACCTCGGTGTCCGGGCCGGCGACCGCGGCGAGGTCCGGTTCCTCACTCGGGACGACCAGCATCGCCAGGTCGGGACGAGGCTCAGTGGCCGCAGACGGGACGACGACCACCTCGGCGCGGCCGGCCGCCGCCAGCCAGTCCCTGACCTGTTCGGCCTGGTGCGGGGTCGAATAGCGGACGCCGGCCCGGGCGCCCTCGGGCAACCCCGCCACCTTCATCAGGGTCAGGATGTGCGGCGCCACGACGACCGCGACGGTCTCGATCTCCCGGCCGGAGACGTGCGCCCAGCGCCGGACCTCGGCGAGGTGGAAGAACGTGGTGACCACCAGCTCGGCGTCCGCGGTGCTGGTGTCGAGTTCGGTGAGCAGGCTCGGGCGTACCTCGGCGTGCAGCCGGTCGGACAACTCCTCGGCGAAGGCAGAGGCACGTTCCTCGTTGCACTCGGCGAAGACCACCCGCACGTCGGACCCGGCCTGCCGGGCGATGGCGTAGGCAGCGTCGCGTACCTCTTCCGGCGTCATCCCGCCGCGGACCGCCGCCAGCACCGCCTCGCGGAGATCGGAACGTTTCCGGGGCGGTTCTTCGGCGATCGTCGTCCCCGACGCGCCCCTGGTCTCGATCAGCTGGAGCTCGCGGAGCATCGCGTACGCCTTCGCGACCGTGTTGCGGTTGACGCCCAGGTTGTCCGCGAGCTGGCGGACCGGCGGAAGGCGATCGCCCGGCCGCAGGCCACCGTCCTCGACCAGGTACCGGATCTGCTCGACGATCTGACGGTAGACCGGAGTTGCCGACGTCGCGTCGACGGTCAGCTCGCTCATCAGCCAACCCTATGTCCTAGGACGTTCACCTCGGGATCGTGCCGGTTGTGCTCAGGTCCGGGCGGAAGCTGGGCAGTACCCAGCTCAGCTCGCCCTTGGACTCATCGGAGGCGCGTCGAGCGGGCTGCTGCGAGTCGCTCAGCCCGCCAGGTGCCCCCAGCGGTCGGCGAGCTGGTCCCACGGTCCGGTGGCGGCCACCCGTCCCTCTTCGAGCACGACGACGCAGTCGGCGCGGGCCAGTGCGGACCTCTTGGAGCTGCAGCCCACGACGGTCACGCCACGCCTGCGCAGCGCGTCCCACAGCTCCACCTCGGTGCGCGCGTCCAGTGCGGAGGAGACGTCGTCGGCCACCAGCAGTTCCGCCCCGGTGGCCAGCGCCCTGGCCAGTGCGAGCCGCTGGACCTGGCCGCCGGACAGGCGCACCCCGCGGTGGCCGACCAGCGCGCCGTGGCCGCCCGCCTCCTCCACGTCGGTCTGCAGCCGGGCGTCCGCGACGGCGTCGGAGAACCCGCGGTCGTGGTCGAGGGCGATGTTGTCGACGAAGGACCCGGACAGCACCCGCGGTACCTGGCCGACGTAGGCGACCTGGCCCGGACGGAGGAACAGCTGCGGGTCGTCGATCTCGCGGTCGTTCCAGCGGATGCTGCCCTCGTGGTCGACGAGCCCGGCGAGGCTGGCGAGGAGGCTGGACTTCCCCGAGCCGACCCGTCCTGTCAGCAGGACGAGGGAGCCGGCGTCCACGTCGAGGGTGACGCCGTCCGTCCCGACCGTGCCGTCGTCGTGGACCGCGGTCACGCCGTGCAGGCTGAGCCGTTTCAACGGCACGCGGCCGACGGCGGGTGGCGCGGGCGCCGTGCCGGTGACCAGGTCCACCCCCGGGGGCAGGGAGATCAGGTCGCCGGCGCCGGACAGGTCCGACATCGCCTGCAGCCAGCGTCGGGCCACGGGCGTCTCGGTGACGGCGGCGCCGAACACCGTGCCGAACCAGCCCGAGCCGGCCACCGCGGTGCTCACCAGAAGCGCGGTGGCGAGGTCCCACACGCCGGCCAGGTGGGCCCACCAGGTGACCACCACACCGAGCTGGACCAGCAGTCCCGGCACGCCGTCGAGCAGCGTGCGCACCCGGTGCTCACGAACCACCGCGGCCACCCGCTGCGCATCGACCTGGACCAGATGGGACTGCACCGCGGACGTCGCGGCGGCCAGTTTCACCGTGCGGGCGGCGTCGAGGGCCGAGACCAGCGACGCGCCGAAGCGGGCCCTGGCGTCCCCGGCCTCGCGGCCGACCGCTCCCGCGAGCGGAGCACCCGCGGTGGCGGCCACCGCCGACACGACCAGGATGCCGCCGACCACCGCTCCGGCCAGCAGGCTGCGGGCGACGACCGCGGTGACCAGCACGACACCCATCCCGTTGATCACGTCGACCCACCGGTCGGCGTAGATCACCAGCCGGTCCGAGTCGAGGGCCCTGGCGACGACCTCGCCCGGCGGCGTGCGCACCAGGCGGCGCTGCATCGTCTGCCCGCGCAGCGCGGCGAGCCGCATCCGCAGGGTCACCGCCGACCACCACAGCGGGTAGACGCGGAAGGCCAGCGCGATGGCCAGCGGGGCGACCAGGAGCGCCACCGCGAGAGCGGTGGCTGCCGTCCAGGCGGCGGCGCCCTGCTCCAGTGCGGTGACCAGCAGGCCCCACAGCCACCCGGTCACGGCGCCGTACGCCCCCAGCAGCGACGCGGCGAGGAACGCGAGCGCGCCTACCACGCCCCACTGCGGGTAGGCGCGCAGCATCCGCAGCACCGTGCGCGCGAGGCGAGGACGGGCGGGGGCGGGTGCCGGCCGGGGCGCCCGGCGCTCGCCGCGGCTGAGCAGGACCCCGGCCTCAGCGGGCTGCCCGGTCTCACCGGCGGCGGCCAGCAGGTCACGGAACGGGCCGGGTTCGGTGGCCAGCCGGGCGCGCGGCCCGTGCTGGACGACACGTCCCCGGTCGAGCACGGCCACGGTGTCGCACCGCCGGGTGGTGGAGAGCCGGTGGGCGATGACGATGCCGGTGCGGCCGGCGAGCAGCCGGTCGGTGGCCCGGGTCACGAGACGCTCGGTCTGCGGGTCCATCCGTGCGGTGGCCTCGTCGAGGATCACGACCGCGACGTTGCGGACCAGCAGCCGGGCGAAGGCGACCAGTTGCTCCTCTCCGGCGGACAGCGTGCTGCCGCCGCTGCCCAGCCGGGTCGCCAGGCCCTCGGGCAGGGAGCTCACCCACTCGGTCAGCCCAAGCGCCTCGACGGCGCCCTCGACGGCGGCGTGCGGCACGTCGAGGAACAGGGTGATGTTCTCCTCGAGGGTCGCGGCGAGGATCTCCGTGCGCTGCGTGACCACGCCCACCGCCCGGCGGAGGTCCTCCATCGCCGTCGCCGTGACGTCCTGGCCGGCGACGAACACGGTGCCCACCGGTGGCTCCAGAGCCCGCGACAGCACCTTGGCCAGTGTCGACTTGCCGGCGCCGGTGCGTCCGACCAGCGCACACGTGGTTCCGGCGGCCACCGTGAGATCCACCGACCGCACGGAGAAGCCGGCGGGGTAGCCCACGGTGAGGTCGCGGAACTCGACGGCGGCCGGCCCGGCCGGCACGGGCGCGCCGCCGCTCGGCTCCTGTGGGGCGGTCAGCAGGCCACCGATCCGTTGCAGGGCGCCGAGCCCGGCCTGCACCTCCGGCAGGTGCTGGGTGACCTGGCTGAGCTGCCCGGCGAACGTCGTGACCAGCAGCCACAGGGTGACCAGCGCGGACACCTCCAGCTCGCCCCCGCCCACGAGCGCGGCGCCGCTCACGGCGAGGGCGGCGAGGGCACCGTGGACGACGAGACCGGTGCGCAGGCCGACCTGGGTGGCGGCGGAGCAGGTGGCGGCCACGCGGTCCAGCACGTGTCGCGCGAGGCGCGCGTACTGGCGCACGACGTGGGGCTGCCCCAGCGAGGAGCGCACGTCGTCACGTCCGGCGACTGCCTCCTCCAGCTGGGCGGAGTGGTCGGACCACGCGGCCTCCTCGGCGAGCTTCCGCTCGGCCGTGAGCCGGGTGAGCGGGCGCACCAGCGCCACGGAGAGCAGCGCCACCAGCGGGAACCCGATCCAAGCCGGCCACCACGTCAGCCCGGCGACCACCCAGGCCAGCACCGAGCGCAGCAGGGCCCGGCCCATGTTCCAGCCGGTGCGGCGCAGCAGCACGCCGACTTCCCTGGCGTCGTCGTCGACCCGGTCCAGCACCTCCCCGACCGCCAGCTCCTCGAGCGCCGGCAGCGGTTGGTGGAGCGCGGCGTCCAGCAGGTCGGCGCGCAGTCGGCCCTCGGCGCGGCCGACGACTCCGGAGAAGGCGGTGCGCCCGGCCGTGTCCAGCAGGGTGGCCCCGAGCAGCAGGCAGGCGAGCAGCCCGACCAGCCAGGTGGTGGGCTGGTCGGCGAGCTGTCCGGCGACGACGGCGGCGAGCGTCTCGGCCGCGGCGGCGACACAGGCCACGACCACGGCGGCGGTGGAGGCGGGCTCGGCCAGCCGTCGCCAGGTCAGCCCTGCTGCGCGCACGTTCCCCCGCCCCCGCCCCCGGCACGGCCCGGCGACCGGGACCGATGATGTTCGTCGGCCCGCACGCTAGCGTCGGGGTGCTGCTACCCGCCTCGGGTTTTCCGGCGGCGCCGCGGCCCTCGGCCGGGGCCGGGTGCGCGGCGGAGGCTCAGCCGCCGATCTCGATCGTGACCACGTCGGACACGTAGCGGCCGCCGCCGATGTCGCCGTCGACGACCAGCCTGGGCTGCTTCAGCGCCGCCCCGTCCTCCACGGTCGAGAGGATCAGCTGCTTGCCGGTGAGGGTGGCCTCCGCCGGGGTGACGGCAGCCGCGTAGTTGTCCGATCCGACAGCCACCACCGCCGTCTTCGACCGGGCGTTGACTCCTGCGGCACGCAGCGCGTCGGTCAGCGACGGGCCCGACTCGGTGTGGGTCTCCGGGCCGCGGGGGCCCACGAACGTCACCGACACCTTCTTCGCGGGAAGCCGGTTCAGCTCGTCCCCGGTCAGCGTCACACGCCCGTCCGCGGTCACCACCTGCACCGAGCCGGGTTCGACCTTCGCGACCCCGGCGTCGGACACGGCGACCCGGACCGCCTCGACGTCGGAGATGCTGCGGGACCGGTTCAGGTCGCCGGGCACCACCAGCCCGATGTCCGGGCCGTCGGTGGTGAGCACCGCAGGGTTCGCCCCGAGCTTCGGATCGAGCTCGGCCAGGGCGAAGGTGACGGCCTGCTTGTCGTGACCGGTGACGGTCAGCGTGACGCGCAGGTTGGAGTTGTGGCCGGCCGGCAGGGTCGGGGCAGACTTCTCGATCACGTCCTGCAGGGACACCCCGGAGACCGTCAGCGGTCCGTCGCCCGGGTCCACGATCGCGAACTTCTGCTCGCCGAGGTCGGCGAGCGCAGCTGCGGTGTAGGTGGCCGGGGAACCCACGGCGCCGGTGACCGAGACCGTGTCGGCTGCCGGGGTGGCCGCATACGCGGGGGCGGACATCGTGGCCACGGCCACCGTGCTGAGCACGGCCGCCGCCGCGAGGTTCCGCCGCCGCAGGCGGACCGGTTTCGACGGTGTCCGGGCCGGCGCTTGCGCGGCCGGAACCCTCATCAGGAGTGTGAACGCCGCCGCGAGCAGAGAACCGGCCGAGCCTCGCACGTGTGATTGCCCCCCTCGTTTCGCTCACCATACTGCCCTCGACCATGGGCCCTGACCCGATGCAGGGGGGTCGGGACCTGCCTGATCTCGGCTCCCGTGAGCAAGTGCCGTAGGGCTAGGGGTGGGGTGTGTCGCCGGGCCACTGCCACATCGGCACCGCGCGGAGGGGATGCAGTGCAGCGCTGATGCTGCTGGTACAGAGGGCGCGATCCGCTCATTCTCCCCGTTCGGCTCGTTGAGCGACATCGGCCTGCGGGAGCCCCGGCCCGATGAGACGATCGCCCGGTGCCGTGCTGGAGGTCGTGGGTCCGCGACGGCGTCCACGCGCAACGACCGGTTCGCGCCCTCGCGGCCGTGCTCGTCGGCCTCGTCGCGATGGCGGCATGCGCCTCGCCGGGCGGGCAGCCTGCTGCCGTTGCCGCAGCCCCCTTGCCGCTCGGCGCGGACTGGACGACCTACCACGGGGACGCCACCCGGGCCGGCTACGTGCCGGACGGTCCCGACCCGGCCGCGCCCGCGGTGGCGTGGAGAGCCGACCTGGACGGGGCCGTCTACGCCAGCCCGATCGTCGTGGGCGGGTTGCTGGTGGCGGCGACCGAGGGCGGGTCGCTGTACGGGCTGGACGCGGCGACCGGAGCGGTGCGGTGGCGTACGCACCTGGCCGATCCCGTGCCGGGCTCGGACCTGCCCTGCGGCAACATCGACCCGCTGGGGATCACCGGCACCCCGGTGTACGACCCCGGTAGCGGTCAGGTGTTCGCGGTCGCCGCGCGGCCCGGTGTCGAGCACATCCTGTTCGCCGTCGACGCCAGGAGCGGGCAGGTCCGCACGCAGCGCAGGGTCGACGCTCCGGGCAGCGAGCCGGCGACGCACCTGCAGCGCGGGGCTCTGCTGCTCGCCGACGGGATGGTCTACATCCCCTACGGGGGCAACTCGGGCGACTGCGGCCAGTACCTCGGCCGCGTGGTCGGCGTTCCCGTCGCGGGAGACGGACCCGAGGTCGACTTCGCCGTCCCCACCACGCGGGAAGGGGGCATCTGGGCCGCGTCGGGGCCGGCCGCCCTGCCCGGTGGCGACGTGCTGGTGACCACGGGCAACGGCGAGGCCGTCGGCGGGGTGTGGGACCACAGCGACTCGATCCTGCGGTTGTCGCCGCAGCTGCGGCTGCTCGACGGCTTCGCCCCGTCCGGCTGGGCGCAGGAGAACTCCGTCGACGCCGATCTCGGCTCCACCGGCCCGGTGGTGCTGCCCGGTGCGCACCGGGTGCTCGCCGCAGGCAAGGGCGGTGGGGTCTATCTGGCCGACGTCGACGCGCTCGGGGGTGTGGGCGGCGAGCGCGACCGGCTCGAGCCGTGCCACTCCTACGGTGGTGCCGCCACCACGCCCGGGCCGGGTGGCGGCGCGGTGGTCTTCCTGCCGTGCATGGAAGGGCTGCTGCAGGTGCGGGTCGGGACCGACGACCGGATGGCTCGTGGCTGGCAGGCAGGCGCCGCGGTCACCGGGTCGCCGGTGGTCGTGGGTACGACCGTCTGGTCGGTGCAGCAGGACGGCACCCTCGACGCCCTCGATGCCGCGACGGGCCAGGTACGGGCGACCCTCCCGGTCGGTGCCGCCACCCGTTTCGCCACGCCGGCCGTGAGCGGCGGGGCGCTGTTCGTCCCCACCCTGGCCGGCATCACCGCAGTGGCGATCCGCCGCTGACGGCGGCCCGTTCGCGGGCGGCGAGCACGTCCTCGCCGTAGAGGTCGTGCACCCAGTTGGACTGGTAGACGGTGTCGAGGTAGCGCTCACCGAGGTCCGGGGCGATCGCCACCGCGGTGAGGTCGTCGTCGTCGTGCTCGGCCAGCCAGTTCGTCGCACCGCTGACCACGGTGCCCGTGGAGCCACCGAAGAGGAACCCGCGACGGGCCAGCCGGTGGCAGGCGCGGATGGTGTCGGCCTCCTCGACGTGCACCACCTCGTCGACGTAGGACTCGTCGAGCAACGGTGGACGGATGTTCATCCCCAGCCCGGGGATCATCCGGCGGCCTTGCGGCGTGCCGAAGGACACCGAGCCGACGCTGTCCACCGCGACGATCCGCACCGGCCGGCGCCGGTCGCGGAAATAGCGCGCGCAGCCCATCAGGGTGCCGGTGGTGCCGGCCCCCACGAACAGCACATCCAGGTTCGGGAACTGGCGGGCAATGGCCGGCGCCGTCGTGCGGTGGTGCGCCTTCCAGTTGGCCTCGTTGCTGTACTGGTTGAGCCAGACGTACCGGTCGTCGGAGGCCAGCAATGCGTGGATGTGGCTGATCCGTGCACCGAGATAGCCGCTGTCGGGATCCGGCTCGGTGATGATGTGCACCTGGCTGCCCAAGGCCTCCATGAGCCGCCTGGTCGAGAGGTTGCAGCGGGAGTCGGTCACGCAGATGAACCGGTAGCCCTTGTTCGCCGCGATCATGCTCAGCGCCACGCCCAGGTTCCCGGACGAGGACTCGACCAGCACCGATCCGGGCCGGAGGACCCCGTCCCGCTCGGCGGCCTCCACCATCTCGGCCGCGGCTTTCAGCTTGATCGAACCGGCGAAGTTGAAGCCCTCGCACTTGAGGAAGAGCGAGCGCCCGACAACCGACTCGAGGTCGACGTAGAGGTCGTCCTCGTTGAAGCCCTGGGGAGCAGATATGACTGGCACGATGGGTCTCCTCGTCTGCGGTAACAGGGCTTCGACCGTTCTGTTGACGAGGAACATGATTCGTTCGGAATGCCTGCCGGGACCAGTGGGAAAACCCCCGATAACGTGGAGTCGGCACCCGGAGAAACGGGAGGTTCTCCCGGTGGTTCCCGAGCCCGGCAGTAGGGAATTCCCTACCTTTCGCGCGACGCCGACCGGTCGGGGCGGGGAGTCGCGCCGACCGTAGGGTGCCGCTGTGGCCGGTCCCGAGGTTCGCCGTTCCCTGTCCTCGCACGCGCAGCTGCGTCGGATGCCGGCTCTCGTCCTGCAGCGGATGATCGACCACCTGCCTCCCGACACCCCGCCGAGCGGTCCCGATGGGCCGGTCGAGGTGCTGCAGCAGCGGATCGCCGACCTGCTCGGGACACCGGCGGCCCTGTTCTTCCCGACCGGTGCGATGGCCCAGCAGGTGGCGTTGCGGGTGCATGCCGGGCGCCGCGGTCGCGTCACCTTCGCCGCGCATCCGACGAACCACCTGACCCTCTGGGAGCAGCAGGGATTCAGCGCCGTGCACGGACTGCGGTACCACCCGATCGGTGACCCGAACAGGCTGCTGACGGTCGAGGATCTGGCGGCCGTCGCGGAGCCACTGGCTGCGGTGGTGTTCGAGCTGCCGCAACGGGAGATCGGCGGGCAGCTCCCGGCCTGGGACGATCTCGTCGCGCAGGTCGAACTGGCCCGCGAGCGCGGGGCGGCGGTGCATCTGGACGGCGCGCGGCTGTGGGAGGCGCAGCCGTACTACGAGCGCTCGTTCGCGGAGATCGCCGCCCTGTTCGACTCCGTCTACGTGTCGCTCTACAAGGGCTTGCAGGGTGTGCGGGGCGCGGTGCTGGCCGCCGACCGGAGCATCGTCGACGAGGCCGCGGTGTGGCGGCACCGGCTGGGGGGCGCGATCCCGGAGGCATGGCCGCTGGCCGTGTCGGCACTGATCGGGCTCGATGACCTCCTGCCGCGGATGCCCGCCTTCCGGGACCACGCGGTCGCGATCGCCGCCGCCGTCAACGCCGGCACGGAGGCGTCCACGGTGCCGGCGCAGCCGCCGACGCCGTTGTTCCACGTTCATCTGCCCGTGTCGAAGGACGCCGCGGACCGGGCACAGGAGGCGATGCTCGCCGAGCACGGCACGCAGCTGTTCTCCCGGACCCGGACCTCACCTGATCCGAACCGCTGCGCGTTCGAGGTGTCCGTCGGCGAGAACGCCATGGAGTTCACTCCCGCCGAGGTCGTCGGCCTGCTTCACGAGCTGCTCGACCGGGCGACCGACCGCGCGATGACCCCCTAGCTGTAATGCCCAGGCGGGTTGTTGACCCGGCTGATGAGTGGGTGGTCGCGGTGGGCTTTCTCGTCGGGGTGGATCTCGGCGTAGGCCAGGCGGGTGTGGTCGTCGATGGCGGCGTGGACGGAGTCGAAACCCGACCAGTGACCGGTGCGGGTCCGGCGGGACCGGTCGCTGGCGCGGCCGTGCACCTGCCGTCGCCGCCGTCGCTGCCGTCCGCAGCGGCGGATCACGTGCCAGCGCGCCACTGCCACGAGCGCTGAACGGCCGTTGACCTGCGACGACCAACATCGATTCGAACATATGTTCGAGTATGATGGAGGGGTGTCGGACAGTCCGCTCACCACCGCCCATCGCCTCCTGGTCGAGGCGATCGACGCGCTGTCCGCCGCCACCGACTCGGCTACCGATGACGAGCTGCTGTCTGTGCTCACCTTGTGCGAGGGCACGAGCCGGCGGTTGGACCGGGTCGTCGTTGCCACCGTGGCCAGTTTGGAGCGGCGCGGCACGTTCGCCGAGCGCGGCTACAAATCCACCCCGGCCGCATTGGGGGATCTGCTCGGCTGGGAACGGTTCGAGGCCCGCCAGCGGGTGGTCGCCGCCGAGCAGGTGTGCCCGCGGGTGAGCCTCGACGGCACCGCGCTGCCCGCCCGGTTGGCGGCTACGGCCGCGGTGTTCGCCGCGGGCGCCACGGGTCTGCGGCACGTCGCGGTGATCGCCCGGGTGTTGGCGAGCCCGGCCGCGGAACGGCTCACGCCCGAGGTGTGGGCCGGTGCGGAAGCGCAGCTTGCGGAGAAGGCGGCTGTCTACACCCCCTCCGAACTGCAGACCTGGGGTACCGCGCTCGTGGAGGCCCTCGACGAGGACGGGCCCGAGCCCGATGACCGGCCGCCCGCCCCGGTCAACGAGCTGCACCTGGTGCGTCACCGCGGGAGGGCGGGGGGCACCCTGAAGGGCCGGTTCGATGACGCGGCCATGTTCGACGCCATCGCCACCGTGATCGACGCCCATGCCCGGCCCGCCACCGGTGATGAGCAGCGCAGCCTCGCGCAACGTCAGGCCGAAGCGCTGGCTGATGTGTGTGGGTATGTGCTGGACCACGGTGAGGTGCCCGCGTGCGGCGGGCGGCGCCCGCACCTGACCGTGTTGGTCCGGCTGGAGGACCTGGAGAACCGGGCCCGCGCCGCCTGTTTGGACTTCGGCGGCACCCTCACACCGGAGTCGCTGCGGATGTTGGCGTGTGATGCCGCGGTCGTGCCTGTGGTGTTGAACGGGAAGGGTCAGCCGCTCGACGTCGGTCGGGTCACCCGCACGATTCCTGATGGTCTGCGCCGCGCCATCGCCGCCCGCGACCGCGGGTGCGCCGGGTGCGGGCGCCCGCCGTCGTGGTGCGAGGTCCACCACATCAAGGCTTGGCAGGACGGTGGCGACACGGCCCTGCACAACTGCGTGATGCTCTGCCGGGCGTGTCACCGGCTGCAGCACCATTCCGAGTGGGAAGTACGCATCCGCGACGGGCTCCCCGAACTCATCCCACCCGCCTGGATCGACCCCCAACGAAGACCCCGCCGACAACCACTCCTGCACCTCGCCGCATAACGGGGGGCGCACAGAGGGGCGCGGTCGGCAGAGCCTCTGTGATCGCTGGGGGGACATGGGGGGACACATGTCCTCAGGCCGACACGCCGTCAACAACGCACACGGGCACTACACCTAGCCGCTGACCTGCCGGACGGCGTCGACGACCTGTGGCCCGTGCCCCAGTTCGGAGTCGTTGTGCCGCGCTTCCGGTACCTCGACGTACGGGGCGCCCGCGGCGTCGGCGACGGCGCGGCTCTGTGCCGTCGGCACGATCTCGTCGGCTCCGCCGGCGACCACGATGGTCGGCACGGTCACCGACCGGACGGTCTCCCGGACCGGAAAGCGGTCGCGCAGCAGTGCCCGGGCGGGCAGGAACGGGTAGTGGACCGCCGCCATGTCGGCCAGCGAGGTGAACGGGCTGCGCAGCACCAGCCCGCCGACAGGACGCTCGACCGCGAGCCGGGTGGCGACGGCTGCGCCGAGGCTCTCCCCGAACAGCACCAGCCGCACAGGGTCCACCCCGCGCTCGGTGACGAGGTGCCGGTGCGCGGCCCGCGCGTCGGCCGCGAGGCCCTCCTCCGTGGCTGAACCGGGATTGCCGCCGTAGCCCCGGTAGTCGAGCAGGAGCACGTCGAACCCCGAGGCGCTCAGTGCGCGGGCGAGCGGGACGCGAACGGCCCGCGAGCCGGCGTTGCCGGGGAGGACCAGCACGGTGGTGCCGGTGGCAAGAGCGGTCGCGGGCGCGTACCAGGCGGCGAGCTCGAGCCCGTCCTCGGTGTGCACCCGCACGGTGGATCCGCCGTCGAGCAACTGCTCGGGCGGCGTTCCCGGCGCTCCCGACGGCAGGTAGACCAACCGTCTCTGGAACGCCCACGCCAGCGTGGCCGTCACGACGGCGAGGACCACCAGCGCGATGACGACGCGCACCGCTGTGGCCACCCGGCGCAGTCTGCCCGACACCGGTCCCCGGGGCGCGAGACGGCCCTGCAGTTTGGATTGTATGCATAATCTAACTGTGGATTCCACGAGGGAGAACGGCCGCACGATCGGCGAGAAGATGGTCGCGCTCGGTAACGATGTGAGCCTGCAGGTCGCCGAGATCGGTCAGGGCGAGCCGGTGGTCCTCATCTGCGGCACCGGGCAGCACCACTGGATGTGGGCGCCGTTGCTACCCGCACTGTGCCCGCGGTTCAAGGTGATCAGCTACAACCACCGCGGCATCGGCGAGTCCGGGCGCGGCTCCGGGCCGATCGGCGTGCGATCTCTCGCCGACGACCTCGCCGAGCTGCTCGACGCCCTGTCGGTGGACCGCGCACACCTCATCGGCTGGTCCTTGGGCAGTGCCGTCGCCCAGGAGTTCGCCCTCAGCCACCCTGCACGTGTCGCGTCGCTGGTACTGGCCTGCACCTGGGGGCGGACCGACCAGTTCCAGCACGCCGTGTTCACCGGGTTGTCCCATCCCTGGCGCACCGGCGACCGGGCCGCCGGCCTCGTCGCCCTGCGCATCGTGTTCTCCCCGGAACTGCTCGTGTCCGGGCGTTTCGTACCGGTCACGGCCCAGCTCGACACCATGTTCCCGAGCACCGGGTCGCAGATGTCGGCGATGGTCGAGCAGTGGGACGCCGACGGCGCGCACGATGCCCTGGACCGCCTGGGGGCGATCGGGGTCCCGACCCTGGTGATCTCCGGGAAGCAGGATCTGCTGACCCCGGCCCGTTCCGGCCGCGCCGTGAGCGACCGCATTCCTGGCGCGCGCTTCGAACTGCTGACCGGACCCGGCTCCAGCCATGGCCTCGTGTGGGAGCGCACCGAGGAGTTCACCTCGCTGGTGTCGGGGTTCCTGGCAGGACACCCGCTGTGACCACCGCACTAGTGCGACGGGCCGGCGACGGCTGCCGCGGCGCGCAGGGCGTCGGCGAGGCGGGCGGCCGGCTCGGACAGCGGGCGCGGGAGCCGCGCCAGGAGGATGCGCCGCTGTTCCTGCGAGCCGCCGCGCACCGTGAGGACGCGTACTCCGGGTGGCACCGTCGCCGCGAGTGAGCCGGGCACCGTGGTCAGCCCGCATCCGGCGGCGACGAGATGCAGCTTGGCCAGCCAGTCACGGGCGGTGTGGGCGATCTCGGGTCGTTCGTCCAGCCCGGGCCAGACCCCCAGCCGGCCCTCTTCCACAGTGGACGGGGTGGCGATCCAACGCTGACCGCGCAGGTCGGCGACGTCCACCGAGTCGGCTGCGGCGAGCGGATGGGTGGCGGGCACCGCGACGTGCAGGCTGCGTTCGGCGAGCACCTCCAGTTCCAGCGAAGGTGTCTCGGTGTCGGGCGGCCGGAACGGCGGCAGCGACGCCACCACCGCGAGATCGACGGTGCCGGCTCGCAGCGCGCGGACCAGTGCGGGTGTGCTGCCCTCCCGGGAGTGCACGGTGACGGCGGGGTGGGTCCGGCGCAGCGCGGCCAGCGCCCGGGGCACCAGGAGGGCGCCGGCACTGGTGAACCAGCCCAGCCGGACCGTGCCCACCTCGGTGGGCAGGCCCGCGAGCTCACGCGCCGTGGCGTCGATCTCGTCGAGCACGGTCGCGGCCCGGCGCAGCACGACGTGCCCGGCGGGGGTCAGCCGCACCCCGTCGTGGCGCCGCTCGAGCAACGGGCTGCCCGCCGCGCGTTCGAGCGTGGCGATCTGCCGGGACACGGCGGACTGGGTGTAACCGAGTGCCGCCGCGGCTGCGGTGAGCGTGCGGCGTTCGGCGACCTCACGGAAGACCCGCAGCGCGACCAGCGAGACATCCGTGAAGTCCATGACGTCCACGCATACCAGATGTGCTCAACTTTCGTTGGTCGCATGGCTCGGGCCTGCCTAGCGTGGGGGACGTGACAACGCCACGCATCGCACTGGTCACCGGGGCGAACCAAGGACTCGGCTTCGCGCTCGTCGAGGGGCTGGGGGCCCGGATGGGCCCGGACGACCTGGTGCTGCTCACCGGGCGCAATGCCGGACGCGTCGCGGACGCCACCTTGCGCGTCGCCGCGGCGGCCGGCACGAGGAGCCGTGTCGAAGACAGGGTGCTCGACGTCAGCGACGCCGACGCCGTGGCCCGGATGGCTGCCGAGCTCGACGAGCGCTACGGCGGAGTGGACATCGTGATCTCCAACGCGGTCGCCCGGGTCACCCCGGACCGGCCCCAGTCCGAGCAGGCCGACGAGGCCATCGGCGTCGCCAACGGCGGCACCCATGCGGTCCTGCGCTCCTTCGGCCCGGTGCTGCGACCCGGCGGACGGCTGATCGTGGTGGCCAGCTCGCTGGGCACGCTCGGCCATCTCGACCCCCGGCTCCACCCCCTGTTCGACGGCGCCACCCTGGACGAGGTCGAGCAGGTCGTCGAGTCCTGGCGCGCGGCCGTCCACGCCGGCACGGCCGAGGCGCAGGGCTGGCCACGGTGGCTCAACGTGCCGTCCAAGGTGGCCCAGGTCGCGGCCGTGCGGGCGGTTGCAGCGGAGCGTCGGGCAGCCGATCTGTGCGACGGCACGCTCGTCGCGGCCGTCTGTCCGGGGCTCGTGGACACGCCCACCTCCCGGCCGTGGTTCGACGACTTCAGCCGGGCCCAGACCCCCTCGGAGGCGGCCGGGGCCGTGCTCGACCTGGTGCTGTCCGACGCACTCGATCCCGCCACCTACGGCGAGCTGGTCCGGTTCGGCCGGGTGCTGCCGTGGCACGGCGGAACCCCTCCGCGGTCGCAGGACGAGTTGCTCAACCACTGACACGTTATCTCGAAGGAGTGCCGATCGTGAGTCCCATCGCGACCCCGTTCGGATTTGCCAGCACCGCCGCCGAGGTCGCGGCGGGCGTCGACCTGACCGGCCGCCGTGCCGTGGTCACCGGCGCATCGTCGGGGATCGGCGTGGAGACGGCGCGCGCACTGGCCGCCACCGGCGCCGAGGTCGTCCTGGCGGTCCGCGACGTCGCGGCGGGGGAACGGACCGTCAAGGACATCGCCGCGACCACCGGGAACCGGGCGTTGCACGTCCTACCGCTGGATCTCGCGGACCCGGCGTCGGTTGCCGCGTTCGCGTCCTCCTGGGACGGTCCGCTGCACGTGCTCGTGAACAACGCCGGGGTCATGGCGAGCCCCGAGGGACGCACCCGACAGGGCTGGGAGCTGCAGTTCGCCACGAACCACCTGGGGCACTTCGGCCTGGCCGTCGGCCTGCACACCGCGCTGGCAGCCGACGGCTCCGCGCGGATCGTGGTGGTCAGCTCGTCCGGTCACCAGGCGTCCCCGGTGGTCTTCGACGACCTGCACTTCTCCTTCCGTCCCTACGACCCGTGGGCGGCCTACGGCCAGTCCAAGACGGCGAACGTCCTGTTCGCGGTGGAGGCGACCCGGCGTTGGGGGCCCGACGGGATCACGGCGAACGCCCTCATGCCCGGTGCGGTCTACACCAACCTGCAGCGCCACACCGGCGGTCGCGGCAGCGGGAGGGTCCCGCCCGAGCTGATCAAGTCGGTGGAGCAGGGGGCGGCGACCTCGGTCCTGCTCGCCGTGTCGCCGCTGCTCGACGGCGTCGGCGGACGCTACTTCGTCGACTGCAACGAGACCGAGGTCGTCGACCGACGCAGCGGAGGCCTGCACGGCGTGGCCCGTTACGCCCTCGACGCGGCCAACGCCGAGCGCCTGTGGACCGTGTCCGAGGACCTGCTGGCCGCCGCCGGCTGATCGTCCGCCCGGGAGGTGAACCCGCGCAGCCGCAGGCTGTTGCCCACGACGAAGGCGGAGCTGAACGCCATCGCGGCGCCGGCCAGCATCGGGTTGAGCAACCCGGCGGCGGCGAGGGGCAGTGCGGCGACGTTGTAGGCGAAGGCCCAGAACAGGTTGCCTCTGATCGTGGTCAGGGTGCGCCGGGACAGCCGGATCGCGTCGGCGGCGGCGCGGAGGTCGCCGCGCACCAGGGTGATGTCGCCCGCCTCGATCGCGACGTCGGCGCCGGTGCCCATGGCCATGCCGAGGTCGGCCTGGGCGAGCGCGGCGGCGTCGTTCACGCCGTCACCGACCATCGCCACGACCTTGCCCTGCTCCTGCAGCCGCGTGATCACCTCGACCTTGTCGGCCGGCAGGACCCCGGCGATCACGGTGTCGGGGCCGGGGTCGATGCCGACCTCGGCGGCGACCGCGTGCGCCACGGCCGTGTTGTCGCCCGTGAGCAGCACGGGGGTGAGGCCGAGCGCCCGGAACCGGGCGACGGCCTGCGCCGAGGTGGGCTTGACGGTGTCGGCGACCACCAGCACGGCCCGGGGGGTGCCGTCGACGGCAACGGCGATCGCGGTGCGGCCCTGTGCCTCGGCCGCGGCCTTCGCCGCGGCGAGACCGTCGGGCAGGGGTTGGCTCCACTGCTCCAGCAGCTCCGGGCGCCCGACCAGCACCGCGTGGCCCTCGACCACGCCCTGGACGCCGAGGCCTTCGTGGTTGGCGAACTCCTCGACCTCCGGCAGGGCGCCGACGCGTTCGGTGGCGCCGCGGGCGACCGCGGCGGCGACCGGGTGCTCCGAGGCGTTCTCGAGCGCACCGGCCAGCCGCAGCACGCCGTCCTCGTCGATGCCGTCGGCACCGGCCGCGGCCGGCTCGGCCATGGTCACCGCGACGAGGCTCATCTGCCCTGTCGTGACGGTGCCGGTCTTGTCGAGCACGACGGTGTCGACCCGGCGGGTGGACTCCAGCACCTCGGGACCCTTGATCAGGATGCCCAGCTGTGCGCCCCGCCCCGTGCCCACCAGCAGCGCGGTCGGTGTCGCCAGGCCCAGCGCGCACGGGCAGGCGATGATCAGCACGGCCACCGCCGCGGTGAAGGCTGCGGCGGCCCCACCGCCCGTGCCGAGCCAGAACCCGAAGGTGGCCGCGGCCAGTGCGATGACGATCGGGACGAACACCCCGGAGATCCGGTCGGCGAGCCGCTGCACCGGCGCCTTGCCGTTCTGGGCGTCCTCGACCAGCCCGGCCATCCGGGCGAGCTGGGTGTCGGACCCGACCCGGGTGGCCCGCACGACCAGCCGGCCCGCGGCGTTCACGGTGGCTCCGACCACCGTGTCGCCGCGCCCGACCTCGACCGGCACCGACTCCCCGGTGAGCATCGAGGCGTCGACGGCCGACGCTCCGGCCTCCACGACGCCGTCGGTGGCGATCTTCTCGCCGGGACGGACGACGAACCGGTCGCCGACGGCGAGCTGGTCGGCCGGGACCCGGATCTCGGCGCCGTCCCGCAGGACGGTGACCTCCTTGGCGCCCAGTTCGAGCAGCGCGCGTAGGGCGGCGCCGGCGCGGCGCTTGGATCGCGCCTCGAAGTAGCGCCCGGCCAGGATGAACGTGGTGACGCCGGCGGCGACCTCGAGGTAGATGTTCCCGGCGCCGTCGCCACGGGCGACCGTCAGCTCGAACGGATGGGTCATGCCGGGCACGCCTGCGGTGCCGAACAGCAGGGCGTAGAGCGACCAGAGGAACGCCGCGAGCACCCCGATCGACACCAGGGTGTCCATGGTCGCGGTGCCGTGGCGCAGGTTCACCCAGGCCGCCCGATGGAACGGCCAGGCCGCCCAGGTCACCACCGGTGCGGCGAGCACCAGCGAGATCCACTGCCAGTAGGTGAACTGCAGAGCGGGGACCATCGCCATGGCGATCACCGGCACCGCGAGCGCGGCGCTGGTGAGCAGGCGGTGCCGCAACGGCAGCGTCGCGTCCGGCTCCTCGGGCCCGGGTGAGCTGCCGGTGGCCGCGGGAGGTGCGGGCAGGGTGGCCGTGTAGCCGGCAGCCTCCACCTGGGCGACGAGCACCGCCGGTGCGACGCCGGCCGGTGCGGTGACCCTGGCCTTCTCGGTGGCGTAGTTGACCGTGGCGGTGACCCCGTCGAGCTTGTTCAGCTTCCGTTCGATCCGGTTCGCGCAGGACGCGCAGGTCATGCCGCCGATGGTGAGCTCGATGTCGGTGGTGGTGGTGGGGGCGTCCGCGGGCGCCGTGGTGATGGTCATCGATCCGGCTGCGCCTTTCATGATCAGTGGCCGTCGCTGTGACCGGCCGGCGGTTCGACGTCCGCGACCGCGGCGCCGGTCGGCACCGTGAACTCCGCGGTGCGGACGACGTCGCCGTGCCGGAAGTCCAGGAACAGCCGGTAGGTGCCCGCGCTGGGGACCGCGGCGAGGAACGAGATCTGCGGTCCCGCGGCGGTGCGGCCGTCCCCGGGGGTGCCGTCGGGATGGACGTGCAGGTAGGCGAGGTCGCCCTCGCGCAGCGCGACCAGGTGCCCGTAGGCGCCCAGGTAGGGCTGCAGGTCGGTGACCGGGGTGCCGTCCTTGCTGACCGTCAGTGTCACCGGCGAGTCCTGTCCTGGCACGAGCTCGCCGGTCAGCTCGACGGTGTACCCGTCGACCAGGGCCGTCCGGCTCGCTGCGTGCGTGACGGGCTCGAAGGCGCCTGCGGCGACCAGGTCGACGCCCAATGTGGTGGCGTCCGCGCCGGTGGGGGTGAAGTCGGCGAACGCGCGGTAGGAGCCCGCCGCCGGGAGGGTCAGCGCCACCCGCCACGTGCCGTCGGCTCCCATCTCGGGGTGGACGTGCTGGTAGGCGGCGGTGTCGCGGCGCACGACGATCAGATGCATCCGCTTGTCGTGCTCGACGTCGAACGCGGTGACGGGCCTCCCGTCCGGCCCGCTGATGCGGAAGGCGAACTCGGTGGGGGTTGCGGGGGTGAGCCTCGGGTCGGTGGGCGTGAGGGTGTAGCCGTCCCTGCTCGACGCCAGCCCGCCGGGCAGATCCGGCGCGGCCGCCACGACGATGTCCGCGGCCGGGGAGGGTGCCGCGCCGGACGCGCCGGAGCCGGCAGCGGCGACGGAGCGGGGGCCGACGGCGCTTCCGGCGGCGTATCCGACGCCCACGAGCAGGGCGAGCGCCGCGCCGTACGCGGCGAGTTTCGCAGTGGTGTTCATGTCCTTGTCCGTCCTGGTCGAGCGCTGCTGTCGGCGGCCGGTGGGCGGCGCGTCAGGTGTTCTCGCTCATCAGAGAGGTCCTCTCGTCAGATACAGGTAGGGGGTATCCGTATCTGCGAACGGGACGTTAGCACCGCGGGTGGGAGCGCACGAGGAAGATCAGTCGAACGGAGCAGTACCCCTGGGGGGTAACTGGAGATCAGGGACCGACGCCCACCGAGGCCGCCAGGTGCTCCGCGATGACGTCGTCGGCGATACGGGCCGCCTCCGCCGACACAGCGGGCGTGACGTCCGGGGAGTCGATGGTGATGAGCGCCTTCCACAGAGCCCAGCCCCGGGCCCGCGCCCACATCGCGTCGTCGGCAGGCATCAGGGACCGGAACGTCTCGCGGCTCTCGCCGTGGAAGAGCGTCCACGTGATGACCAGGTCGCAGGCGGGGTCGCCCACCCCGCACGTGCCGAAGTCGATGACCGCGGCGAGGCGGCCGTCGTCGTCGACGAGGAGGTTGTTGGACGCGATGTCGCCGTGGAACCAGACCGGCGCCCCGGTCCAGGGCGCGGCGAGGGCGGCGTCCCAGGCGCCGGTCGCGCCGTCACCGTCGACCCGCGACCCGAGCGCCTCGACGGCCTCGCGCGTCTCCGCGTCGTAGACCGCGAGCGGGGCGCCCCGGAAGAAGCAGTGTGCGCCCGCCGCAGGCCCGCCCGCCGCGTCGGCGAGCCGCAGTGCCACGAGGAAGCCGGTGAGATCCCGGGCGAAGGCGACGAGGTCGCCGATCCGTCCGGGAGTGGCGAGGTGCCCGTCGATCCAGCGGCGGACCGACCACGGCCACGGGTACTCGTCGTTCGGGGCGCCCAGGGCGAGCGGGACGGGGATCGGGAGCGGCAGGTGCGGTGCCAGCCGCGGCAGCCAGGTGTGCTCCTTCGCGACACTCTGCACGTAACCCTCGGCGCTCGGGAGCCGCACCGTCATGGTGTCCCCGAGGCGGAACGTGCGGTTGTCCCAGCCGTTCACCTCGACCGCGACGACCGCGAGGTCCGCCCACTCGGGGAACTGCGCGGCGACCAGCCGCGCGGCGAGGGCGGCGTCGATCCGGTCGCGGTGCATCGCGCGCATCCTGACGCCCCCGCGTTCCCGGGGCGACCGATTTCGCGCACACGGGGGCGTCAGCGGCCGGGGTGCAGGCGTGCGATGTCTCCGCTCTCCAGAGCCACCAGGACCGAGCCGTCCGCGGCCATGGCGATGCCGTGCGGCTCGTCGCCGTCGTGAAATGTGTGGAGCTCCGCGATCTCACCGCGTTCGGTGATGCGCGCCGCCGAGTGGCCGGACCAGAGCGTGACCCAGCGGCCACCGGCGCGGTCGGAGGTGATGGCGTGGGGCCGCGCCGAGCGGTCCGGCAGGTCGAACTCCTGGAGATCTCCGGCAGGTGACATGCGGCCGACGCGCCCGGCGTCGATCTCGACGAACCAGATCGCGGCCGTGTCGGCGGTGATGCCGACGGGCCCGCAGGCGGGATCGGGTAGCCGGTGCAGGGTGATGTCCCGGTCGACGTCGATGCGTCCGAGTGCGCCCGACCGGTTGAGCGTGAACCACAGCGCGCCGTCCGGACCCGCTGTGATCATCGCGGGCGCCCCGCCGCCGGGCAGCACGGTCATGGACACGTTCCCGTCGAGGTCGAGGCGGCCGATGGCCCCGGCGCCCAGCGCCGTGAACCACAGCGCCCCGTCGGGTCCGGTGGTGAGGCCGTACGGCCCGGCTCCGTCGGGGACGGCGAAGCTCCCGCGGGTTCCGTCGGCGGAGATGCGGTCGATGCGGTCGTCGCCGTTGCGGGTGACCCACAGCGCCCCGTCCGGCCCCATCGTCACCTGCGACGGGCGGCAGGCCGGGTTGCCGAGATCGTGGATCTCGACCGGCCCGGCGGCGGGCAGCCGGGCGACCTGGCCGGAGTGGACGAGCGTGGTCCAGGTGGCGTCCTGCGGGTCGACGACCACCGCGTACGGGCCGCTGCCCGGCGCACCCACCGGTGTGCGGGTGATCGTCCTGATGAAATCAGCCTTCGGCACGAAGCATTCTCCTTCGCCGTTCGACAATCGCCGCGTGCAGTAGAGCGGAGCGACGTCGTCGCTGTCGCGGCAATACGCCGTGCCGCTCGCCCAGCTGATCGGGCATGCTGCCGCGATGCCGAGGAGAATGGCCGATCCTGCCTTCCGGGCGGCCCAGGAGGCCGGCCGCTATGCCCCGCACGTGCGTCCCATCAACGAGATGGTCGACGCCCTGCGCGGTGATGCGCGCGGCTGGCTGCCCCACGTCGCTCCGCTCCACGGCGGCACCACGGCCCGCGTGCTCAGCATCCTGCGCGACCCCGGGCCGGCCACCCGGGACGGGGCGGGGTCAGGGTTCCTGTGCATCGAGAACGACGACCCGACTGCCGAGCGGCAGTTGCAGATGTTCACGGACGTCGGCATCGGGGCTGCGGACATCACGCCGTGGAACGCCTACCCCTGGTACATCAACGCCGCTCCCGGGGCGGCCCAGCTGGACGCGGGCGTGGCACCGCTGGTGCAGCTCATCGAGCTCATGCCCGACATCCGCGTGGTGTTCCTGCAGGGAGCCCACGCCCGAGCCGGCTGGGAGCGCCTGGCCAGGCGGCACCCGGTGCCGGCCCGCCGGGTCGAGAAGGTGGTCGCGACGTTCCATCCCGGCCGTCAGGCGCTGTTCCACCGCGACCCCGAGGTGCGGCGTGCCCGTGCCGAGCACCGGGAGAGCGCCTATCGCGACGTCGCGGCCGTCATCCGCTGACCGTCAGCTGCGTGCCTCGCTGAGTTCGGGTGCGTGCCGGTGGAGGTGGAGCGGGGCGGTGTGGATCCAGAACGCGTACACGATCCAGCCCAGCATCGCGAGACCCAGCCACGTGATGGACCGGTAGATCAGCACGCTCGCCGCCGCCGGACCGGCGGCGACACCGGAGGTGACCAGCGCCGCGAGCAGGCTCGTCTCGGCCAGGCCGGCACCACCGGGAGAGATCTGCAGAGCGATGCTGCCCTGCACGAGCAGGAAGCCCACCAGGAGCACTCCCCAGGGCACCGGGGCGCCCACCGAGGCGACACTGGCAGCCAGGCTCAGGAAGTCCAGCACCCACGTGGACGCCGCCAGCGCGGTGAGGCCGAGCCACTGGCCGACGCTCGGTTGCAGGAGCGTGATCCGGGTGGACAGCCGCTGGGCGACCTCGTCGGCGCGCACCGTCCAGGTATCCCGGCACGTGTGGCACACCCCGGGAATCCAGCGGGCCAGCATCACCGCCAGGTGCAGGGTGTTCCGCAGCACGGCGGGATGCGTGACCACCTTCCACGCGCCGATGGAGCCCAGGATGATCACCGCGGCGAGCACCGCGGCGAGGGCGATCGGGACGTGGCCGGACAGGCCCAGCCCGAGTACACCCATCACCAGCAGGCAGAGCGTGGCGAGCACCCCGGCCATGAGCACCGACCAGGAGGCCAGTGCCGAGTCGATCCCGCGGCGTCGCAACTGGTCGATCGCATAGACGATGGCACCGGCGCCCCCGACGACGGGCACCGTGGTGGACACGGCGTTCTCGACGAAGTTGATGCCCTGCACCGTGGTGAACGGCAGGGTGCTCCCGCCCACCCGGAGGAGCTGCCGGTGCAGTTCGCCGTAGAGGACGAGCGGCGCGAGCCCACACACGACCGCGACCAGGAACCACCCCCACCGCAGGTGGTCCAGCTGTCCGATGGCGGTGCTGGCCTCCGAAGCCAGTCCGGGCACCAGCCAGGCCAGATAGCCGATCGCCACGCCCACGACCACCCAGTGCGCGATCGTCTGCCAATGCTTTTTGAGCATCAGCGCCGTGCCGGCGTCGTCTGCTGGTCGTTGCCTCTGGTCACGTCCCCGGCCGGTTCCGTTTCGATCGAGCGTTCCTGTGATGTGATCGCTTCTTCTCCTTGATCAGAAGAAACGGATAGATCGTGATCAGGACAATCCCTCCTGCCGCGGCAGGTAGGGCAGCACCGATCGCCAGCCCCGTCGCCAACAGTATTGCAGAAGAGAACAGTGTGACGTAGGCGATGATCTGCCACGAAGAACGCTGTGGCCCCATCGGCGCAGCGAGTGTGCGAGCCAGTTCGGGATCACTTCTTCGCACTGATTCTGCAATCCTGCTCAGCTGCAGGAAGTCATGGTGGTCCAGGCTCATGGGTTGACCACCGACGGCGGCCGGGCCGGCTCCTGCTCCGTCATGGACGTGGGATCCTCTCCGGGGGTCGCGGTGCCGACCTGCGGCTCGTCGGCCGGAACCAGGGTGACGAGCGCCTCGTCGAACGCTGTCGAACGCTTCGGTAGGGCTGGGGTGGGTGTCGATCGCATCGCAGAGCGCGGCCGCGTGACGCCGTGCCGCACGGCGACAGCGGACCGTATTGATGATCTCCTGCGCGTCGATGCGGAGGAGCGGGGCGCCGAGGATCTCGTCCGTGTCGGCGTTGATCACGAACTTCATGAGCCCGCGGTTTCCCCACATCCTACGCGCGAGGCATCGCCACAATCGCTGTCACGATCTTCAGCGCCTGCCCCCGCGGGCGGCCGCAAGGCGGGTCAGGAGAAGGTCACGAGCACGCGGTCCAGCGGCATCTGGTCCCGGTGCCGGCCGTCGCCCGGGAGGGGCCGGACGGGCAGGGGGCGCGTGGTGTTCTCCAGCTCGTCGAAGGCTGCGGTGGAGGTGATCTCCCCGGTGGTCGCGAACGAGTCGATCGTGTAGGGCACGCCTTCGGAGGTGAGCGGCGACGGCCCGTCCATCACGTGGAAGTGCAGGTGTGGCGCCGAGGTGTTGCCGGAGTTCCCGACCAGCCCGAGCTGCTCGCCCCGGGTGACCCGTTGTCCTTCGTTGACGACGATGGAGCCGTTCTGCATGTGCGCGTACAACATGTGGAGCCCGCCGCCGATGTCGATGACGACGCTGTTCCCGTCGGCCTGCGCGGGGCTGGTGGTGGCGGGGAGCGCACCGGGCTTCTGGTCGGGCAGGCCGTTCTCCACGTGGACGACGGTGCCGTCGGCGGCCGCGATCGTGCGCTTGCCGTAGATCGTGTAGTCGGCGGGGTCCGCCGGGTTCTCCCCGGTGACGGTGCGGTTCCGGTCGTCGAGCTGCTCCCAGTCCACGGCGAACCGCTGAGCGAGCCACACCCGGTTGTCGATCGGTAGCGGCGCCCGGCGATGTCGCGGGGAGTCGCAGCAGCTGTCGGCGGCGACGTAGCGGGTGCCGGGTTCCAACGGCGGGCCCAGGACGGGCGGCGGGAACGGGGAGACGGTGACGGGAACCGGGCCCGCCGTTGCCGTTCCGGCTGGCAGCCCTGGGGCGGAGACGGTGATCCGGTTGTCGAGGCGGTCGGGGACGTCGGGCCGGGCGCCGAACTCCAGCGTGACGTACAGCGTGGCCGTCTGCGCTTCGGTGAGCTGCTGGACGCCCCCGCGCTTCGTGGGCTGGGCGAGCGCCGCCGCGGCCTGGGCCTGGTCGAGGGTCTGGAGAACCGCCCCGGACGGGGCGAGCACCTCGACCTTCGTCGGGGTCAACGTGAGCGGTGTGGTGTTCTCCAGCGCCAGCTCGTAGGTGACGATGACCTTGCCGTCGGAGCCGGTGAACGGCACCACGGGCCCTCGGGCCGTGACGAGCAGCGGCGTGAGCGCGGTGGCCGTGGTGGTCGTCCGCGTTTCGCCGCTGATCGGGCTGGTGGTGGGGATCACGCCGGGCTCGGCGGGCTCCGGTGCTGCGACGCACCCCGTGATGACCATCGCCCCGGCGGCCAGCAACCCGGCCACTGCCGTTCCACGCCGCGACGGTGCCATCACCGCTCCTACTCGGGCGGGCGCACCGTTGTCCCCCGGCGGCGGCGCCGGACTCGGAAAAGCTCTACCGGGGGAACTCGGCTGTGGACCGGGGGCGTTACCCCCCGTCGCCGCCCCGGAGCCGTTCGTGTGAGTGGGATCGAGTGCCGCGGGAAACCCTGGTGCGTCACCACGCGGAAGGGGAACTGGTCGACATGATGACCGTCATCACGGAAGTGACGCTCGAACGCGGCTCCGAACCGGAGTGGGACGCAGCGATGCGGGAGCGGCTGGCAGCCGCACGGGGCCGCCCGGGATGGGTGGGTGGCCAGCTGCTCATCCCGCTCGACGGGCAGAACAAGCGCGTGGTCGTCGGCACGTGGCAGAGCCGCGCGGACTGGCAGGCCTGGCACGAGGAGGGCGCGTTCGCCGAGACCCGCACCCGCATGGAGGGCCTGCAGGAGGGCGAGAGCGCGATTTCCTGGCACGAGGTGGTGGTCGAGGCGCGCGGCGAGCCGCCTGCCTGACGCCGATGAGGCCGCGGTCGGGGTAGGCAGGGGTCATGGCAGACGCGAAGGCCGCCGATCTCGTGGTGCGGGCCGGCACCGTGCACACGATGGATCCCGCCGCTCCGCTCGCAACGGGCGTCGCGATCCGGCAGGGCCGGATCGTCGCGCGGAGCAGGGGCCTGGGCGAGTGGGACGGCCTGGCCGACCTGGTCGGACCGGAGACCACGGTGCTCGACGACCCCGGCCTCGTCGTGCTCCCGGCGTTCGTCGACACCCACAACCATCTGATGTTCGCGGCCCGCAACGTCCTCGGGGTGCCGGTGTCCCGGGCCCGGGACATCCCGGAGTTCATCGAGCTGATCCGGCAGCGCGCCGCCCACACGCCGTCGGGAAGCTGGATCGTCACTGCCGCCGACTGGCACGAGGTGCGGCTGGCGGAGCGCAGGCTGCCGACGGCGGCGGAGCTGGACAGCGCCACCACCGACCACCCGGTGCTCGTCCTGCGTGGCGGGCACAACGGCGTGCTCAACTCGGAGGGGCTGCGCCTGGCGGGCATCGGGCCCGACACCGCCGACCTGCCGGGCGGCTTCATCGCGCGCGACGCGGCGGGGCGCCCGACCGGATGGGTGCAGGACACGGCACTGGAGCTCGCCGGCCGGGTGCTGCCACCGACGCCCGTCCCACTGCTCGCGGACGGCCTGGCCCGGGCGGCGGCCGAGTACGGGGCGCACGGCATCGGCACGGTGCGCGACCCGGCCGTCACCCCGCAGGAATGGCAGGCCTACCTCAGCGCCGAGGCGGCCGGGCGCCTGTCGGTCCGCAGCCACGCGATGATCTGGACCACGCCGGCCGCGATC
Organism: Pseudonocardia xinjiangensis; assembly: GCF_012911925.1. Lineage (GTDB taxonomy): Bacteria > Actinomycetota > Actinomycetes > Mycobacteriales > Pseudonocardiaceae > Pseudonocardia > Pseudonocardia xinjiangensis. The sequence goes on along the minus strand of NZ_JAAXKY010000029.1, from coordinate 10,160 downwards.
GAGGCCGCCGGGTCGATGGACGCCTACCTCGACGGGCTCGAGGCCGAGGACGTCCGGCCGCGCGTGGGCGCCGGGCTGGTGCGGGTGTGGGGCCTGAAGATGGTGCTCGACGGGGGTGTGGAGGCCGGCGCGCTGGAGCAGCCGTACGTCGACCGGCCCGGCTACCGCGGCGAGCTGATGTGGGACCTCGACGCTCTGACCCACGTGCTGGCCGTGGCGGTGCGGCGGGGTTGGCCGACCGGCGTGCACGCTTTCGGCGATCGTGCCGTGGCGCTGCTGCTCGACGCGGTGCGGGTGGTGAAGAGCCGGACCGGGCCGCTCCCGCCGGGGATGCTCGTGGTCGAGCACGGCGGTCTCATGGGTGACCGGATCGCCGACGCGGCCGAGCTGGGAATCCCCGTCACCGTGCAGCAGGCGCTGCTCGAGGGGTTGGCCGAGCCGCTGGTGGCTGCCTGGGGCGCCGACCGGGTGGCGGAGATGTTCCCGCTGCGGGAGCTGATGGACGCGGGCGTGCGCATCAGCGCGGGTACCGACCACCCGATCGGTCCGCTCGACCCGCTGCGGGGGGTGTACGGCATGGTCACCCGCCGGACGCCGGCCGGGTTGCTCGGTGCGGGTCACGCCATCAGCCGGACCGAGGCGTTGCACCTCTACACCACCGCGGGGGCCCGGCTGCTCGGCGGCGGTGCCACCGGGACCCTCGTGCCGGGCGCCCCGGCCGATCTGGTCGCCTACCCCGCCGACCCGTTCACCCGTGAGCTGGACGAACTGCTGAGCCTGTCGCCAGAGGCCACGGTGGTGGACGGCCGGGTGGTGCACCTGGCCGGGTGAGAGCGACCCGCTCCTGGCGCGACATGGTCACATGTCGCTGTTCCACCAGCCGTTTTTCAGCGATATGTGTCCATGTGACGGGTGTGGCCGCCTCCCGGGACGGGCATGCCGTCCCTGTGGAACTGTTCCCTGATCTTCCGTACGCGGACTGGCAGGACACCCGCGCGACGCTGCACCGTTACGCCCAGATCGTCGGCAAGATCCGGCTGGCGGCGAGCCCGCGCCGCAACCACTGGTGGAGTGTGCCCTTCCACGTCACCGGCCGCGGTATCACCACCCGGCCGATGACCGACGGCGCCACGATCTTCACCATCGACTTCGACTTCCTGGACCACCGGCTCGACGTCGCCGCAACCACCGGCGGGCGGTACTCGTTCCCCCTCGCCGGGCAGTCGGTCGCCGGCTTCCACGAACAGCTACGTCGCGGGCTGTCCGCCGTCGGGGCGGACGTCACGATCGCGCAGCCCCGACCGTTCGACCTGCCCGACTCGGACCGGCCCTTCGCCGAGGACACCGAGCACTCCCGCTACGACACGGTCGCGGTGACCCGCTACTGGCGGGTGCTGAGCCAGGTGAACCTGCTGCTCGAGGAGTTCGCCGGTGGCTACTCCGGCAAGACCAGCCCCGTGCACCACTTCTGGCACACCTTCGACGTCGCCGTCACCCGGTTCGGCGACGCCCTCGTCGAGCACCCGCCGTCGACGGACGCGGTGACCCGGGAGGCCTACTCCCGGGAGCTGGTCAGCTTCGGTTTCTGGTTCGGTGACGAGACGTTCCCCGAGCCGGCCTTCTACTCCTACACGTCGCCGGAGCCCGCAGGGCTGGCGGAGGAGTCGCTGCATCCGCCGGCGGCCGGCTGGGTGGAGCGGGGCGGCAGTCACCTCGCCGTGCTGCGCTACGACGACGCGCGCGCGGAGCCGGATCCGCGAGGAGCGGTGCTCGAGTTCTACGACAGCGCCTACCGGGCGGGCGCGGGCCGGGCCGGCTGGGACATCGACAGGTGGGCGTCGGCAGGCGGCGTCACCGACCCGGTCATCGAGGCCGAGCGGCGCAGTGCCCGGCAGGCGTGACCCCTCGGCCACGGCAGGATCGGGCGCAGGAGCGGGGCGCTGAGGGAGGACCCATGGATCGCGTGCTGAGCGACAGCTGCTGCCCGCGCCGGCGCCTGCCGCGGCTACCCGGAGGATGCGTCGGCTGCCGCGGCCAGGCCGATGCCGTTGACCCACAGCCGTACCAGCGTGTCGATCGCGGTGGCACGGTCGTGCTCCTGCCCGTAGGCGATCCACACGCGCGTGGAGTGGCCGACCATCGCCGCGAGGGCGTGGCCGGTGTGCTCGGGGTCCAGGCCGCGGTCGGCGATCCCCGCTTCCTGCCAACGGCGCACGCTGCCTGCGATCCGCTCGGCGGACGCCTGGTGGAGCGCCAGCCGCAGCGGCATCAGCTCCGGGTGCATCGACACCGCCTCGTCCACGCGCAGCGCCATCGTCGCCTGGAGCGTGAACCCGTCGAAGTAGTACTCGATCGCCGCCCGGATCCGTTCCTCGGCGCGCGCCCGCCGCTCCTCCCGGGTGACCGCGGGCCGGGGGCCGGGGACGGGGACCTCCGGGCGCAGCCGCGACAGCTCCGCGAGTGCTCCGTTCAGCACGGCGGTGAAGATCTCCTGCTTCGAGGAGAAGTAGGTGTAGAACGACCCGACCGCGCTGCCCGCCTGCTCAGCGATGTCGCTGATGCGCACCGCGTGGTACGCGTCCCGTTCGAAGCACTCCCGGGCGGCGGCGATCAGGGCGGCACGGGTGCGCCGGGCGCGTGCCGTCAGCGTCCTGCCGGTCTCGCCGTCGTCGTCCGGCAACGGTGGCTCCATGCCCATGACCTCTCGATACGCCCGTACCTTCGAGCCGAAGTGGCTGTAGAAGGTGGACAGCGAGACGCCGGCCTCGCGCGCGATGCCGGCGATGTGGGTGTCGGTGAAGCCGTAGGTGTCGAACATCTGCTTGGCGACGCGGTCCAGCGCGGCCTGTTGCCTGCTCCGTCCTCGCCGCACGCGGGGCTCGGTCATCGCCCGGAACCGCCGTCCCCCGTGACCCGCGACCCCCTGATACGCAGGTCACGGGGGACGACGAGGGACGCATGCCCGTTCACCACCGGAACGTACCTTGTGCCCCCCGACCGGATGGTGATGCGGCGCGCAGCCCCAGGTCAGCGCCCGTCGTGGGCCATGATCCGGCGGGGGTTGTCCACCAGCATGGTGGTGAGCTGGTCCTCGGTCACACCGGCTTCGCGGAGGGCGGGAACCACGTCGTCCGGGATGTGGGTGTGGTGCCAGTTCTGCGCGCCGTGCTCGCGGAAGCCCGCCGGGAACCAGTCGATGTGGCACGACGCGTCGTGGCCCAGCACGACCCGGTCGGCGAGGCCCTCCGCAGCGAGGGCCGCGACCGTCGCCACCCGCTCATTGGCCGGGAGGAAGATGTCCAGCCCGAACCGATCCATCCCCACGTACGAGCCGTTGCCGATCAGCGTGCGCAGGTAGTCGAGATCGGTGGTGTCGCCGCTGTGGCCGATCACCACCCGGCCGAGGTCGACGCCCTCTCGTCCGAGGACCTCCTGCATGACCAGACCTGTGCGGAGCGGGCTGCTGGTGTGCGTGGTGATCGGCACACCGGTGCGCTTGTGCGCTTCCGCCACCGCCGTCATCACCCGTTCCACGCCGGGCGTGAGCTCGGCCTCGATGGCGCACTTGAGGAACGCGGCCTTGATGCCGGTGCCCGCGATGCCCTCCGTGATGTCGGTGACGAACAGGTCGATCAGCGGTTCGTCCCCGCCCAGGGCGGTGCCCGGACCTTGGTACATCAGGAACGGCGGGACATCGCCGAGGGTGTAGAACCCCGTGCAGGCGACGATGTGGAGGTCCACCTGCTCGTTGACCCGAGCCACCCGCGCGACGTCGCGCCCGAGGCCGACCACGGTGGCGTCGACGATCGTGTCCACTCCGTGGTCCTTCAGGGTCTTCAGCCGCGTGATGGCGTCCGCGATCCCCTGCTCCTCGTCCCACCAGTCGGGGTAGTTGCGGTGGACCTCCTCGTTGACCACGAACACGTGCTCGTGCATCAGCACGGTGCCGAGCTCGCCGGCCTCGACCGGCCCTCGGATCGTCTCCACCTGTCCTGCCACTTCGCCTCCGTCGTCGGTCACGCGCGCACCTGCGTGGCCGGAACAGTAACCGATGGTGACGTCAGATTCAGGTACGGATCCGGATCATCCGGTAAGTCGTGTCGGTGGACGGAAGAGCCTTCGGTCGTTCCGCGATAAATGCAGTGAATTGACGCCGCGCTAACGGCCGTGCTCCAGTGGAAAAGTGGGGGACCAGCAGATCGGTGTGAACACGAATTCGGCGGACCGTCCAGTGCACTGGAGTTGCGACGAATCGACCATCAGCACCCGGCTGACGCGCGAGTTCGGGCTCCGGCACCCCTTCGTGGGCGCCGGCATGGGGTTCGTCGCCCATCCGCCGCTGGTGGCGGCGGTGAGCAACGCGGGAGGCCTCGGCATCATCGGCGCCTCGCCCGATCCCCCACCGAGCCTGCCCGTGATGGCCGCCGAGCTGCGCGAGCTCACCGACGGCCCGTGGGGCGTGGACCTGATCTGCGCCGAGACCGGCATGGGTCCGGCATCCACGGACGGGCACGTCGACGCCTGTGTCGAGCTCGCTGTACCGCTGGTGGTGTTCCACCACGACCTGCCGCCGGCGCACTGGGTGCGACGGCTGACCGATGCGGGCGCCCGGGTGTGGATGCAGGTGTCCTCGGTCGAGCTCGCCGCGGGTGCGGTCGGGCTCGGCGTCGTCGGCCTGGTCGCGCAGGGCGTGGAGGCGGGCGGCCACGCCCGCGGGGTCGTCCCGCTGCACGACCTGCTCGCCGAGATCCGGGGCCGGTTTCCCGAGCAGCTGCTCCTCGCGGCTGGCGGCATCGCCGACGGGGTGGCCGCCGCTGCCGCGCTGCGGGCGGGCGCCGACGGGGTGTGGGTCGGAACCCGGCTCGTCGCGTCCGCCGAGAGCCCCGCTCACCCCGAGTACAAGCGGCGGCTGGTGGACGCCGCCGGGCCGCCCGTGGTGACCACGGCCTTCGGACCGGAGTGGCCGGCGCATCGGTACCGCCTGCTGCCGACCAGGGCCGTCGCCGAGTGGGCCGGTCGGGAGAGCGAGATCCCCGACCCCCCGCCCGCCGGAGTGATCGGCCACACCACCCTGTTCCCGCACAGCGCGCGGATCCCGTACGACATGCCGACGTTCAGCGCGATCCCGCCCACGGTCGACACCACCGGGGAGTGGGAGGAGATGGTGTTCCCGGCGGGGGCAGGCGTCGGTCTCGTCCGCGACGTCCAGCCCGTCGAGCAGATCGTCACCGGCATGATGAGCGAGGCACACCGTCTGCTCTCGACGAGCTGAGTGCGTGTGCGGGGAACTGCACGCACCGCGAAGGAGGAGACCGTGGCGGACGCACGACAGCGGGCGCAGGAGTTCTGCGATCGGTTCGGCCTGCGGCTGCCGATCCTGCAGGCTCCGATGGCAGGAGCCTGTCCACCCGAGCTGGCCGTCGCGGTGGCCGAGACGGGTGGGATGGGTGGCGCCGGCGTGCTGCAGTTCGCCCCGTTGCGCATCGCGGAATGGGTGGAGCAGTTCCGCGCCGGATCCTCCGGTGCACTGCAGCTGAACATCTGGATCCCGGAACCGCCCGTCGCCGACCCCGACGAGCGGGAGCGCCGGGTCGCGGAGGCCCGCGAGTTCCTCGGGCGGTTCGGGACGCCGGACGACGCCCCCGGGCCACCGCCCCCGGCGTTCGATGCGCAGTGCGAGGCCATGCTGGCCGCCCGGCCCACGGTGATCTCCTCGATCATGGGTGTCTTCGAGCCGGACTTCGTCCGCCGGTTGCACGAGCAGGGGATCGCCTGGTTCGCCTGCGCCACCACGCTCGACGACGCGCTCACCGCCCAGGAGGCCGGCGCCGATGCGATCGTGGCGCAGGGCATGGAGGCGGGCGGCCATCGGGGCAGCTTCGACCAGGAGGCGGCCGAGCGCACCGACGTCGGGCTCTTCGCCCTGCTTCCCCGGTTCGCCGACCACCTGCAGGTGCCGATCATCGCCGCGGGCGGGATCGCCGACGGGCGCGGGGTCGCTGCGGCGCTGGCGTTGGGCGCGAGCGCGGTACAGGTGGGCACCGCGTTGCTGCGCTGCCCCGAGACGGGAACCAGCAAGGAGTGGGCCGCGTCGCTGGACGGCCTGGCCCCGGAGGCCACCGTGGCCACGCGGGCCTACTCCGGCCGGCTGGCGCGGGCGGCCCCCACGCCGTACGTGCGGGCCTGGACCGAGCCGGGCGCGCCACGTCCGGCGCCGTTCCCGGATCAGCTCCGACTCGTCGGGCAGCTGCGGCGGGGTGAACCGGACGGCATGGACGAGGTCAACCACTGGGCCGGGCAGAGCGCTGCGCTCGCCACCGAGGAACCGGCGGGTGAGGTGGTGGCCCGGATGTGGCGCGACGCGTCCGGCCTGCTCGCCTGACCCGGGGTCAGGATCCCGGGAAGCACCAGCGGGTCTGGCTGTAGGGGCCCTTCCCGAACCCGAAGACCGTGGTGGGCTCGATCCGGAACACGAGCGCCAGAGCGTGCCCGCCCTCGAACCCACCGTCGCGGACCTCGAAGTGCCACTCGCTGCCGTACTTCTTCTCCCACGCGTCGGCGAGGACCTGCAGCCGCTCCGGGTCGGTCACGCGTTCGGCCCGTCCTTCCACGGACAGGTCGAGCCCCCCGCGCAGGGCGTTGGTGCCGGTGGTGAGCACGACGTGCGGGTTGGCCGCGATGTTGCGTGCCTTCTGCTCGACCTCGCCCGTGCAGATGTGCAGCGCGCCGTCGAGCCACACGGTCAGCAGCGGCGTGACGTGGGGCCGGCCGTCAGGTCGCACCGTGGAGAGCCAGGCGACCTCTGCCGCCGCAAGGTGCTCCTGGGCCGTGGACCACGGGGTGGGAACGGCCTCCGCATCGCCGTACCGGTGGTCGATCTGCGTGGTCGGCTCGGTGCTCGGCATCCCGTGTCCTCTCCTGGCGTGGTCGTCGTCGCGATGGGGACCACGCCGGGCGGTGGTTCTCATCGGTGCCGGGTGATGCGTCCGGAAGACCCGTCCTGCGCGTGACCCTCGCCCCGGCGGGTCACCCCCTGCCTTGACCGCCGTGAGGGACGCGCCGACGATCGGAGCGAACCCTCCAGGCGGGAGACACGGTGTTCCCCGGAACCTTCGCGGCGCTCACGCCGGACAAGCCGGCAGTGGTCATGTCCGACACGGGCGCCGTGATGACGTACGCCGAGCTCGACGAGCGCTCCGTCCGGCTCGCGCACGTGCTCCACCACGCCGGGCTGCGCCCCGGCGACGTCGTCGCACTCCTCGCGGAGAACATCGCGGAGTTCTGGGTGGTCTACTGGGCGGCGCTGCGCAGCGGCCTCTACTTCACCCCGATCAACCGGCACCTGTCGGTACCGGAGATCACCTACATCGTGACCGACTGCGGCGCGAAGGCGCTGGTCGTCTCGGCGGCGATGGCCGAGGCGACCCCCGGGCTGCCCGGCCGGACCCCCGGCGTGGCGCTCCACCTGGCGATGGGCGGCCCGCAGGACGGGTACGACGACTACGAGGCCGCACTGACCGCCGCGTCCCCCGAGCCGTCCGCCGACCAGCCGCGCGGTGCCACCCTGCTGTACTCCTCGGGCACCACGGGGCAGCCGAAGGGGATCCGGCCGCCGCTGCCGGGCGAGCAGATCGACGCCAACGTCCGGCCCGCGGCCCGGGTCCTGCGCGAAGCCCACGGTTACGACGCCGACACCGTCTACCTGTGCCCGGCGCCGCTCTACCACGCCGCGCCCCTGGCGTTCTGCGGGACCGTCCACGCCACCGGAGGCGCGGTCGTGGTCATGCCCCGGTTCGACGCCGAGACCGCGCTGGAGGCGATCGAGCGGCACCGAGTGACCCACAGCCTGTGGGTGCCGACCATGTTCGTCCGGATGCTCAAGCTGCCCGACGACCGGCGGTCGGCCCACGACCTGTCCTCGCACCGGCTCGCCCTCCACGGCGCCGCACCGTGCCCCGTCGAGGTCAAGCGGAAGATGATCGAGTGGTGGGGCCCGATCCTGCACGAGTACTTCGCCTCCAGCGAGGGGCTGGGAATGACGTTGATCGACTCGGCGGAGTGGCTGCGGAAGCCCGGGTCCGTCGGGCGCCCGGCGTTCGGCATCCTGCACGTCTGCGACGACGCCGGGAAGGAGCTCCCCACCGGCGAGGTGGGGCTCGTCTACGTGGAGCGCGACGTGTTCCCGTTCACCTACCACAACGACCCGGGGAAGACCCGCCGGTCGCAGCACCCGGAACACGCCAACTGGGGGACCACCGGCGACATCGGCTATCTGGACGAGGACGGCTACCTCTTCCTCACCGACCGCAAGGCGTTCGTGATCATCTCCGGTGGGGTGAACATCTACCCGCAGGAGGTCGAGAACGCACTGGCGCTGCACCCCGCGGTGCTCGACGTCGCGGTCTTCGGCATCCCCGACGCGGACATGGGGGAGCAAGTGAAGGCCGTGGTCCAGCCCGCCGCAGGCGTCCCGGCCGGGCCGGAGCTGGCGGGGGAGCTGATCGCCTACCTGCGTGAGCGGATCGCGCACTACAAGGTTCCGCGCAGTGTCGACTTCGCCGCTGCGCTCCCGCGCAGCGAGGCCGGCAAGCTCCAGAAGGGCAAGCTGCGTGCGGGCTACCCGCCGTCGCACTGAAGGCCGCCCGTACATGCCGTGCGGGCTGCTGCTCGCCGGTCGTCGCGACGAGCGTGATCGACGAGGGGTGGTTACCGTCGATCGGCTCGCCGACGGTGCGGGCCGCGCGGGCGGGACCCCGGTCGTCACGGTTGCGCGCTGACGGCGACCGGTGGCGAGGGGCACGATGAGCGGAGGCGCTGAGGCGGCGCGTGGCGAGCGCGGTTTCCTGCGTCGCCTGACCCTGGCCACGGCGTGGGGTGAAGGGCTCGACGGCTACGACCTCGGCGTGCTCAGCGTGGTCCTCCCGTTGATCGCCACCAGCATGCACATCTCCCCGCTCTGGGCCGGGCTGATCGGCGCCTCCTCGTTGATCGGGATCTTCCTGGGCTCCCCGATCGTGGGCTACCTGACCGACCGCTTCGGCCGCAGGCGCCTGTTCCTGATCGACATCGTCGCCTTCGTCATCCTCGGCCTGCTGCAGGGAGTGGTGACCGAGCCGTGGCAGCTCTTCGTCGTGCGGCTGCTCCTCGGTGTCGCGATCGGGGCGGAGTACGCCATCGGCGCCGCGATGCTCGCCGAGTTCGCCCCGACCCGGGGACGCGGGCGCAGGCTGTCGAAGCTGCTGGTGTTCTGGTACGGCGGCTACCTGGTGTCCGTCGTGGCCGCCTACGCCCTCGTCGACCTGGCCGGCTGGAGCTGGCGGTGGGTGCTTGTGACGAGCGCGGTGCCCGCCCTCGTGGTGCTGGCACTGCGCATCGGGCTGCCCGAGTCGCCGCGATGGCTGATGCACCAGGGGCGCGTCGACGAGGCCCGCGCCATCGTCGACCGCCATCTCGGGGGAGAGGCGCATTTCCACGGCGAGGAGTACGGCCTGGAGAAGCCGGGTGCCGGCTGGCGCGACCTGTTCGCCCCCGGTCTGCGCAGGCGCACGATCTTCGTCTGCACGTTCTGGGCCTGCCTGGTGGCTCCCTACTTCGCCATCTTCACCTTCGCGCCGCAGGTGTTCGCCGCGCTCCAGCTGGCGGACCCCCGGGCGGGCACGATCGCGGCGAACGGCATCGCCGCGGTGGGAGCCGTGGTGGGCATGCTGACGATCGAGCGGATGGGGCGTCGCAGGCAGCTCATCGGGCCCTTCTGGATCATGGCAGCGGCCCTGCTCGTGGTCGGGGTGTGGACCCACGCCCCCGCGCTGGTGATCGTGGTCTGCTTCGCGCTGTTCTCGTTCTTCAACGCCCTGTCGGGCAACCTGACCGCCGTCTACCCGATCGAGGTGTTCCCCACCGACGTCCGGTCCACCGGGGTGGGCATCGCCTCCGCGTTCAGCCGGATCGGAGCCGCCATCGGGACGTTCCTGCTCCCGGTCGGGATCTCCACCATCGGCATCGGCGCCTCGATGGTCATCGGCGCGGCGCTCTGCGCGGTCGGTGCGCTCGTCTCCCAGACGCTCGCCCCGGAGACCACGGGCCTGACGCTGACGAGGACCGCGTCCGTCACAGGAGAACCGGCCGCCAGGAACCCCTGACCCACCCCCACCCCCGCGAGT
>NZ_JAAXKY010000299.1 GCF_012911925.1 Pseudonocardia xinjiangensis | reverse complement strand
GGGCATGGACGGCCTGCGGCGGGGACCGGGCTCCGGGCGCTGCATCGGCGCGGCCGGCGTGGACGGCGGGGCGGGTGGAGCCGACGCCGGGGGCGCGGCCTCCATCGTGGCGGTGGAGGCGACCCTGGTGGCCGTGAGCGCCGCCGCAGCAGCAGGCACCGCAGGACCCCCGGAGCGGCCCTCCGCGACCGCAGCGAGCGCGTCGCGGGCCTGCGTGGCCGAGGGACGCTCGGCCGGATCGGTGTTGAGCAGCCACATGATCACGCCGGTGAGCGGGCCGGACTGCTTGGGGGGACGCACATCGCCCATCGCGACCTTGTGCAGCAATGCGTACGCGTTGTCGTCGAGGCCGAACGGCGGGGTGCCCTCCACCGCCGCGTACAGCGTGGCGCCGAGCGCGAACACGTCGGACGCCGCCGTCGGCTCGCCGCCCCTCGCGACCTCCGGCGAGAGGAACGCCGGGGTGCCTGCGATCAGGCCGGTGCGGGTGAGCTGCACGTCGTCGACGGCACGGGAGACGCCGAAGTCGGTGAGCTTGACGCGCCCGTCCTCGGCGAGGAGCACGTTGCCCGGCTTGACGTCGCGGTGCACCACCCCGGCCACGTGGGCCGCGGCCAGCCCGTCGGCGACCTGGCGGCCCACGTCGGCGACCTCCCGCGGCCCCAGCGCGCCCTTCTCGCCGAGCACCTGGGCCAGCGACTTCGACGGCAGGTACTCCATCACCAGCCACGGCCGGTCCTCGTGCACCACCACGTCGAACATGCTGATGACATGGGGGTGCTGCAGCCGCGCACCGATGCGGCCCTCCCGCAGGATCCGCTGGCGCGACTCCTCCAGGGCGTCGTCGCCTCCCGGCCCCGGGGCGACCGCGGCAGCGAGCAGCTCTTTCACGGCGACCGTGCGGTTGAGCAGCTCGTCGGTGCCGCGCCACACAGCGCCCATGGCACCAGCCCCGATCCGCTCGTCCAGGCGATACCTATTGCCGACGCGGATGGGGGTCTCTTCGGACTGCGAGCGCTCGCTCATCGCCCGTCAGGGTAGCGATGGCCACTCCTGCTGCTGTGCACACGGTCCCGGTCGCGCTCCGTGATCACGGCTGGATCACGGCATGGTCACGACGGCAGACCCAGCTTGCGCGCGCAAGCGGGCCATGACCCGTACCCGCCCCGGTCGTCACGCACCCGAGTGGCGACGGTGATCTGCTGCTCCCGCGTGGCCCGGTGCGCCGCGGCGGCGAACTCACCGCCGCCGTACTCCCGCCAGGTGGCGGCATCGAACTGCAGCCCACCGGAGTAGCCGTTGCCGGTGTCGATCGCCCAGTTGCCGGAGGACTCGCAGTCGGCCAGCCGGTCCCACACCGGGTCGCCGGCCGGCGGGGCAGCCGGGGGCGGCCCAGGCGCGGGCCGCGGAGCCTCCGGGGGCGGCGGAGCGGGCGGCGGAGGAGCGGGG
>NZ_JAAXKY010000298.1 GCF_012911925.1 Pseudonocardia xinjiangensis | reverse complement strand
CCCCGAGGAAGGGACAGCCCGTGCGCAACCACAACTGGTGAGCCCATCCCGCAACCCGGTGAACAGGAAGGAGGACGCGCGATGCGCAACCACAACTGGTGAGGTCGATCAGCCGGAGGCCGAGCAGGTGGCCCGCGGGACGGGGGTGGGGTCAGCCGCGCGAGAGGACCGTCGAGCCGACGGTCTCGGTGTCGGGCCGGTTGGCACGGTGCCACGCGACGGCGACCCCCAGCGCGAGGACGGCCCCCACACTCCCGGCCACCGCAATGGCGGTGGACGGGTCCCAGGTGTCGGCCAGCAACCCGCCGATGAGCACGGCCGCTCCCTGCGCCGCGATGATGCCGGACGCCGCGACCCCGATCGCCCGTCCGCGCCCCACCGTCGGCGTCGCCCGGACGAAGCTCGCCTGCGTCTGCAGGAGATAGGCGGTGGACAGCATCCCGGACACCCCCCACAGCAGGAGCGTGAGCGGGAGCGGGGGGCGGAAGAGGCAGAGGATCAACGGCAGGCCGGCGCCGACGGCGAGCACCCCGACGAGCCGCGCCCGCGTCTCGGCCGGGACGAACCGGACGAACAGCCATGCCCCGACCACGCTCCCCAGCGGGTCGGCCGCCATCAGGAGCCCCACGACGGCGGGGCCGGCTCCGAGCTGGTCGGCATACGGCGCGGCGAGTGCTTCGGGCACGACGTACCACCCGACGAGCCACGCCAGGAGCACGAGCGCTCGCCGCCGCGGGTCGGTGGCGATCTCCACGAGCGCGGCGACGACGCCGCGCAGCCCCCCGGCGGGGGCGTCGGCGGCGGCCTCGTCGTCCCCGTCGGTGGTGCCGGGCCGGGGCCGGTCGGCGACGCCGGTGCGCACGAGGACGGCCGAGAGCGCGAACGACACCGCGTTGGCCAGCAGCGCCAGCGACGGACTGATGGCGGCGACGAGCACCCCGCCGCTGGCGAACCCGACCAGCTGCGCGGTCTGGCTCGTGATCTGCCGGACGGCCAGCCCGCGCTCGTAGAGCTCCCCCCGCAGGATCTCGGGCAGGAGCGCGCCCTGGGCTGCGGTGTGGGGCGAGCCGAGCAGCACCACCATCACCAGGAGCGCGCAGAGCGCCCACAGCGGCAGGTGCGGGATGGCCATGGCGGCGACGAGCACGGCGCGCAGGACGTCCGAGCCGATCATGACCTCGCGGCGGCGGTACCGGTCGGCCAGGCCGGACAGGAGCACCCCGCCGAGCAGCGCCGGCAGGAAGGTGAGCGCGTAGGTGGCGGCGGCCCATGCGGCGGAACCGGTCCGGCCGTACACCAGGACGGCCAGCGCGACGCGGGCCAGCTGGTCGCCGGCGATCGAGAGGAGCTCGGCGGCCCAGACGACCCGGAACTCCCGCACGCGGAACACCGCGCCCAGCTCTCCACCCGCCATCCGGCCGCTCCCCTCGACAGATGTCACGCCGCGGTGCGGCCCGCTGCACCGAGCGTAGGCAACCGTACGCGTCCGGTCAGCAGAATCGGTGCACGGCGCACCCACTCCCCGGGCATCGCCACACACCTGTTGCAGCAAAGCCACTTTCACGCAACGTGGCTGCATGAACGTGGCTTTGCTGCAACAGGTGTGTGGCGA
>NZ_JAAXKY010000297.1 GCF_012911925.1 Pseudonocardia xinjiangensis | reverse complement strand
GGCCGGCGGACCGGCGGGACCGCCCGGTCCCCCGTGGGCCACGGGCTGCGGCGGCTGTTCCGGGACGAGAGGCGGCGGTGCGCTGCGCTGCGCCGGCACGCCGACCGGCGGTGGTGGGCCGGTGGAGCTGCGGGCGCCCGTCGGCCCGGCGTGGACGGCGACGGATCCACCCCCGGCGGGCTCGCCGCCGCGTCCGCCTCGGGGGCCGGGAATGGTGGCCGGTCCGGCGGGCGGCGCGCCGCCCGCGGCGGTGACCGCGCCCGCTCTGGCGAGGGTGGCGGCACCGAGCGCCACGGCGTACTTCGGGTGGGCGTCGACCACGGTGGGGCGGCCCAGCTCCTCGGAGATCATCCGCGAGACCAGCGGGATCCGGGAGGAGCCGCCGACGAGCAGTACCGCCGACAGCCCGTTCTGGTCGATCTGGGCCGAGCGCAGCGTGCGGATCAGCGTGCCGATGGTCGACTCGATCGGAGCGCGGATCATGTCCTCGAAGTCGTCGCGGCTGAGGCGGACGTCGAAGTGGCGGTGGGGCAGGAAGACCGGGATGGTCGTCTCGGTGTCGACCGAGAGGGCCTCCTTGGCCAGCACGCAGTCCTGACGGAGCCGGGCGAGCGCGATGGCGGTCTGGGAGTCGCTCATGTCGAGCTCGGACAGCGCGCCGTTGGAGGCGTAGTTGACGTAGGACAGGATCGCCTCGTCGAAGTCGACGCCCCCGAGGCGCTCGATGCCCTCCGGGATGCCCAGGATCTCGATGCCGCTGGGATGTTTGCGCAGCACCGTGGCGTCGAACGTGCCGCCGCCCAGGTCGTACACCGCGATGATCTCGCCGTCGGTGAGGTGCCGCGAGGCCGCGTAGTGCGCGGCGGCGGCCTCGGGCTCGGTGACCGTGCGCGGTGCGGTCAGCCCCGCGACCTGCGGCACCTCGTCGAACAGCTCCCGGCGGAACGGGCCCCAGTTCGCCGGGTGGGTGAGCACGACGCTGTCGGGCTTGGTGCCCTCGGTCTCGGTGACCCGGGTGACGACGTCGTGCAGCAGGGTCCCGAGCAGGGTGGTGACCGGGTACGGGGTGCCGCCGAGGACCACGGGGGTGGGGTCGCCGAGGCGGCGCTTGAACTCGCGGCCGATCCGGTCGGGGCTGCTGACGGCGCGGCGGCCCGCGGCGTCGCCGGAGACGAGGGTGCCGTCCTCACGCAGGTACACCACCGCCGGGGTGACCACGGTGCGGTCCCCCAGCGTGAACATCTCGACTCGGGACTCGTTGGCGATCGCGGCAGCGACGAACGTCGTGCCGAGGTCCACTCCGAGGTTGTAACCCACGTCGCCTCCTGGGAGTCGGAACCGTACCCGCGGCAGGGCCTGTGTGGTACGGCGACTCACGATCGGACGAGGACTGGGTCGGCATTCGCTCGCGGGGTGTTACCCGTTTGCCGCAACTGGCGCGTGGTGCCGGCACCGCAGAGCGGGGGAGAACCCTACCCGGGGTGGGGCGCACCCCATTCCCGGCGACCCGCGGGCGCCGCACGATACGACGATGATGCTCGAGCCGGCGCAGTGCGCAGGCGACGCTCCCCGCACCGCCCCCGAGCGGGGCACGCCCGAGAAGCCGTCTCCCACCCCACGGCC
>NZ_JAAXKY010000296.1 GCF_012911925.1 Pseudonocardia xinjiangensis | reverse complement strand
TATAAGAGACAGCTCCAGCACCGTCCCACGCCGGGCTGTCGCTGCCACACGTTGCCGGGCTCATCCGCGCCGCCCTCCCCCCGATGCACCCCGGGGGCCGCCCTCTGGTGGCGGCCGTGGCGGCGGCAGCAGCGGTGATCAGGACAGCCACCGGCCGCGGCACCCTGGCGGGCGCGCTCGCCACCGCGGCCACCGCCGCCTTCTTCCGCGACCCCCGCCGCGTCCGGCCACCGCTCGACAACGTGGTGCTCGCCGCCGCCGACGGCACGGTGGCCACCGTCTCCGACGTGCTGCCCCCGCCCGAGCTGGACCTCCCGCCCACACCGGTGTGCCGGGTGAGCGTGTTCCTGTCCGTGCTGGACGTGCACGTGCAGCGGATCCCCGTCGACGGGCGCGTGCTCGCCGTGGAGTACCGCCCCGGCCGGTTCCTGTCCGCCGACCTCGACAAGGCCAGCGAGGACAACGAGCGCAGCGCCTTGCTGCTGGAGACCGCCGGCGGCGTCCGGCTCGGGGTCGTCCAGATCGCCGGGCTGCTCGCGCGGCGCATCGTGTGCGATGTCGGCCCGGGCGACGAGGTCGCGGCCGGTGAGACCTACGGGCTCATCCGGTTCGGCTCCCGCGTCGACGTCTACCTGCCCCCCGGCTCGCGGGTCACCGTCTCCGTCGGGCAGCGCACCATCGGCGGCGAGACAGTGCTGGCCGAGCTGCCAGGGCACGGGGTGTCCTGATGCCCGCGCCGCCTTACTCCGCAGGTGTCCGGCTGCTGCCGAACGCCGTCACCGTCCTCGCGCTCTGCGCCGGGCTCTCCGCGGTCTACTTCGCGCTGAGCGGGCGCTTCGAGCTGTGCGTCGCCGCCGTGGGTGCCGCCGCGCTGTGCGACGCGCTCGACGGACGGCTCGCCCGGCTGCTCGACGCGAGCACCAGGATCGGCGCAGAGCTCGACTCGCTGGCCGACCTGGTGTCGTTCGGCGTCGCGCCCGCGCTGGTCATCTACATCTGGGCGCTGGAGGGCAGCCGGTTCGGCTGGATCGTCGCGCTGGTCTTCGCGATCTGCATGGCCCTGCGGCTGGCCCGCTTCAACACCCTGATCGACGCCGAGGACGAGTACCCCTTCGCCAAGGAGTTCTTCGTCGGCGTCCCGGCCCCCGCCGCGGCGCTGTCGGCAGGCATCCCGCTCTACCTCACCCTGCACTTCGGGCCGGGCTGGTGGTCGGCCCCGCTGCTGGTGGGACTGTGGGCCCTGCTCGTGGCCGGGCTGATGGTGAGCCGACTACCCACGCTGTCGTTCAAGACCGTGCGGGTGCCGCCCAACTACATCGCCCCGCTGCTGGTGCTGGTCGGCATCGCCGCCGCGCTGCTGATCACCGCACCGTTCCTCGGGCTCGCCATCGTCGCCGTGGTCTACCTCCTGCTGATCCCCTACACCGGCTACCGGTACCGCTGGCTCGCCCGGCACCCGGAAGCCTGGGGCGTCCCGGTACGGGAGCGCCGCGCCGTCGCACGGGCCGCCCGCTCGGCCCGCCGCCTCGGCCTGCGCTCCCCGCTGCGCCGCCGCGTCGCCGGCCGGGCCAGCGCCATGGCCGCCGCCGTCCGCCGGTTCGGCGACGACCCCACCGGAGCCATCCAGCGCGGCCGGGCAGGCAACGGCCGCAC
>NZ_JAAXKY010000295.1 GCF_012911925.1 Pseudonocardia xinjiangensis | reverse complement strand
TCCCTGCCCACTGCTCGACCCGCTCCGGCCCACACGCTCCAGGAGGCGTCATGACCCCGCCGCCCGGCGCCCAGCACGGCGCCCTGCTCCTGTCCTGCCCGGACGCACCGGGCGTCGTGCACGCGGTCACCGGACTGCTCGTGCAGGAGAGGTGCACCATCGTCCAGAGCCAGCAGTTCGGCAGCGCGACGAGCGGCAACTTCTTCATGCGCGTCGAGTTCGCCCACGTCGACGGCTCGCCGCTCGATCTCGACGGCCTCGGACAGCGCGTGGCGCGGCTGGCCGAGACCTTCGACATGACCTGGGAGCTCGCCGACGCCGCCCGGCGCCAGCGCGTGGTGATCATGGTCAGCAAGTTCGCCCACTGCCTCAACGACCTGCTGTTCCGCAACTCCATCGGCGAGCTGAACCTCGACGTGGTCGCCGTGGTGTCGAACCACCCCGACCTCGGCCGCATCGCCGACAGCTTCGGGGTCCCCTTCAGGCACATCCCGGTCACGAAGGACACCAAGGCGGAGGCCGAGGCCGCTCTGCTCGGGTTGCTGCGCACGGAGCAGGTCGATCTCGTGGTGCTGGCCCGCTACATGCAGATCCTCTCGAACGACCTGTGCACGCAGCTCGAGGGCAAGGCCATCAACATCCACCACTCGATGCTGCCGAGCTTCAAGGGCGCCAAGCCCTACCACCAGGCGCACGCCCGCGGCGTGAAGTTCATCGGCGCGACCGCCCACTACGTCACCCCCGACCTCGACGAGGGCCCGATCATCGAGCAGGAGCTGATCAGGGTCGACCACTCGCTGAGCCCCGACCAGCTCGCGGCCCGCGGCCGCGAGGCGGAGAGCCGCGCGCTCGCCAGGGCGGTCCGCTGGCACACCGAGAACCGCATCGCGGTGATCGGCAACCGGACCGTCGTCTTCCAGTGACGTTCCCCGACGCGACCGCTCCCGACGCACAGCAATCCCCGCGCCCGTCAGCGCGGCTCGACCAGGCCCTCCCGCACCGCGACGAGCGCCGCCTGGGTCCGCGAGGTGAGACCGAGCTTTCCCAGCAGGTTGCTGACGTGGGTGCGGGCGGTGCGCTCTCTGATCACCAGCCGGTCCGCGATCTCCCTGTTCGACAGCCCGTCCGCCACGAGCACCAGGATCTCCCGCTCCCGTGCCGTCAGCGACCCGAGCCCGATGCGGGGCGTCCGGAGCTCCTCGGTCAACCGGCGGGCCACCGTGACGTCCAGGAAGACCTCGCCCCGGGCGGCGGCGTGCAGCGCAGCGGCGACCTCGTCCGGTCCGGCGTCCTTGAGCAGGTAGCCCGCAGCGCCCTGCTTCAACGCCGCGTGGACGCGTTCGCTCTCCCCGAAGCTGGTCAGGACGACCACCCGGACCTCGGGGAAGCGCAACCCGATCTCCCTGGTGGCCGCCACCCCGTCGAGCCGCGGCATCTGCAGGTCCGTCAGCACCACGTCGGGCAGCCGCCCGTGCGCCGAGAGGTCGGAGAGCACGGCCAGCGCGTCCTCGCCGTCCACGGCCTCACCGACGACGCTGACGTCGTCGAGCACCTCCAGGTAGGCGGCGACGCCGCGCCGGACCACGGCGTGGTCGTCGACGACGAGTACCCCGATCCTCGCTCGCGACGGTGTGGTCATCGCCGGGTCCTTCTCTCTGGACGGGGGACGGGAGGGGCC
>NZ_JAAXKY010000293.1 GCF_012911925.1 Pseudonocardia xinjiangensis | reverse complement strand
CCCTGACCCGCCACCATCCCGAGGCGGTCCGCACCCACCCGCTGCGGCGGGAGATCGTGGCCACCTCGCTCGCGAACGAGGTCGTCGACCGCGGGGGGATGACCTGGGTGTCCTCCCTGCGGGAGGAGGCGTCGGCGACCACGGCCGACGTCGTGGCCGCCTACCTGGTGACCGTCGCCGTGTTCGACCTTCCCGAGCTGTGGGCGCAGCTCGACGGTCTGCCGGGCACCGTTGCGACAACCGTGGCCGACGAGGTCGTGCGCGAGTCGCACCGGCTGATCAGGCGAGCGGCGCACTGGCTGCTCACCCGCCGGGACCGGCCACTTCCGGTGGACGCCGAGACCCGGCGCTTCGGACCGCCGGTCCGCGCGGTGGCGCCCCGGCTCCCGGCACTGCTGAGCGGGCACGAGGCCGCGACGGCCGGCTCGCGCGCCGCGGCGCTCACCGCACGGGGCGTGCCCGGCCCGCTGGCGCTGCGCACGGCGGCGTTGCCGCACGGTGTCGGGTTGCTCGACGTCGTCGAGGTCACGCAGTCGGCGGGAGACGGCGCGCCGCTACCGCTGGACGACGTGGCGCGGTTGTACTACACGCTATCCGCCCGCCGATGAGTTCCGGTGGCCTGCACGGTCTGTCTTTCAGATCACCACGAGGAAGGCAGAGCCCGATGCGCAAGCTGGCCGTCACCACATTCGTTTCGCTCGACGGGGTCATGCAGGCCCCCGGAGGCCCGCAGGAGGACCCGACAGGGCAGTTCACGAAGGGCGGCTGGAACGTCACGTTCTGGGACGACGTGATGGCCCGGTCGATGGGGGAGGCCTTCGAGAAGCCGTACGACCTGCTGCTCGGGCGCCGGACGTACGAGATCTTCGCGGCGCACTGGCCCTTCGTCGGCGACGACCCGGTCGCGGACCGGCTCAACAGCATGACGAAGTACGTCGCGTCCCGGACACTCGACACGGTGTCCTGGAACGGCGCCCGGCTGCTCGAGGGTGAGGCCGGGGATGCGGTGGCCGCACTCAAACGCCAGGACGGGCCGGACCTGCAGGTGCAGGGCAGCAGCGTGCTGCTCCAGACGCTCCTGGAACGCGACCTGGTCGACGAGTTCACGGTGTGGACCTTCCCGGTGCTCCTCGGGAGCGGAAAACGACTGTTCGGGGCCGGGACCGTGCCCGGTGGGCTGCGGCTCGTCGGGAGCGATACGTCCACCACCGGCGTGGTGATCGCGACGTACGAGCGTGCCGGTGACGTGCCGGTCGGCTCGTTCCAGCTCGACGAGCCGACCGAGGCCGAGGTCCGGCGCCGCGCGAGCCTGGTGGGCTGAGCCGCCCGTGTCCGACCACGACATCGCCCGTCTCCGGGCGGTCACCACCCGGTCCATCAGCCCGGAGAACCCGACGGGCGCGTCCGGGCGGGGTGGCCGGGCCACGGCCGGCACCGGGGCGGAGCCGGGACGCGAGCTCGGCCAGGGCTGGAAGATCTCGCCGAGTGTGGTGGTGGGCGCCCACGAGACGATCGACCTGGCCGCGATCGAGGGATGCGGACGCATCACCCACGTGTGGATGACGACCCATCCCGACCACTGGCGGTCGCTGCTGCTGCGCGCCTACTGGGACGATGCGGACACGCCCGCCGTCGAGGTGCCGGTCGGCGACTTCTTCGGACAGGGCTGGGGACGGTTCGCGCAGCTCAGCTCCACGATGATCGCGGTGAACCCGCACGGGGGCCTCAACAGCTACTGGCCCATGCCCTTCCGGTCGGCGGCGCGGATCACCGTGGAGAACCTGGGCGAGACACCGGCCGTCGTCTACTACCAGATCACCTACGACCTCGGCGCCGACGAGGCCGGCAGCGGGTACCTGCACGCGCAGTGGCGACGGTCCCATCCGCTGCAGGCCGGTGCGGTCCATCCACTGCTGGAGGGCGTGCGCGGCGCCGGGCAGTACGTGGGCACGTACCTCGCGTGGGGGGGGAACTCGCGC
>NZ_JAAXKY010000292.1 GCF_012911925.1 Pseudonocardia xinjiangensis | reverse complement strand
GGGGCTGGCTCCGGTGGGGCAGGCGAAGAACCGGGAGGTCCTCGCCGCAGGCCGGGCCGCCCTCGAGCTGGCCCGTGCCGCGGGCGTGCGCATCGGGTTCGGCACGGACCTGATGGGCGTGCTGGAGGACGAGCAGCTCGGCGGGCTCCGCGTGCAGGTGGAGGTGGAGGGCGTGCTGCGCACGCTGCAGGCCGCAACGTCGGTGAACGCGGAGCTGCTCGGGCGCCCCGACCTCGGGCGCGTCCGGGCGGGGGCCGTCGCCGACCTGCTGGTGGTCGACGGCGACCCGTTCGCCGACCCCGCGTTGCTGTGGGCGGGATCGGAGCGGCGGACCGTGATCCAGGCCGGCGTGCCGGTGGGTCGGTAGCAGCTCAGGGCCGCAGGATCAGCCGGATCAGGTCGTCCTTTTCGACCGGACGCCGCAAATCGGCGTGATCGGCTCGGGGGCGTAATCGGCGCAATTCGGCGACGACCATGAGCGCCAGGCATTCTCCGGGTGACTCTGCGACAATCCGGAGGATGGGAATCGAGGGGCGAACGCCGTTGCCGGGGCTGATCGACCAGATCATGCTGGTGGTTCTGACCCTCGTCGTGGTGGCTGCCTGTAGCGCCCCTGCCTCCGGAACAGGGAATTTCGGGGCTCCGGTGTCGGACTATGTCGACATATCGCAGGTTCCCGTCACACCGCCGCCGGCCCCGGCCCAGCCGGATGCATCGACCGGCACCTGGCGTATCGACTGCGGACGCGACCAGCAGGGCATCCACAACTCGGACAATCTGGTCGGCGATCCCGGTGACCCCGGCGGGGCCCACCATTTCCACGACTACGTGGGCAACGTCTCCGTCAGTGCCCGATCCACGAACCAGAGCCTCGCCGCGGCGGCCACGACCTGCCCCGACGGCGACAGGTCCGCGTACTACTGGCCCGTGCTGCGCGTGCCGGGTCCGGGCGGTCCCCCCGGCCTCGACGACGCCGCCGACCACAACGTGGGGCAGATCCTCGTGCCGAGCTCCGTGCTGCTCGAGTACCGCGGCAGCCCCGTCAGCTCGGTCGTGCCGATGCCCGAGTTCCTGCGCGCCACCACGGGAAACGCGCACGGCTTCACGGCCGGCGGGGTGAACACCGACCACGTGCAGTGGTCCTGCTCGGGGGCCAGGGACCGCGTCGCGCGGCAGTACCCGCGGTGCGGGCCCGGCCAGCAGGTGGTCCGGATCTTCGACATGCCCAGCTGCTGGAACGGCAGGAGCACCGACAGTGCGGACCACCGCATGCATCTGGTGTTCCCGGACTCGACGGGCGCCTGTCCGAACGACACCTTCCCGGTGCCCCAGCTGCACATGGAGATCTCCTACTCGGTCCCGCCGGGCGCGGACTACGCGATCGACAGTTTTCCCGAGGAGCAGCACAGCCCGATCAGCGACCACGGTGACTACATCGAGGTCATGCCGGACTCGCTGATGGCCCAGGTGGTTTCCTGTATCAACTCGGGACGACGCTGCGGGTCATGACGCGGACACGTACCGTATACCGGTCGTTCGAAAACGGCATTTGGTCGGCTTGTCCCGTTCGGCTGGGAATGCACTGATACCGAGTGGGACGTCGCTCTCACCGCTGAGTCGGTTGAACCTTCCCGGGGCCGGAGCCGTTTTCCAGTCGATGCGCTCCCACACCCCCGGCCATGCAGATTCCGTGAAGCGTCATGAAATGATGTCGCCGTCCACAGTGCTGCTGCTGCCTACCGAAGGCAGTGCAGTTCGTGAGCGGTCGCATTTCGGACGCCGGGCTCGGGGGGGTGGCCAGGCAGGGCGGTGTCCGGCGGCAGCCGCGCAGGGGTCGATACGTCGCCCGTGTCATCACCAAGCGGGTCCCCGGCCGGACCGGGGGCCGAGGCGACGACGGGTGGGGGTCCGTCCTCGTCTGCGATGGATGTCCGCGGTGGGGGTGAGCCGGGCTGCCGGCGCCGTGGACCGTTCAGGCACGACTCGAGGGGTCCGTTCTGCGGGGGAAGGTGGTGG
>NZ_JAAXKY010000291.1 GCF_012911925.1 Pseudonocardia xinjiangensis | reverse complement strand
ACAGGTCAGGAGGGCGGGGTTTCCTCGTTCAGGATGCGGCGGGCCACGCCGAAGGCCGAGTTGGCCGCGGGCACCCCGCAGTAGATCGCGCTCTGCAGCAGCACCTCGACGATCTCCGCCTTGGTGAGGCCGTTGCGCAGCGCGGCCCGCAGGTGCAGCTCCAGCTCGGCGTAGTGCCCGTGCGCGACGAGGGCGGTGATCGTGATCGCGCTGCGCATCCGCCGGTCGAGCCCCGGCCTGGTCCAGATGTGGCCCCACGCGTAGCGGGTGATCATCTCCTGGAACTCGGCCGTGATGTCGTCGGCACGGGACAGTGCCGCGTCGACGTGGTCGGGCCCGAGCACCTCGCGGCGCACGGCGAGCCCGTCCGGGTCGAGGTCGAGAGCGGGCGGTTGCGGCTGCTCGGTCGTCACGATCGTTCACGGTAGCCGCCGCGGCAGGAGCGGCTCGGTGACACCGTGGTGTCGCCCCGGTGGCCGGCTCGTGGCGCGTCACCCCGTGGTGACAGGCCGGCCGCGCCCGTCGGTACCGTCGGACACATGACATGGAGGAGGGTCGCCGCGGGCGCTGCCGTGCTGGTGGTCGCCGGTGTCGCCGTCTTCTTCCTGCGCGACGGGATCCCCGACGTGCGCCGGACCGTGCAGGACGCGGGCCTGTGGGCGCCGGTGCTGTTCGTGCTGCTCCAGGGGGCGGTCACCATCACGCCGGTGCCGCGCACGGTGTTCACCGTGGCCGCCGGGGTGCTGTTCGGTTCCGTACTGGGAGTGCTGCTCACCGTGGCCGGCACGGCGCTGGCCGCGGTGCTCGCCTACTGGCTGGTGCGGATGGTCGGCGGGCGGCTGGTGGAGCGGCATGCCCACCGGCGCGGGATCATGTGGATCCGCGAACGGCTCGACCACAGCGGGCTGCTCGCGGTGGTGTCCCTGCGCCTGATCCCGGCCGTGCCGTTCGCGGCGATGAACTACGCCTCCGCCCTCTCCGGCGTGCGGTTCCTGCCGTACCTGCTGGGCACGGTGCTCGGGGTGTTCCCCGGCACGATCGCGATCGTGGTGCTGGGGGACGCGGCGGTGGGTGGTAGCCCGCACCCCGCGATGTTCGCCGTGTCGGTGGTGTCCGGGCTGCTGGGGCTGGCCGGGGCGCTGGTGGTGGCGCGCCGCCACCCGGCCCCGGTGGAACCGGCTGCGGATCTGGATCCGGCGCAGCGCGAACCCGGCCTGGAACAGGCGGGATAGCCGCTGCCCCCGGGAGAGAGTTCGGTATAAGACCTATGTACCGGCGGTGGGATTCGAACCCACACTGGCGGGTTCCTAGGACCCGTGCCTCTGCCGTTGGGCTACGCCGGCTCGATTTCGCCCGCACCAAGTGTCGGTCAGGGCGTGACAGTTAGGACACAGGATACGTAGGTTCTCAAGTCGGTTGTCAGTGTGGTCACCGTTGACGTGATCGAGGGCGAGCGGCAAGCGCTTGCCGCGCCACTCCCGCAGGCCGCACTCTTGGCAGTGGTCGGGGAGCAGCCCAGCTGCGACGAGTCTGACGCGTAACGAGCTGGACCCCGCGGTGGAGCCCTGGACCAACAGCTCGTCCAGCGGCGTGAGACGTGTGGACGGCCGCTTCAGTCCGCGCGCCCAGCCCTGCCCCAGGAAATGGCTGGTGTCGAGGTCCAGGCGCCGGATGTGGGCGACGATGAAGCGGAACATGCCGCCGCTGGTGCTGTAGCCCAACCGCCTCAGCACCCCGTGCACCGAGGTCTCGAGGTGGACCGCCTCGATGAGCTCCTCGTCGCGGAAGCGCCGGGAGCTGCGGGGCGAACCTGCACCCGCGCGTGGCAGATGTGAGGCGTCCAGGCCGAGGCGGCGGATGTGCCTGCGGAGCACGTCGTACTTGCCCGGCTGCAGCCCGAGCAGCCGGCAGACCTCACTCAGGGTGCGGGCGGCGGCAACCGCCTCGGCGAGCTGCTCGTCGGTCCAACGTCGGGCACGGGGCATGAGGAGATCATATCGAACATACGTTCGAGAATTGTCCAGAACCGGCGATCTTCGGCCGGGCGGGGGTCAGGC
>NZ_JAAXKY010000290.1 GCF_012911925.1 Pseudonocardia xinjiangensis | reverse complement strand
ACTGCTGCCCGTCGACGTCGACCGGGCCGCGTCCCGGCACGGCTACCTTGCCGGTCTCGCCGGCCAGCAGCGCCTGCTCGGACGCGTCGCTCTGCAGCAGGCTCACGTAGCGGCCGTCCGGGGTGATGTAGCCGGTGCGCACGGCCCGGCCGCCCCCGTCGACGGGGTCCTGGTCCACGGAGTTCGACCGCCAGTCCGGCGGCACCGCCGGGATCCGCACGGCGAACGGCACCAGCGGCGCGAGCTCGCGCAGTTCGGCAGGAGCATCGACGACCGGGACCGCGGCGGGGTCGACCGACGGGCCGGCAGGTGCGAACGACCACGATCCCTGCAGTCCGCCGATGGCGATCACCACGGCGATCAGCACGCCCAGCGCCACGAGCATGTCGCGCATGGTCATCGCCGACCGCGGCGGCTTCGACGGTGGGCCGGGGTCGGGGCGGCCGGTCGGCCGCGGCGGCGGGTTCGGCTCGGAGGTCACGGCACCCATAGTCCCAGCACGTGCGCATCGTCTCAGCTGCGCCGATTTCCGGCGCCTTGACCACCGTTGGGGAGGCCGATCTGTCAGGATCAGGACCGATCCCAACGGCCCCACCGGGCACCGCACGTGCTCGCCATCGGGAGGAGGAGCCGCAGATGAGTCCTTCGGAGAACGGGACCACCGGGCGCGAACGGCGTCGAGAGGCGCCCGACCGCAACCTGGCGATGGAGCTCGTCCGCGTCACCGAGGCCGCGGCCATGGCCGCCGGGCGGTGGGTGGGCCGTGGAGACAAGAACGGCGGCGACGGTGCGGCTGTCGACGCCATGCGCCAGCTCATCGGCAGCGTGTCGATGCGCGGCGTCGTCGTGATCGGCGAGGGCGAGAAGGACGAGGCGCCCATGCTGTTCAACGGCGAGGAGGTCGGCAACGGCGAGGGCCCGTGGTGCGACGTCGCCGTCGACCCGATCGACGGCACCACGCTGATGGCGAAGGGCATGCCCAACTCGGTCGCCGTGCTCGCCGTGGCCGAACGCGGCGCGATGTTCGACCCGTCGGCCGTGTTCTACATGGAGAAGCTCGCGGTGGGCCCCGAGGCCGCGGACGTCATCGACATCACCGTCCCGGTGGGGGAGAACATCCGCCGTGTCGCGGGGGCCAAGCACCTCGACGTCACCGACGTCACGGTGTGCGTGCTCGACCGGCCGCGCCACGATTCGCTGGTGAAGGAGATCCGCCGCACGGGTGCGCGCATCCACTTCATCTCCGACGGCGACGTGGCAGGCGCGATCTCCGCCGCCCGCCCCAACACCGGCGTCGACCTGCTCTACGGCATCGGCGGCACGCCGGAGGGCATCATCACGGCGGCCGCGATGAAGTGCATGGGCGGCGCGATGCAGGGCAGGCTCTGGCCCACCGACGACGAGGAGCGCGCCAAGGCCGTCGACGCGGGCCACGACCTGGACCGGGTGCTCACCACGGACGATCTCGTGCGCGGTGACAACGTGTTCTTCTGCGCCACCGGCATCACCGACGGCGACCTGCTGCGCGGCGTGCACTACCGGGCGGGTGGCTGCACCACGCAGTCGATCGTGATGCGGTCGAAGTCCGGCACCGTCCGGATGATCGACGGCTACCATCGGCTCACCAAGCTGCGCGAGTACTCCTCGGTGGACTTCGATCTGTCCGATGAGCAGCTCGCCGCCGTCGAGCACTCTGCCCCTCCTCTTCCGTAGCTGAAACAATGCATTCCGTAATGGAATCGTGAGCAGGCACTCGCACCACCAGACTTGATCGGGACGAGTGGACGACCGATGCTCAATGGACCGGCCGCGCTGGGGTGCGCACGGGGGCCTACGGCCGGTCATCTGGGGTATCGAGCACGGGAGTTCGGCATGCGCGCGCTGAAGCTGTTGGGGATCATCGGGGCGGTGGTCCTCACGGCCCTGCTCAGCGGCGCGGCGGCCGGCACCGCGCCCACCAGCGTCGCGATCGTCTCGGCAGCCCTGATGGTGCCCGCCAACTCCGTCTCCACCGCCGGGGCCGTCGTGCAGGGTGGCGCCGTCGCTCCGCCTGCCGCACAGGCTGTCGCTCCGGCTCCGGC
>NZ_JAAXKY010000028.1 GCF_012911925.1 Pseudonocardia xinjiangensis | reverse complement strand
CGAACACCCACCCCTCCTCTTGTCAACGAATCAATGACGCCGGCATTCGGTGTACGAAAGATTGACCAGTGCGCCGGCCGAGAAGGCGGCGGGCCGGGCTACGGGGGAGTGGGCGCCGGCGGCCGGACCTGGGCCACCGCGCTGCGGTGGTCGCGCCTGCGGGGAGTGGTGGCGTGACGCGGCGCATGAGCGCTACGAGGGGGCCTGCCGGGATATGAGCGAAACGGGCAATGAGCCTGCAAAGCTTCTGGTCAGCGGTTTCCGCGCGGCTATCGCTGTGCGTCGTAGAGCACGTTCTTCGCCTGGTCGATCAGGGCTCTGGCCTGGCCGATCAGCTCGAACGCGCAGGTGCGGGCGTCGGTTTCGTGCTGGGCGAGTTCGGTGCCGACCGGGCGCCAGTCGGAGCTGAGGTGGTCGCGTGCGTCGGCCAGCGACGTCCGGGCGGTGGTCAGGCTGGCGCGGGTGTTGTGCAGGATGTCGTTCCAGGTCGGCAGGTTCTGTTCGTTCATGTCACTGGATTTCCGTCGTGGCGAGGGCTTGTTCCCCGTGGTTCGTGAGGGTGACGACGAAGTGGTCGGCGAACTGCTCGGTCGCCGGCATCGTCTTGCCGTGCTTGATCGCAACGCCGTACGGGTTGATCAGCCCAAGGTCGCGAAGGTCGCGCACCCGCGCGGTCAGCTTCTGGTACCGGCCTCCGTCGGTGCGGCCGTAGTAGGTGTGGCCGCCCATGTTGTTGACCTGGCTCTCGGCGATGGCCCGCAGTAGCGCGGTCTGGGTTCGCGGCAAGGAGGGCATCCTGTTCAGGCTGGCCGAGGCGGCCGTCGAGCACCCGGACGATGTGGTGCGGGATGCCTACTTCCAGCGGTAGGCGAGAAAACGTTGTGGGAACTGGTCCGGGAGGCCAAAGCCAACGAGCGTGCCTTCCAAGCACGGGTACGCACCGTGCTGCGATCCTCGTACTCGAACTACTACCGCCGGATGCTGCCACCGTTGCTGGTTCGAGGGCCACCTGCACGTCGACGGCGAGGACCCGACGCGCTCCAGCGGCACCCTGCGCATCGTGGCCACCAGCATCGACACCGGCGTCAAGGACCGGGACGAGCACCTGCGCAGCAACGACTACTTCTTCGACATGCCGACCTACCCGGAGATCACCTTCACCAGCACCGTCGTCGAGCATGGCGGCGGCGACAGCTACCGGGTGACCGGTGACCTGTCGATCAAGGGCACGACCAAGCCGGTGACCCTGGACGTGGAGTTCACCCGGGCGGCGCACGACCCGATGGGCAACGACCGGATCGGGTTCGAGATCGGCTGCACGGTCAACCGCAAGGACTGGGGTATCACGTGGAACGCGTCACCGGAGGCCGGCGGCGTGCTGGTCGGCGATATCACCCTGGACGTCGACGTCTCGGCGGTCAAGCGCTCCGGCTGACGCCGACCCGGTCCAGGTAGTCCCGCACGGCAGTCCTGCTCGCGCCGGGTGCGCGCAGCGCGAGGTAGCCATCAGGCCGCACCAGGACGAGGGTGTCCCCGGTGACGCCGTACGCGGTCCGCGCGTGCCCCTCGACGTCCACCAGATCGGCACCGCTGCCCGGCGCGCCGACCGCCACCGGCTTGATGAGTCCACGGTGGGCGGTTCCGACGTCCTGCAGTGGACCGGCGCAGGACTCGCCGAAGCCGAGCAGGGTGAAATGCGGGCCGCGGAAGGCGTCGAACAGCCGCCGTGGCGTGCCGGAGCTGTCCACGCAGGGCGCGTCGGGCGCACGATCACCGGCGCGCGGTCCATTCCCGGCGTCGCCGTCGACGGACAGCGAGCTGGCCGGGTAGCCGAGCCCGAGCTGCTGGCCGTCCGGGGGCGCGCCGCCCGCGATGTCCGTGCTGCCACCGTTGACGAACCGCCCCGCGACCCTGCGCAGCCCCTCGGCACTCACGCCGAGCGTCCACGAGGCGACCGGGAGCCGCTCCTCCTGGTAGCTGTCCAGCAGCGACTGCCGCGCGCCGGAACACACCATGGCGAGCTTCCAGCCGAGGTTGTACGCGTCCTGGATGCCGGTGTTCATGCCGAGGCCGCCGGCCGGCGGATGCACGTGCGCTGCGTCGCCGGCCAGCAACACCCGGCCCACCCTGAACCGGTCGGCCATCCGCACGTTCACCCGGTACGTGGACTGCCAGCTTGCCTTCGAGAGCCGGATGCCGTGCCCGTCGGCGAGATCGTCCACGATCCGCCGGAAGTACGGCAGCGAGGGTTCGGGGAGGCTGCCCTCCGCGCCGAAGTCGCTGAACGGTACGGCCTGCAGTTGCCAGGACCGCTCGTGGCGGAACGGGCACAGGGCCAGGAACCCGCGCCGGCGGACGGTCCATTGGTACCAGGCGTCCGGTTCGAGCCCGCCGAGCTCGACGTCCCCGAGCAGCATGGCCTGCTCCCCGTTCTGGCCCTCGAAGCGCACGCCGAGTGCCTTGCGCACCGTGCTGCGTCCGCCGTCGCAGCCGACCAGGTAGCGCGCAGCCACCCGCTCGCCGGTATCCAGCACCGCATGCACACCGTTCGCGGACTGGCTGAACTCGGCGAGGCCTGCGGCCAGTTCCACCCGCACGCCGTGCTCGGCGAGCCGCGCGCGCAGGATCCGCTCGATCCGCCACTGCGGGATCAGCAGCCCGCCGTCGTAGGGCCGATCCGGTGTGGGTGCCCGCTGGGCGTGCGGGTCGGCCTCGGCAACCAGGTCGCCGTCGAGGTACCGCCGGTGTGGCAGGTACCGGAACCCGTAGTGCAGCACCTCGTCGGCGACACCGAGGTCGTCCAGCACCTCCTGGCTGCGTGCGGTGAGCCCCTTGCCGCGCGAACCGGGGAAGTGCTCGGCAGCTCGGTCGACGATGCGCACGTCGACGCCCCGGCGGGCCAGCTCGATGGCCAGCGTGAGCCCGGTGGGTCCGGCGCCCGCGATCAGGACGTCGGTCACCGGTCCCCGTCCTGGCCCATTGCCGGCGCCGTACCAGGCGCGTCGTTGCCGAGGTTCTGCCGCACCGAGTCGAAGATCCGCAGCCCCTGGCTGATCAGGCCGGCGGTGAGATCGCCGAGCCCGTCGGTGCCGTTGAGCACGATGACGTTGTTGCGCTGGGACTCCTGCTGCGCCTCCGCGGCGGCCTGGTTCGCCCGCGCCTGCGCGATCTGCGCCTCGCGCTGGATGGCCGCGTTGTGCGGGGCCGCCATCGCCTGGATGTAGCCGACATCCTGGTCGTCGATGCTCTGGATCTGCAGCGAGTCCACGATCAGGCCGATCTTGGCTCCGACCGTGGTTTCGTGCCCGGCGAACAGCAACCCGGCGGCCAACCGGACGACCACCTTCTGGGGATCGTGGCCCTGCGCGTCGGCGGCCGCGACCAGGTCCGTGTGCACATCCTGGCCGGGGTGGGCACGCTTGTCCTCGATCAGTGCAGCCATGTAGGTGTGCAGCTGGTCCCGGCCGGCCTGCGCCCGGTCCCGGTCGGTCGTGCAGGCTGCCTCGTCCGACCAGATGCGAAACTCGGTCCGGTCCTGCGGTGGCACACCGAGGACCTCGCAGATCACCATCGCCGCCGCCTGCGAGTAGCGAGAGGCACCCGCCGCGCTCGTGGTCCACGACAGACGCGAGTCAGCGATCAGCGCCCGCACCTCGTCGTAGCCGCTGACCAACCAGGCCGGATCCCCCGCCGGGGTCCGCACCGCCCTGACCGGCGCCGATGCGGCATGCATGCTCGCCATCACACCCTCCCTGATCCCGTGCGGTCACTGAGGCGATCGGCGGTGACACTAGAAGGTTTCCGGGCAGGGTGTCCTCGTGCTGGAGGTGGAGATCGGGGTGGATATCTGCCTGGGAAATCTCCACCGCGGTTCCTACCGCGAACCGACGACACATCCGGGGCGGTGTTCGTAGCGTCGTCATCAACGGTTATGCCGTCGCGATAGTGACCATCGAAGGAGCACCACCCATGTTGATCGGATCCCTGCTGACTGCCATTGGCCTGTTGTCCGGTGTGCCAACCGCGGTGTGGCTGACCGTGGTTGTCCTCGCCGTGGTGGGCGTGATGGCCTTCAAGATGCGGGGGCGCCGACGGCGTTAACCACCCCTATCGTTCTCCCACCCTGGTCGCGAGGCTGAGGCCGCGCGACCAGGGTGCTCTGGCTTGCACGAGTGATCGATCGGTGCGCTGTGGCCTGCTCGGGTTGGTCAGTGACATCGTTGCGCTACGGCAGATGCAGATAAGGAGCGACGACGGTGGTAGTGACGGGGCAATGGGTGCCACGGCGATGGTGGCCGGTGCGGCTGGGTGTAAGCCTGGCCGGACTCGGCGGCATCGTCTACGGAATCAACGCCCGCACACCGGGATTGGGTCTTCACGGTCAGGCACTGGCCGTACTGATCTGCGTCGTGGTCGCATGCCTGGGCTGGCTGGTCAGGACCGTCACCGCATATTTCAACAATCAGCACCGCACCCTCACCGCGACCGCCGCCAGCGGGGCGCTAGTCACTGCAGGTGGCCTGCTCATGAGCATCGCCCCCATGCCCTTCGGCGCTGGCCCTGGCCGGTATGGGAGCGTTCACCACAGCCGTAGAGCTAACACCGCACTGGCCACGACCCTGACCGCCGCCGGCGTCCTCGTCGCGGCCGTCGGCACCGCGACGATCGACCACCAATAGGTGGCCTTCGCCGGCTACTCCGGCGGACTCGTGGCGATCACCCTCGCGGGATTCAACTTCCACCAGTACAAACAACGCCTCGTCCAAGCCGAGCAACTGCTCACCCAAACCCGCATCGCCGCCGCCGCCGACACCCGGGCCGTCTTGTGGATCACGGCCATCCGCTTGCAGAACATCGTCGCGACCTCGTCCCGAGCCGTAGTCCGGCACTCGTGAATCAAGGCGGCCAGCAGCGTCCACCGCTTCGCCTCGCCGATGTCCCGCAGGTCGCCGACGTCGGTCACCCGCCTCTCCGGCGAAATGCGCGATCTTCGTCGCCGGGATGCCGTCGAACCACCGCTCGGTCGCGCCGAGCTCGTCGAGCGCTTGCAGGTGGGCCAGGCGCAGCTTGAACTTTCCCAGCGACGCCGCCTTCGCCGGTGTCTCGAGCCGGTCGAACTCGCTGCGGCCCGAGGTCGGGTCCAGCCACAGCAGCCGCGCCAGTCGGGCCTTGCCCGTCAAGTCGATCCGGGCCGCGACCATCGCGTACAGCGCGATGTTCGTCGTTGACCGGATCGCCGCGACCAGCCGGTCAGCGTGGAGAACCCGGGCAGCTCACACCGCGCCCGCACCAGCTCCTCCAACGCGACGTTGATCAAGTCGGCCGGGTTGTCCTTCGTGGTGACCGCCTTGCGGATCGCCTCCTCGGCGACTACGCGGGCCTTGCCTGCGTCGTACTTCACGCCCACCATTGCCCGGACCAGCCCGCGATGCCACTTCGCGGTCCGGTCCGCGTCATACTCGGCCGTCACCTCACTGGACAGCCCCAGCAAGCTATCCCGGCAGGCCCCCAAGAGCCCCCGAGCGGCGACTCACCCACAAAAACCGGGCGACTCGCGCACGCGAAGTGGGCGACTCGCGGGGGTCGGTGCCGCGGGGCGCGGGACGGCGCGCCGGCCCCCATGATCGGTTCGAGATCCGGCTGTTCGCCCTGCGGAGGGCCGAAACGCGGATCTCGCGGTGGTCACGCAGCGCCGGCAGCGGGGGAGGGGCGTCGGCCGTGCCGTGCGGGCGGGTGTACCCCCTCCTGGCCACCCGCCCGCACAAGGAAGAACCGCTGGGTGCGGGCCTGATACACGGACTTGGGATCACTCGGGTTCGACGCCAGGGGTGTTGTCCATGGTCAACCCCTCTGCTTCACGATGTCAATCGATCATTGACGCCAACATGCCGTCGATCAAACATTGACCGACGGACCACGCCACGACAACAGCAGGGCGGGGGAGCGTCAGGAGGGGAGAAGGGCCTCGCACAGCTCGACGAGCCGTCGTCGCAGTGGGGCGGCCCGCCGGGCGAACCCGGCCTGGGCGCGGGCGTACTCGGCGCGGCCGGCCGGGGTCTCGATGCGGACGGGGGAGTAGCCGTACCCCGAGAGGTCGTACGGGCTGGCGCGCATGTCCAGCTCCCGCACCTCGACGGCGAGGGCGAAGCAGTCGGCCACGAGCTCCGCCGGTGTGGCGGGCAGGAGCTTGTAGGCCCACTTGTAGAGGTCCATGGTGGCGTGCAGGCAGCCGGGCTGTTCGTTCGCGATCTGGTCGGCCCGCTCCGGGGTCATCGCGTTGAGCGGGCGCGCCGCGGGGGTGAAGAAGCGGAAGGCGTCGTGGTGTGTGCAGTGCACCGGGAGCGAGTCGACCACCGCGTCGGTGCCGGCCGCTCCGAGCCGCAGCGGCACCTGCTCGTGGCGGGGGGCGTCGCTGCGGTACACCATCGCCCACTCGTGGAGCCCGAAGCAGCCCAACCGGGCGGGCCGGGACGCGGTGGCGAGGAGCAGGTCGCGCACGAAGGCCGCGGTGGTGGTGACCCGGGGCGCCAGGGCGTCGACGGCGAGACGCACGCTGTCGCCGTCACGGACGTGGCCAGGGACCGCCAGCAGCTCGTCGCCGCCCAGCAGCAGCGCGCCCGGTCCGGGTTGCCACTGCTCCAGCCGGACCGGCCGCAGGGAGTAGTAGGTGAACAGGAAGTCCATGACGGGGTGCGGCTCGCCGCGACGGCGGCGTTCCCGGTGGGGCAGGGTCCACCGTTCGACCCGGGCCCGGTGCGCGGCGGCGCGCTCCCGCCACACCGCCTCGTCGAGCACGAGGGGTGCGGCGCAGGAGAGCTTGCTCGTCACGACGGTCCACGCTACCGCCCGGCCGCTCCCCGGCCGGGCGTCGCGTGGCGCTCTCAGGCCTGGGCGCGCGGGGCGTGCGTGGCGTCGCGGACCTCGCCGACGTAGTGCTCCACGAGGTCCTCCATCGCCACCACACCGACGGTCTCGCCGCGCCCGCCCACCGCACGGCCCAGGTGGGCGCGGGAACGGCGCAGCACGGCGAGCGCCTCGTCGAGCCGGAAGGACACCGGCACCTCCGGCAGGCCGCGGATCCGCTCGACCGGCACCGCGGCCGCCGGGTCGTCCACCAGGTCGAGGATGTCCTTGATGTGGAGGTAGCCGGCGAGCGTGCCGTCCACGGCCCGCACCGGGAACCGGGAGAAGCCGGTGTCGGCGACGGCGCGGGCCACGTCCTCGACCCTCGGGTCGGCCGGCAGGGACACCAGCTCCTCGGTGGGTACGAGGACGTCGGCGACGGTCGCCTCGGCGGAGCTGAGGGTGCGGCTGAGCCGGCTGGACTCGTGGTCGTCGAGCAGGCCTTCCCGCCCCGACTCGGCGATGAGGTCGGCCAGCTCACCTGAGGTGAAGGAGGACTCGAGCTCGTCGCGGGGCTCCACGTGGATGAGCCGCAGGACGCCGTTGGCCATTACATTGAACAGCTCGATCAGCGGGCGCATCAGCTTGGTGAAGACGAGGAACGGCGGCACCAGCCAGATCGCCGTGCGCTCGGGCCCCGCGATGGCGATGTTCTTCGGCACCATCTCGCCGAGCAGGATGTGCGCGACGACCACGATGGCCAGCGACACCGCGAACGCGATCGGGTGCAGCACGGCGTCCGGCAGGCCTATCCACTCCAGGGGCCGCTCGATGAGGTGCGCGACCGCGGGCTCGCCGAGGCGGCCGAGCAGCAGCGAGCAGATCGTGATGCCGAGCTGGGACGCCGCCAGCATGCGGGACAGGTCCGCGCCGGCCCGGAGCACGGTGCGCGCGGCCGGCGTGCCGGAGGCGGCCATCGCCTCGAGCCGGTCGCGGCGGGCGGAGATGAGCGAGAACTCGGCGCCGACGAAGAACGCGTTGGCGGCCAGCAGGGCGATGGCCGCGAGCAGGGCGAGCAGGTCGTTAGCCACGTGCGGCCTCCTCTCGCTTGGCGCTCGGAGCCGGGTCGGTGCTGCCGGCGCGGGCCAGGCGCAGCTCGGCGATCCGGTTGCGGTCGCGGCGCATCACCGTGAGCCGCCACCCGTCGACGACGACGTCCTCACCGACGTCGGGGATGTGGCCCAGCCGGGACAGCACCAGTCCGGCGAGCGTCTCGTAGTCGCCATCGGGCATCTCGAACCCGGTGGCCTCGGCCACCTCGTCGCCGCGCAGCAGGCCGGACACGAGCCAGCTGCCGCGCCCGAGCGGGCGCACCCTCGCCTGCTCGGCGCGGTCGTGCTCATCGCGGACATCGCCGACGATCTCCTCGATGAGGTCCTCGAGGGTGACGATGCCCGCCGTGCCTCCGTACTCGTCGACGACCACGGCGAGCTGGAGGCCGGAGTCGCGCAGCCGCGTGAGCAGCTCGTCGCCGTCGAGCGACTCCGGGACGGTCGGGACCGTCTGCACGATGCCGCGCAGCGCGACGCGCCTGCGTTCCTCCGCAGTCACCCCGAACGCCTGCTTGACGTGCACCACGCCGAGCACGGCGTCGGGGTCGCGGTCGTGCACGATGAACCGGGAGAACCCGCTGCGCCGGGACAGGGAGACCAGGTCGGCGACGGTGTCGTCGGCGTCGAGGGACTCGACCCGCACGCGCGGGGTCATCAGGTCCTCGGCGACGCGGTCGGTGAACCGCAGCGAGCGGTCGAGCAGGGTGGCGGTCCCGGCGTCGAGGGTGCCGTGCTGCGCGCTGGTGCGCACGAGCGAGCTCAGCTCCCGCGGCGACCGGGCCGAGCGCAGCTCCTCCGCCGGCTCGATGCCCAGCCGGCGCACCACGGTGTTGGCCGCGGAGTTCAGCCCGGTGATCAGCCAGCTGAACGCGTGGGCGAACCCGCTCTGCAGCCAGACCACGGCCCGTGCGGTGCGCAGTGGGTCGGCGATGGCGAGGTTCTTCGGTACGAGCTCGCCGAACACCATCGACAGTGCCGTGGCGAGCAGCAGCGACAGCACGGTGGCGATGCCGGCGGACAGCCCGTCGGAGATGCCGAGCGCGGTGAGCCCCGGCCGGAACAACGACGCGATCGCGGGTTCGGCGATGTAGCCGGTGACGAGCGTGGTGACGGTGATGCCGAGCTGGCTCCCGGACAGCTGGAAGGACAGGTTGCGGTGGGCGTTCTGCACGGTGCGCGCGCGCCGGTCACCGGCCTCGGCGACGTAGGCGTCGACCTGGCTGCGTTCGAGGGCGGTGAGGGCGAACTCCGAGGCGACCGAGATCGCCGTGCCCAGCGTGAGCGCGGCGACGGCGATCAGCCCCAGTACGGACAGCAGAACGCTCATCGCTCAACCTCGCTGCGCCCGGCCGGCCCACAGTGAGACATCGCAGTGCGAAGGCGCTGTAACACTGATTCGCTCGCAAGCTCGCTCATCGCTCAACCTCGCTGCGCTCGGCCGGCGCTTCGCGAAGGCGCTGTAACACTGATTCGCTCGCAAGCTCGCTCATCGCTTGTACTCGCCACGGGCG
Source organism: Pseudonocardia xinjiangensis (assembly GCF_012911925.1). Classification (GTDB taxonomy): domain Bacteria; phylum Actinomycetota; class Actinomycetes; order Mycobacteriales; family Pseudonocardiaceae; genus Pseudonocardia; species Pseudonocardia xinjiangensis. Next base: position 48,644 of record NZ_JAAXKY010000028.1, on the reverse strand, counting down.
CTGCGGCTGGGCGGAAGGGAATGCCGGGTGGGACCCGGCCTACTACTGCAACCCGGCTCAGCGGGGTGTGCAGGGGGCACAGGCGTGCTCCTCGTCAGGCGGAGCCTCCAGTCTAGGGTGCGTCGCGCCGGTCGGCTGACCGCGGGCCGAGCGCCGGATTTCCGACGTCATGCCGGTCACGTCTCGAAGCGGTGGCCGACCACGGGGATCTAAGTTGCACGGTCATGGACGTCAGTCGCAACGGTGCGCGCGAGGCGTCCTCGCCGTTCGTGGACTTCGACCGGGAGGCGTGGGCGAAGCTCGGCGAGAACACGCCGCTGCCGCTCACGGCCGAGGAGCTCGACCAGGTGCGCAGCCTCGGTGACGAGGTGGACCTCGACGAGGTGCGCGAGGTGTACCTGCCGCTGTCGCGGCTGCTCACGATGCACGTGCAGGAGGGCGGCCGGCTCTACCGCGCCTACCGGACGTTCCTCGGCGCCAACACCGCCCGCACCCCGTTCGTGATCGGGATCGCGGGCTCGGTGTCGGTGGGGAAGTCCACCACCGCGCGGCTGATGCGGCTGCTGCTCGCCCGCTGGCCCCAGCACCCGCGCGTCGAGCTGGTGACGACCGACGGGTTCCTGCACCCCAACGCGGAGCTGGAGCGGCGCGGGCTGATGACGCGCAAGGGCTTCCCGGAGTCCTACGACCGGCGCGGGCTGCTGCGGTTCGTCACCGAGGTGAAGGCCGGGCGCTCCGAGGTGACGGCCCCGGTCTACTCGCACCTGGTGTACGACATCGTCCCGGACGAGCGGCTCACCGTGCACCGCCCGGACATCCTGCTGCTCGAGGGTCTCAACGTCCTGCAGCCCGCCCAGCCCGCTCGGGAGGGCGGCGCGGCGCTGGCGGTCAGTGACTTCATCGACTTCTCCGTCTACGTCGACGCCGCCACCGACGACATCCGGCGGTGGTACGTCGAACGTTTCCTGCGGCTGCGGGAGACGGCGTTCCGGGACCCGGAGTCGTACTTCCGGCGCTACGCCGCACTGGATGAGGCGGGGGCGGTCGCCCGGGCCGAGAGCATCTGGGCGGAGATCAACGGGCCGAACCTGGAACGCAACATCAAGCCGACCCGGGGACGGGCGAGCCTCGTGCTGCGCAAGGGTCCCAAACACAACATCACCGGCATCCGTCTCCGCAAGGTATGACCCCGGCGACGCCCGCCACCGGACCTGGCACGATGGGCCGATGACCAGCGCTGAGCGCGTGGACACCGACGAGCAGACCGACCTTGCAGCGAGGCTGCGGCTGGTCGTCGGCAGGTTGCACCGCCGTATCCGTATCGACGGCCGGGAGTCGATCCCGCCGCTACAGCTGTCCGCATTGGTCACTGTGGAGCAGCACGGGCCGCTTCGGCTCTCGGAGCTCGCCCGCCGGGAGGCGGTGACGGCGCCCACGATGAGCCGGGTGCTCGCCTCCCTGGACGACCAGGGGCTCGTCATCCGCACGCCGGATCCCAACGACGCCCGTGGGGTGCGGATCGTGCTGTCCGACAAGGGTGCCGCACGGCTGGCCGAGGTGCGCTCGCACCGCACGGCGTTGGTGGCCCGGCGGCTGGCCCGGCTCGACGTGGAGCAGCGCCACATCCTCGACGCGGCGATGCCGGCCCTCGAGGCGCTGCTCGTGGACGACGACGACTGAGATCAGGCCGGTTCGCCGTCCACCAGCACCCGCAGGTCGTCGTGCAGGAAGCTCACGCGGCCGCCGATGCCGGTCGACTCCGGGAAGGGCTCCGGGTAGGCCCAGCCGGCGTCGGTGAGCTCGCGGCCGTCGGGCAGCCGGACGGTCCAGTAGCTCGCGTCGCCCTTGTAGGGGCAGTACGTGCTGGTGGTGGTGGGCTCCAGCGGCACGAGCACGTCGTCGGGGGAGAGGTACCAGCGCAGGGGCAGCCCCGTCTCGGCGAGCGCCACGGGCGCGTGCGACTCGGCCACGACCGTGTCGCCCGCGAGCACCTGCACGTGCCGGCTGGACCGGCGGACGTCCACGCGGTGGTACGGGTCGGTCAGGCCTCGCACCTGCTCGTCCTCGTCGAACCAGGCGTCAGCGGCCTCCCAGTACAACGAGGCGTAGCCGGCCAGCCACGAGGCCTCGGGCGTGGGGTCGGGGTAGGACCAGAGTGCGTCCTTCACGAAGCGGTCCCCGACCTGCAGCGACCGGTAGGTGGCGTCGCCCTTGAACGGGCAGTGGGTGGTGAGGTCGCTGGGGACGAACGCCGAGGCGTCGAGATCGGTCTCCGGGACGTAGAGCCGGGCCGGGAGCGCGGTCTCGTGCAGCAGGACGCCACGGGTGGTGTCGAGCACCGTGCGGCCGGCGACCTCGGCCCGGACACGCCGCGGGAACGGGTGCATGAGCAGCTTGTGGGCAGGTCCGTCGATGCGGTAGTTGACGGTCTTCGGTGCGTGCGCCGACAGGGGCGCGTCACTGCGAGTCAGACCCATGAACCGGCAAACGCCGCCCGCGCCCGCGAACTTCCCGAGGGCGCGAGCGAAGCGCGTCAGAGGTCGACGGTGACCTGGTAGTCGGTGAGCCAGGCGTCCAGCGAGAGGACCTGCTCCTGCTGGAACCGTGCGCCCACCCCGGAGCGGCGGGTTATGGGCTCGGCCAGCTGTTGCCGCAGGGCGTCGCGGTCGAGCAGCGGGGCGACGGGCGAGTCGGGTCGGTCGAGCAGGGCCGAGAGCTGGGCGCGCAGTCCTCGCTCGTAGCCGTCGTCCTGGGTGGACGGGTACGGGCTCTTCACTCGCTGCACCACCGACTCGGGCAGCAGGTCCGCGGTTGCTGCGCGCAGCAGGCTCTTCTCCCGGCCGTCGAAGGTCTTGTGCGACCACGGCGTGCCGAAGACGTACTGGACGAGGCGGTGGTCGCAGAACGGCACCCGCACCTCGAGCCCCACGGCCATGCTCATCCGGTCCTTGCGGTCGAGCAGGACGGGCAGGAAGCGCGTGAGGTAGAGGTGGCAGATCTCGCGCATCCGGCGTTCGTGCGGGTCGGCCGCGGCCGGCCCGGTCAGCGCGGGCACGGCCGCGAGTGCCGTCCGGTACTGGTCGGCGACGTAGGACGGCAGGTCGAGCTGCTTGGTCAGGGACTGGTCGAACACGCCCGGTCTGGTCGTGTCGCGGTTCAGCATCCGCCCCGCGAGCCAGGGGAAGGTGTCCGCGGCGATGGTGTCGGCGTCGAAGAAGTCGCGGTAGCCGCCGAACACCTCGTCGGCCGACTCCCCGGACAGCGCCACGGTGGACTCCCGCCGGACCGCCTGGAACATCAGGTAGAGCGACGTGTCGAGGTCGCCCGTGGTGACCGGCAGGTCACGTGCGTGCAGCGTGGCGGCGCGCGCAGCGGGGTCCATCAGCTCCGCGGTCGAGAGGGTGATGTCGGTGTGGTTGGTGTGGACGAACTCGGCCACCGCGTGGGCGTACGGGGAGTCCGGGGTGGACCGCACCTCGTCGGCGACGAAGTTCTCGGTGTAGCCGGTGAAGTCGACGGAGAACGACCGCACGCGCCCGCTGCTGTGCCGGGCGGCCAGCGCGGTCAGCGCGGAGGAGTCGAGCCCGCCGGACAGCAGCGTGCACAACGGCACGTCGGAGACCAGCTGGCGCTGGGCGGTGTCCTCCAGCAGCTCCCGCACGTGCCGGACCGTCGTGGGTACGTCGTCGGTGTGGCCGGTGTCCTCCAGCTGCCAGTACCGCAGCTCGCGGATGCCCTCGCGGTTCACCCGCACCACGTGGCCGGGCGGCACCTCCCGGAGCCCGCGGAACACCGCGTTCCTCGTGTTGCCGGTGAAGGTGAGCGCCCGGCGCAGCCCGTCGGCGTCCAGCACCCGCTCGGCCAGCGCGTTGGCCAGGATCGCCTTCGGCTCCGACCCGAACAGCACGCCGTGCGGAGTCGGGTAGTAGTACAGCGGCTTGACGCCCAGCCGGTCGCGCACGAGCACCAGCTCGCGGGCGGCGGAGTCCCAGATCGCGTAGGCGAACATCCCGTTCAGCTCGCGTACGGCGTCCCGCGGATCCTTGCGGCCCCACTCCTGGTGGGCGTGCAGCACCACCTCGGTGTCACTGCTGGTCTCGAACCGGTGCCCCCCGGCGGCCAGGCGCTCGCGCAGCTCCCGGAAGTTGTAGGTCTCCCCGCTGTAGACCAGCGCCAGCGCGGTGCGCCCTTCGTCCTGCAGGGTCATCGGCTGCCTCCCGCCGGGGAGGTCGATGATCGCCAGTCTCCGGTGGCCCAGCGCGGCCGGCCCGTCGACCCACGTGCCCTCGTCGTCGGGACCGCGGCACGCCATCGTTGCGGTCATGTCGGCGAGCTCCCGGCGGGCTGCCGGGGCCTCCAGGTCACGCTCGTAGTCCACCCATCCGCAGATGCCGCACATGTATGCCACCCTCAAGCTGATCGTTACGTTTGTATAACCTCCATTGCACGCCGCAACGTTGCATCGCGCAACGACGTACGCTCGGTTCGTGCCCGAACATCCCGATCGGCCTCTGGTGACTCTGCTCACGTCCGACCCTGTCGGCGAGGTCGAGCGCGAGCTCACGGTGTTCCTACGCCGGACCCTGGAGTCGGTGTGGTCGCGCGGCTACGGGGCCGGACCGGTGGACCGCTACACCTATCCGGTGCTGGTGCTGCTCGCCGAGCGCGGTCCGCTGGGGCTCGGCGAGCTCGCGGCGCGGCTCGGACTCACCAAGCCCACGATGAGCCGGCACGTCGCCCGGCTCGCCGGCGCAACTCTGGTGACGACCCGGCCCGACCGCCGCGACACGCGCGCGGTGACCGTCGTACTGACGCCGGAGGGGGCCGACCGGGTCGAGCGCGTCCGGGAGGTACGCCGGAGAACGCTGGCGACGGTGCTCGCGAACTGGTCGGAGGCCGACAGCGAGGCGCTCGCCCACCTGCTGGGCCGCCTCAACGCCGACCTCGATCGCCACCGCGACGACAGCGCCTGACACGAGGTTGCGTCGTATCCGGCAGGTGTTCGTCCGGATGCGGCCGGGAAGTGCCCTGCGCCACCCTGACCTGACCCGGTGATGCCATAGTTGGGATGGACGGGGATCCATGGGCTGGTGGAGGGGGAACATCTCGTGGACGGCCTGACCGGCCTGGTGGCCCAGTTGATAGCGGGCCTGCGTGGGTTGGTGCCGCCCGATGTGTGCCCCGGGGGCTGGCCGTGGGCGGTGTCCGCGCTGGGTGTCGCGGTCGGGTTGCTGCCCACTGCGGGTCTCGTGGTCGTGGCCGGGTTGCGCAGGCGGATCGGGTCGCGTTACGGGTTCGGTGAGTCCACCCTGCTGGTGGGCACCGGGCTGCTCGCCGCGGGGCTGCTGCCCCTGCTGGCCTTCGCCGCCACCGGTGAGGTGTTCCGGCTCGCCGCGGCAGGATCCGACGTTCCCGGCCTGAGCGGTGCCGATCTCGACGATCTGGGTGGTGCGGTGTGCGTGGCCGGGCCGCAGTCGTCCTACCTCGGCGGCTACAGCGTCGCCAGCGCGTTCGACGTGTCACGGCCGGTCGAGTTCGGGCTCGCGGTGGTGCTGCTGGCCGGGTTCCCCGTCGTCGCCGCCATGTTCGTGGCCGTGCAGGCGCGGCTCGCGCTGCGCCGTGGCCCGACGTGGCCCTCCAAGTTCTTCTGGCTGCCGGTACTCGCGCTGGTCTTCCTCACCGCCGACACCCCGGCGGGAGCCTCGGGCCACCTGTGGCTCGGCTTCACCGCCGGGTCCTTCCTCGGGATCTTCGTGGTGCTGATCGCGGGCGTGCCGTCCCGGGAGACGGTGCGCCGCTCCCTCGCGCCACCCGTGCCGCGGCCCGCTCCCGATGCGCGCCCCGCCGTCGCCGGCCGGGCGCCGTCGATGCAGTCCGTATCGTCCGCGCGGTCCGCGCCGTCCGCCGTCGCGGACGCGCCGGCACGACCCAAGCTCTCCGACCGGCTCGCCGAACGATTCGCCGCCCGTGAAGCGGCCCCGCCCGTCGTGCCCGTGCCGCGGTCGGCGCCGCTGGACCGGGGCCCCCAGGCGCCGCTGGATCGCGGTCCGCAGGCGCCGGTGGGGCCGCCGGCCCGGGTGGGTGCCCCGCCGCCCACGCTCGTCGGCGCCCCGCTGCCCGTCGCACCGCCGCTCGCCGGTGCCGGCGGTTCGGCCGCCGCACCCCGGTTCCGGCTCGTCCGCAGGCTCGGCTCGGGTGGGTTCGGCCGGGTGTGGCTCGCCGAGGACGCCCGGCTCGGCCATCCCGTGGCGCTGAAGGCCGCACACGCCCCGGACGCCGAGACCGAGCAGCGGATCCAGCGGGAGGCGAGGGCGCTCGCGGCCGTGCGTCACCCCCACTGCGTGCGCATCCACGACCTCGTGCCCGCCGCGAGCGACCCGGGGCTGGCCGAACTCGACGGCATGGTCATCGTCATGGAGTACGTCGACGGCGCCTCTCTCGGTGAGCTGGTGCGCACCCGGGGCACCCTCGACGACGTGGCCGCCGCCCGGATCTGGGCGGGGGTCGCGGGGGCGCTCGACGCGGCGCACGCCCGCGGGGTGATGCACCGCGACGTGAAGCCGGGCAACGTGGTCGTCGACGCGGGCGGGCTGGCGCATCTGATCGACTTCGGCATCGCCCGCAAGACCGGCGACGCCACGATGACGCTGGCCGGTTTCGTGCTCGGCACGCCCGACTTCCTCGCGCCCGAGGTGGCCTGCGGTGAGCGGGCCACCCCCGCGTCCGACTCGTGGCAGCTGGCGGCCACCATCTCCTACGCGCTCACCGGGCACCCCCCTCGCGGCGGGCACCCCGACGCCGTGTCCGGGCTGCGAGCGGCCGCGTCGGGTGCGCCGCTGTCCCATCTGCCGAGGCGGTCGGCCCATCTCGCCCTCCTGCACGCGGGGATGGACAACGACCCCACGCGCCGGCCCCCGCTGCGGGCCGTGCAACGGGCGCTGGAGGACTGGATGCGCCGCAGCGGCGTCCTTCCCAGCGGGCAGATGACGGCCGGTACGCGAGGCCGGTGACGGGCGCCGGGCCGGTCGGCCCTCCCGCGTCCCGCACGGGGCGGATCCTCGGTGTCGACGCAGCTCGCGCCGTGGCGCTGGTGGGCATGTTCGCCACGCACATCCTGCCGTTGCGCGCAGGCGGAGCCGAGACGCCGGCCGGGCTCGTCGCCGACGGCAGGGCCTCGGCGCTGTTCGCGGTGCTGGCCGGGGTGGGGGTCGCGCTGTCCACCGGCGGCCCGGTACCTCCGGCCAGGGGCCGGGCGCACCTCGCGGCCGCCGCCGGGCTGATCGTGCGTGGGGTGCTGGTGGGGCTGCTCGGCCTGGTGCTGGCCGGTCTCGACCCGCCGGTCGCGGTGATCCTGGCCTATTACGGGGTGCTGTTCGTGGTGGCAACTCCGCTGCTGCGGCTACCGGTGCCCGCGCTCGCGGCGGGTGCCGTGCTGGCCTGCGTCCTGACCCCGGCGGTCAGCCTGCTGCTCCGGCGCGGGCTTCCCGCCGGGCCGGGGAACCAGCCCGGTCTCGCGACGCTCGCCGAACCCGGTGCGCTGCTGGAGACGCTCACGCTCACCGGTTACTACCCGGCGCTGACGTGGACCACCTACCTGCTCGCCGGGATGGCGGTGGGCCGCCTGGATCTGCGCAGCGTCCACGTCGGGTGGGGCCTGCTGGCCGGCGGGGCCGCGCTCGCCCTGCTGACCGCGGGCACGTCGGCCCTGCTGCTCGGCCCGGGTGGTGGAGCAGCAGCGCTCCGCCCGGCGGCGCTGCAGCAGCAGCGCTACGGCACCACCCCCACCGACACGTGGTGGTGGCTCGCGGTCGACATCCCGCATTCCGGCGCGTCCCTCGACCTCGCCCACACCACGGGCACCGCGCTGGCCGTGCTGGGGGCGATGCTGCTGCTCGCGCGCTGGGCCCGGCCGCTGGTCCTGGTGCCCGCGGCGGTGGGTGCGGTGCCCCTCACGCTCTACACGCTGCACGTCGTCGCGTTGACCGTCTACCCGGGCACCACGCCGGACGGGGGAGCGGGGGAGGGTGCACTCTGGCTCGGGCACGTCCTGGCCGCCGCGGCGATCGGGGGCGCCCTGTGGCTGTGTGGGCGGCGCGGCCCGCTGGAGTCCGTGGTCTCCGGCACCACGCGCCGGGTGCGGCGGCTGCTGGACCCCGCGCCGCCGGCCTCGGCACCGGCCCGCTGAGCTGACCCGCGTGGGCGGTCAGAACGCCTGCACGCCCAGAACGGCGGCCAGCACCAGTCCGGCGAGCGCGATCCCGACGCGCAGCACCGAGGTGGGCAGCCTGCGGGCGAGGGCGGGGCCGGTGACGCCGCCGACGAGCAGACCGATGGCCAGGGGGAGCACCGCCCACCACTGCACCGGCCCGAACACTGCGAAGCCGATGGCGGCGATGCCGTTGGCCAGCCCGAGCAGGACGTTCTTGAGTGCGTTTCCCTGCAGGAGCGAGACCGGGAGTCCCACCAGCAGCAGGGCCAGCATCAGCACGCCCGCTGCGGCACCGAAGTAGCCGCCGTAGACCGAGACGGCGACGATCCCGGCGATGACGGCCGGGCTCGTCCGCTGCGACGAGGCGGTGACGGCCGCCGACTTGATCAGAGGCTGCAGGAGCAGCGCGAGCGACGCCCCGCCGACGAGGAAGGGCACGACCCGCTGGAACAGCCCGTCGGGAGTCACCAGCAGCAGTCCTGCACCGGCGGCGCCCCCGCCCACCGCGAGCAGCGCGAAGCGGCGGACGGCCGGCCCCTGGCCGGTGAGCTCCGGCCGGGACCCGGCGGTGGAGCCGAGGGAGCTGAACGCCAGCGCGACCGTGTTGGTGACGTTGGCGGCCGTGGCGGGAATGCCCGCGGCGAGCAGGGCGGGATAGGAGAACAGCGACGCCAGCCCGGCCATCGACCCGGAGAGCCCTGCCGCTACACCGGCGCCGACCAGCAGAAGGAAGGTGCCGATGACCACGTGGAGCAAGCCTAATCGTGCGTCCTTGCCGAACCGCCCAGGACGACTGCGACCTCTCCCACACCCGCCGGGCGAGCACCGCCCACGCTCGACCCGCTGGACATGGTGCTGCGCAGCTACGCGGCGGTCGGTGTGTTCGCCGGTGGTACGGACGAGGAGGACCGCACGGCCTACGGCCGGCTGGCCGAGCTGGCCGGGCGCGGCCTCATCCGGACCCCCGTCACCACCGTGGTCTCCTTCGACGACGTCCCGGACATCATCGGCGCCGTTCCCACCGCGAGCCCCGGCAAGGCGGTCGTCCGCATCTCCTGACACACCACCGCTGGTCGGTCAGCTCGCCACCGCCCCGAGGTAGCGGGCCAGGTGCTCACCGGTGAACGACGCCGGGGTCTGCGCCAGCTTCGCGGGTGGCCCCTCGAACACCAGCCGGCCGCCGGCGTCCCCGCCGTCCGGGCCGAGGTCGATCACCCAGTCCGCGTGCGCGATGACGTCCAGGTTGTGCTCCACGACGATCACCGAGCTGCCACCTTCGACGAGCCGGTCGAGCAGCCCCAGCAGGTGCCCGCAGTCGGACATGTGCAGCCCGGTGGTCGGCTCGTCGAGCACGTAGATGTTGCCCTTCTCGTGCAGCCGCCCGGCGAGCTTGAGCCGCTGGCACTCGCCCCCCGACAGCGTGGAGAGCGGCTGCCCGAGCGTCAGGTAGCCCAGGCCGACGTCCACCACCGCCTGCAGCCGTTTGCGGATGTCGCGGGCGGTGAAGAACTCCAGCGCCTGCTCGGCGGTCATGTCGAGCGCGTCGGAGATCGACTTCCCGTTGACGGTGAGGGCGAGCACCTCGTCGGTGTAGCGCCTGCCCCCGCAGTCGGTGCACGTGGAGCGGACGCCGTCGAGGAAGGCGAGGTCGGTGTAGACCACGCCGAGGCCGTTGCAGCCGGGGCACGCGCCCGCGGAGTTGAAGCTGAACAGGGCGGGCTTGACGCCGGTCTCCTTCGCGTAGAGCTTGCGGATCGGGTCCATCACGCCGGTCCAGGTGGCCGGGGTGGAGCGGATCGACGTGGACACGGCGGTCTGGTCGACGACGATCGCCTCGGGGTGCTGCGGCACGAGCACCTCGCGGACGAGCGTGCTCTTGCCCGACCCGGCCACCCCGGTGAGCGCCACGAGCACGCCGAGCGGGATGTCCACGTCGAACCCGCACAGGTTGTTGGCCGAGGCGTTCTCCAGGCGCAGCCGCCCCGTGGGGGTGCGTGGGCTCTCCCGCAGCGTGACCTGCCGGTGCAGGAACTCGCCTGTCAGCGTGCCCGCCGAGGCGAGGCCCGCCACCTGGCCCTCGTAGACGATCCGGCCGCCTTCGGTGCCCGCGCGCGGCCCGAGCTCGACGACGTGGTCGGCCGCGGTGATGACGTCCGAGTCGTGCTCGACGACCAGCACCGTGTTGCCCTTGTCGCGCAGCCGGTGCAGCAGCGCGTTCATGCGCCCGACGTCACGGGGGTGCAGGCCGATCGTCGGCTCGTCGAACACGTACATGACGTCCACCAGCGACGACCCGAGGTGGCGCACCATCTTGATCCGCTGCGACTCCCCGCCCGACAACGTCGACGTCTCGCGGTCGAGCGTGAGGTAGCCCAGCCCCATGTCGATCAGCGCACCGACGCGGCTGAGGGCCTCGTCCACGAGCGGCGCCACCTCGGGCGTCCGGAGCGTGGCGAGCACGGTGCGCAGCGAGCCCAGGTCGAGAGCCGTGAGCGAGGGCAGCGTGTGCCCGTCCACCGTGGCCGTCCGGGGCGCCTCGGCCAGCCGGGTGCCGGCGCAGCCGGGGCAGCGCACCGATGTGGTGTAGGCGGCCACGGCCTCGCGCTTGCCGTCGGAGGCCTCCTCCACCTCGACGAAGAGCCGGTTGAACTTGGTCTCGACGCCTTCGAAGTCGACCTTCATCGACTTGCGCCCGACGATCTGCAGCGTCACCTTCTCGTCGGCGCCGTAGAGCAGGAGCTTCCACTCCTCGTCGGTGTAGTCGCGCAGCGGCTTGTCGAGGTCGAACCGGCCCGACCCCGCATAGGTGTGCCAGTACCAGCCGTCGACGGCCCAGTTCCGGTGCCGGATCGCGCCCTCGTTGAGCGACTTGGACCGGTCGAACATCTTGTCGTGGTCGAGCTGGATCTTCCGGCCGATGCCCTTGCACTCGGGGCACATGCCCGCCGGGTCGTTGAACCCGAAGACGTTGCTGTAGCCGAGGTGCGGCGTGCTGCGGCGGGAGAACAGCAGCCGCAGGAACGAGTTGATGTCGGTGACGGTGCCCAGCGTGGAGCGGCTCCCGCCGCCCAGGCGTCTCTGGTCGACGACGATCGCCGTGGAGAGGTTCTCGATCAGGTCGGCGTCGGGCTGGCCCAGCTTGGGCAGGAAACCCCGCACGAACGCGGAGAACGTCTCGTTGAGCTGGCGCTGCGCCTCCGCGGCGATCGTGTCGAAGACGAGCGACGACTTGCCCGAGCCGGACACCCCGACGAACGCGGTGATCTGGCGCTTCGGGATCCGGACGGACACGTTGCACAGGTTGTTCTCCCGCGCACCCGTGACGGTGATGAACTCCTGCTGCATGCGGCTCCTCGGTGCTGCGCTCGGGTTTGTTGCTGCGCTGGGCGATCGGTGCGGGTAGGACCCGTCCCGGGTCTCGATCTCATCGGCGCCGCCGGAGGCGCTCACCCGGCCCCGTCCTCCGGCGCGTCCAGCCGGAACACCGCGCAGCGCCCGGCGAGCGCCTCGAACGCATCGGGCGTGGACTCGGGGACGACGCCGGCGTCGTGCATGATCTTCGCGCCCTCCGGGATGCGCACCGGCCACGCCCGCAGGACGGGCACGGCCGCCGCGGGGTCGAGCTCGACCAGCCGCACCCGTTCCTCGGTACGTCCGACGCTCAACGTGCCCACTCCCGCGGCGCGGGCGTTGGCGGCCCAGTCCGCCCCCGGGAACCCGGCCAGGAGGTAGCGGTGCCCGTCCATGTCCAGAACGGAGAGCGGGGTGCGGCGCGGCTCGCCGCTGCGCCGTCCGGGCACGGTGAGGACGGGCAGGTCGCGCATCCCGAGCCCGAGGCGCTGCATCGTCATCAGCACGCGGTTCATCGGCTTGAGCCAGCGCGGTGGCGTGCCGGTCTTCCTGCGGGTCATCGGCTCATCTCCCGGTAGCGGTGGACGGACAACGGCGCGAACACCGCGACGATCACGAGCGGCCAGACCACGGCCATGAGGACGGGATGCTGGGCGACCCACGAGTCGCCACCCCAGCCCGGGTTGCCGAAGAGCGCGCGGGTGGCCGCCGCGGTGGACGACAGCGGGTTCCACTCCGCGACCGCCCCGACCACGAGCGGCATCGTCGCCGGGGCGACGAACAGCCCGGACAGGAACCCGAACGGGAACTCGAGCGTCTGCACGGCGGTCACCGCGCCCGGGCTGCGCACCAGGAGGCCCAGGTAGATGCCCACCCAGAGCAGCGCGAACCGCAGCAGCAGGAGCAGCCCGACCGCTGCCACGAACGCCGCCGGGCCCCCGGAGGGTCGCCAGCCGACCGCGAGCCCCACCAGGAGCAGCGCGCCGAGCGTGATCGCCGAGGTCACCATGTCGGCCGCCGCCCGCCCGACCAGCACCGCCGACGGCGCCATGGGCATCGAGCGGAACCGGTCGGTGATCCCGCGCTGCGCGTCGGTGACGACGGCGACCATCGTGGCCGAGAGCCCGAACAGCATGGTCATCGTGAACAGGCCGGGCAGCAGGGCCTGCCGGTAGTCGCCGCCACCCGGCACGGCCATCATCCCGCCGAGGAGGAACGCGAACATCAGCACGAGCAGGATCGGGAACCCGATCGCGCCCGCCAGCTCTGCGGGCTGGTGGCGCAGGTGCGCGAGATAGCGGCCGGTGAGGGTGGCGGCGTCGGTCAGCGCCCAGCGCAGCCGGGAGCCCTCCGCGGGCAGCACGCCGGCGCGGACGTGCCCGACGTCCGCCGGCGCGCTCACGCCGCCACCTCCACCGTCGGTGCGCCCGTGAGCTGCAGGAACACCTCGTCGAGGGTCGGGCGGCGGACCGTGAGGTCCTCGGCGTCGATGCCCTCCTCCCGCAGCCCGTGCACCATCGCCGCGAGCGCCGCCATGCGGTCCCCGACGGGTGCGGCGACGCGCCGGGTGGCGGCGTCCACCTCGGGTTCGCTGCCGGTGACCCGCCTGACCAGCCCCGCCGCGGCCGGCAGGTCGGCGGGATGGTGCACGACCAGGTCGATCCGGTCGCCGCCGACCCGTGACCGCAGCTCGTCCGGTGTGCCCTCGGCGATCACCCGGCCGCCCACCTCGCCCATGTGCGCGAGCACCGAGATCCGGTCCGCCAGCTGGTCGGCCTCGTCGAGGTACTGGGTCGTCAGGAGCACGGTCGTGCCGCCGGCGACGAGCGCCCGCACGGCGTCCCACACCTCCGCCCGGCCACGCGGATCGAGGCCGGTGGTCGGCTCGTCGAGGAACAGCACGGCGGGCGCGAGGATCATGCTCACCGCGAGGTCGAGGCGCCGCCGCATCCCGCCGGAGTAGCGCCCGACGGAACGGCCCGCCGCCCCGGTCAGCCCGAACCGCTCCAGCAGCTCATCGGCGCGGCTGCGGGCGCCCGCGGGGGAGAGGTGGAACAGCCTGCCGAACATCACGAGGTTGCGCCTGCCGTCGAGGATCTCGTCGACGGCGGCGTACTGGCCTACGAGCCCGATCTGCCGCCGCACGTGCGCCGCCTGCGTCCCGACGTCGAACCCGGCGATGGTGGCGCGGCCGCTGTCGGCGCGCAGCAGCGTGGTGAGGATGCGGATGGCGGTGGTCTTGCCCGCCCCGTTGGGGCCGAGCAGTCCGTGCACCGTGCCGGGCGGCACGGAGAGGTCGAACCCGTCGAGTGCGAGGGCGCCGGAGCCGGGGTAGCGCTTGCGGATCGCCTCGGCGGTGACGGCGGGGGTCATGTCCCTCCCGTTATTCAAACTTGAGCCTGCGGGGGCGCCGAGTGTGCACGACGGCCGCGCGGTGTGCAAACTTGAATCGCCGCAAAACGGGCGGGTGCTACCGCGAGCGCAGCTGGTTCAGCGGCCCGGGGGGACGAACTCGGGCTGGTCGAGCAGCCGTAGCCAGCTTCCGTCCGGCTGGCGCCGGACCACCTGCGCGCGTGCGCCTGCACCGTCCTTCGGTGGCGTGGAGGTCAGGGCGATGTCGCCGCTGAGCAGCGTCGGCAGCGGTTCCTCGCGCTCGAAGCGCGGGCGGTTCGCCAGCACCGTCGCCCACAGTTCGCGGATCGCCTCGCGGCCCACCGTCCGGCTCCCCGGCGGGTAGGCCAGCACGGCGTCCTCCTCGTAGAGAGCGGCCACTCCGGCCGCGTCCCCGGCGTTGGAGCGCTCCACGAACAAGCGGGTGATGTCCTCGGGCCGCATGGCCTTCTCGTACTCCGTCATGACGTCCTCCTGAGCTGCTAGGTGGGGCACCTCCGAGCGTGGTCAGGTCCGGATCAGAAGTCCAACAGCTGGTTCTGCTCGGAACTAGTATCTGCAGTCATGGAACTGCGGCAGCTGGAGTACTTCGTCGCGGTCGCGGAGGAGCAGAACTTCACGCGGGCGGCCGAGCGGGTGCACATCAGCCAGTCCGGCGTCAGCGCCCAGATCCGCCGGCTGGAACGCGAGCTCGGCGCGGAGCTGTTCGACCGGTCGGCCCGCAACGCCACCCTGACCGTCGCGGGGAAGGCCGCGCTCGAGCACGCCCGCGCCGCTCTCGCCGCCGCAGGCGCGGTCGGCGAGGCGGTGGGCGAGGTGGCCGAGCTGATCCGGGGCCGGCTCACCGTCGGAATGGTCATCGGCTGCACCGTCACCCCGCTCTTCGACGCGCTCGCCACGTTCCACCGGGCGCATCCCGGCGTGGAGATCTCACTGCTGGAGGACAACTCCGACCGGCTCGTCGAGGGCGTGCGCACCGGCACCCTCGACCTGGCTCTCATCGGCACCGCCGCCACCACCCCCGACGGGCTGGAGGCGCTGACGATCATCAGCGAGCCCCTCGTCGCGGCGGTCCCGGCCGGACATCCCCTCGCGGAACGCGGGCGGGTGGGTCTGCGCGACCTGGTCGCCCACCCGATCGTCTGCATGCCACCCGGCACCGGCCTGCGCACAGTGCTCGACCAGGCCTGCGCGGCGCAGCACCTCCGACCCGTGATCACGCTGCAGGCCGGCGCCGCGGATGCCATCGCCGACCTCGCAGGCCGCGGGCTCGCCGTCGCCGTCCTCAGCACCTCGATGGCCGCCCGCTACCGCGACCGGCTCACCACCGTCACCATCGACGACGCCGACATCCCCGCCGTGCTCGCCCTGGTCTGGCGGCGCTCGCACGGCCCCGCCCTGCGCGAGCTGCTCGGGCACAGCCGGCGGGCCTTCCGCGACCCCGACGACGGCTAGCCCGGACGTCCGTACTCACTCGCGCGGCGGGTACGGCGGGAAGAGCAGGTCGGGCCAGCTGCCCGGCCTGCCGGGGGAGCCGGGTTCCCCGGCCATCGGGTACGCGCCGGCCTCGAGGCGTTCGATGAGCCCGCGCGTCCAGTCCGCGCTGCTCGCGGCGTTGTGCTCCCACAGCCCGAACATCTCGCGGACGTGCGGGGGGTCGACGAGCGCGTCCACCTGGGCCAGCGCCTTGTCCCGCGCTTCCTCCAGCGTCGTCAGGCGCTCGCGCAGCAACCGGATCGCCTCGGCGCGGGGGAGTGAGGGCAGCATGGCGAGCGCGGCCCCCAGGAAGTCGGGGCGAGGCTGGGGATGGCGCACGGCGTCGCGCAGCAGCCGCATGAACTCGGCCTCGCCGCGCTCGGTGAGCTCGTAGTCGGTGCGACCGGGGATGTCGTTGTGGTCGAGCAGGAAACCACCCTGGGTGAGTGACTTCAGCGCGTGGTAGATCGAGCCCCACTTGACGTTCGCCCACTCGTCGGCGCCCCAGGACAGCAGGTCGTTGCCCACGCGGTAGCCGTGCGCCCGGCCGTACCCCCGCACGATCCCGAGCACCAGCAGTCGCGTCGCCGACATCCGCCACCTCTCGTCACGAACCGGCGCCAGGGTAGGACATCCTCGGCGCTCGCCCGATTGGATGATTGTCTGACACACAGTGTCGTGGCGCCGAAGGGTGGGCGCCCGCGAGGAGAACGGTGGAGCAGTGCGCGCACTGACGAGTGACGGTAAGAGGACACGACAGATGCGGTGGGCCGTTGCCGGCTTCGTCGCACTCGCGGCGGTGGCGGGCTGTTCCGGGGGCGCCGCACCACCACCCGCGTCGGCGTCGGCGTCGGCCATCCCGCCCGTGCCCACGGAAGCCCCCACCACCAGCGCGCAGCCGGCCGGGGTGCAGCCCACCGGCGGCGCGCAGCCGACGGGAAGCGGAGGCAGCACGGGACCGCAGCGGTGCACCACCGCAGAGCTGTCGGTCTCGCTGGGCCAGGGCGACGCGGGTGCCGGATCGGTGATGCAGCCACTGGTGTTCACCAACACCGGGTCGCGGACCTGCGAGCTGCGCGGCTTCCCGGGGGTCTCCTACGTGGCAGGCGACGACGGCCACCAGGTCGGTCCGGCCGCGGAGATGTCGGGCGACCGCGGACCCGAGGTGCCCATCGCCCCACGTGGCACCGCCGTGGCGCAGCTGCGGCTGGTGAACGTGCTGAACTTCGACGAGGCGGCGTGCCGGCCGACACCGGTGCGGGGCCTGCGGGTCTATCCGCCCGGTGACACCGCCTCGATCTTCGTCCCCCGGGAGGGCCAGGGCTGCTCGGTGACGCCACCCGACCCGCAGCTGTTCGTGCAGACGATCACCCGGCCGTGATCACAGCCTGACAGGAGTCCGTCAGGGGTGCATCGTGGCGCCCCGGAGGACCTTGTCCACCGCGTTGCGGGGCCCGTGCACGGCGAGGCCCACCAGCTTCAGGTCGTCGCGGGCCACGGCCCGGACCGCGGCGCGGTTGGCCTCGTCGTGCCCGGTCGAGAACAGCTCCTCGGTGAACACCGCCGCCGGCATCCCGCGGCGCACCGCGCGCTCGTGGGCGGCGGCGAGCACCTCCGCGTCGCCGGCCAGCACGAGCACCGGCTGGCGGAACATCGGCAGGTAGGGCGTGCCGTCCGCGTCGGCGTACGGCTCGCCCAGCAGCTCGGGGTTGGCCGCGATCCCGCTGGCCAGGAAGGCGGTGACGTTCAGCCGCTGCCACATCTCCAGGTCGTCCCGGAGCAGCACGGCGATCTTGGTGTCGAAGCGCACCCGCCGAGCGTGGCCCGGGCAGGCCCTGCCGTTCTTGTACGTTGTTCACATGCCTGCGGTACGGGCCTGGGCCCCACCGGTGCCCGGCATCGTCGAGGTCTTCCACGCGGAGTTCACCGACCACGCCTACCCCGAGCACGCCCACGACACGTGGACGCTGCTCGTCGTCGACGAGGGCGCGATCCGCTACGACCTGGACCGCCACGAGCACGGCGCCCTGCGCCCTGCGGTCACGCTGCTCCCGCCGCACGTGGCCCACACCGGGCGCTCGGCCACCGACCACGGGTTTCGCAAGCGCGTGCTCTACGTCGACACCGAGGTGCTCGACGAGTCCCTGACCAGCGCTTCGGTCGACGCACCGAGCTTCGACGACGATCTGCTCCGCACCCGGGTGGACCAGCTGCACCGGGCACTGGACGCCCGGGGCGCCGCGCTCGAGGCCGAGAGCAGGCTCGCGCTGATCGCCGACCGGATCCGCCGGCACCTGCGGGCCCCGGCCGTCGAACCCGCCCCCGACCGGCTCGCCGCGAACCTGCGGGACCTGCTCGACGCCCGCACCGTCCCCGGGCTCGCACTGCGCGACGCGGCCGCACTGCTGCACGCGCACCCATCCCATCTGGTGCGCTGCTTCACCAGCGCGTTCGGGCTGCCGCCCCACCGGTACCTGACCGGCCGCCGGGTCGAGGCCGCTCGCCGCCGCCTGCTCGACGGCGAGCCCCCCGCCGACGTCGCGGTCGCCGTGGGGTTCCACGACCAGGCGCACCTGCACCGGCACTTCACCCGCCTCGTCGGGACCACGCCCGGCCGCTACGCCCGCGGCTGAGCGCGCAAGATGCCGGCGATCGAGGGAGCAAGGTGGACGACGTAGCGCAGCTGAGTGCGGAGCTCGTGGTGGACAGCAGCGTGCCGTCCACCCCGAGGCTGTCCCCGGACGGCCGGTGGGTCGTCTTCGTGGTCGCCCCGGTCGGGCAGAGCGGCGAGCTGCCGGACAGTGCACTGTGGATCGCCGCCGCCGACGGGAGCGAGCCGCCGCGGAGGCTCACCACGGGCCCGGCCGAGAACTCGGCTCCGCGGTGGGCACCGGACTCGGGGACGATCTACTTCCTGTCGGACCTGCCGGAGCGTGGCACCGCGCAGCTGCACCGGATCCGGCCCACCGGTGGCGCCGCCGAAGCCCTCACCACCTGGACGGGCGGGATCCGCGGTCATCTCCCGCTGGCCGACCCCGACCTGGTCGCTCTGGTCGCAGCGGACGAACCGACGGCGCAGGACGAGCGCCGGGCGAGGGACCGCGACGATGCCCGGGTGTGGGGGGAGCGGGTCCGCCGGTCCCGCCTACGGCTGCTGGACCTGCGGACCCGGGAGATCACGACTCCGCACGCCCTCCAGGCCCGGCACGTGGTCGAGGTCGTGCAGCGGCCCGGCGGAGGGCCGCTGGCTCTCCTCACCTGGCCGACGCCTGATCCGGACCCGGGCCTGCTCGAACCCGCACTGCACCTGCTGGACCTCGACACCGGCGTGCCGCAGGACCTCGGCCCCGCGGAGGTGGAGGCGTCCTCGCTCGTCTCGTGGCCCGCCCCGGACGGCTGGCACCTCGCCTACCTGGCGATGACCCCGCCCGGGCTGTTCGGCGGGGACGCGGTGGTCGAGATCGGACTGGGCGACCGCGCCGCAACGGTGGTCCTCGGGTGCGCCGGGGACGTCACCCCCGGTGTGGTGGTCCGGCCCCTGGACCCGCCGGTGGAGGTTCCCGGTCACCTGCTCGTCGCCCGCAGCGGTGGCCAGGACTGCCTCGGCGCGCTCGTCTCGGCCTTCGCCTGAGCTTTCCGCCTGAGCTACAGGACCTCGGCCAGGAACGGCACCACCACCGCGGCCATCTCGTCCGGTACCTCCTCGGCGAGGTCGTGGCCGGCGTCGAAGACGTGACCGGTGACGTCGTGCGCCACGTCCAGCATCTGGGCTTCGTTCCGATCCCCGATGAACGCCGACCCGCCGAGTGCCAGCACCGGGATGTCCAGCTTCTGCCGGGCTGCCTGCCGGTTCTGTTCGGCGTCGACGAGCATGGCACGGTAGATCGCCAGCATCGCGCGGATGCCGCCCGGCATGGAGTAGCAGCGCACGTACTCGTCGACGGCTTCGGGGGTGGCGGTGTCGGGGTAGCTGCGTTCGTTCTTCAGCATGTAGGTGATGAGCTCCCGTTCGTGCCCGGCGATCAGCATCTCGGGAACGTCGGGCTGGAAGTAGAAACCCAGGTGCCACAAGTGCATTCCCGTGGAGACGTTCTCCGGCGTGAGTGCGGCGCGCTCCTCGAAACCGAATCCGGGGAGGAACGCCTCGGCGAACACGAGTGCGGTGACCTCGCCACGGTGCCGGGCGGCGAGCTGGTAACCGACCACCGCTCCCCAGTCCTCGCCGATCACGCTGTAGGACCCGTGCCCGAGGTGGGCCATCAGCGCGGCGACGTCCTCGCTCATGGTCGCGGAGTCGTATCCGTCCGCGGGACGGGCGGAGTCGCCCAGACCACGAAGGTCGGGCACGACCACCGTGTGCTGCGCCGTCAGTCTCGGGACGAGGTGCCGCCAGTGGTAGCTGGTCTTGGGCACCCCGTGCAGCAGCACCACCGCCGGGCCGGAGCCGCCGGTGCGGTAATGGAGGCTCGTTCCGTTGACGGTGGCACGGCCCGTGCGGAGGGGGTCTCCCTGATGGTCGGCGATCATTTCGTTCCAACTTTCTGGATCATCTGCTACAGATTGAGGGCGTGCGCAGTCAGTCGAGGGCGGCCAGGGCGACCTCCACGAGGGGTTCGAGCGCTCCGGCGTCCGGCGTGATCTTCGCGGAGACGAGCAGCCCGTTGAGGAAGGTGACCAGGAAGGCGGCCAGCGTGTGGGGGTCGTGGCGGGTCGAGATCTCGCCCCGCTCCGCCGCCCCGCGCAGCACGCCGGCGAGCGCGTCCCGGCTCGCGTCCTGCATGTCACGCACGGTGCGCCGGGTCGCCTGGTCCTCCGGCAGGCGTTCGCAGGCCGCGTTGGCCGCCAGGCAGCCCCGCCCGCCCTGTTCGACCGCGATGCGGACCCGCCCGACCAGCATCGAGCGGACCGCCGACCGCGCATCGCCCCCCTCGTCGAGGCTCCGCAGGGCCTCCGCCGCGAGGGTGGCGCGGTAACGCTCCAGCGCCGCGCGGTAGAGACCGTCCTTGTCTCCGAACGCCGCGTACAGGGACCCCTGCCCGATCCCGAGGTGCCCGGCCAGGTCGCGCACCGAGGTCGCCTCGTACCCGCGCGTCCAGAACAGCTCCATCGCCCGGCTCACCGCCGCCTCGGTGTCGAACTCCCGGGTCCGTGCCATGGACGCACCCTAAACCAATCTGGATCGTTTGCTCAAGAAAGCGCCGGTCGGGGAGCAGGCGGGCACCCGCGGCCGCTCCGTGGCGGCCCGACCCGACCGGGCAGGATGGGAGCGTGACCTACCTTGCCGCAGCCGACCGCTACGAGTCCTTCCAGCCGAACAGCGGCACCTTTCGACGCTGCGGGCGCAGCGGCCTGGATCTCCCCACGGTCTCGCTCGGGCTCTGGCACAACTTCGGCGACGACAAGCCGCTCGAGACGCAGCGCGCCATCCTGCGCCACGCGTTCGACCGCGGAATCACGCACTTCGACCTGGCCAACAACTACGGCCCGCCCTACGGCAGCGCGGAGAGCAACTTCGGCACGATCTTCGCGCAGGACTTCCGCCCGTACCGCGACGAGCTGATCCTCTCCACCAAGGCCGGCTACGACATGTGGCCCGGCCCGTACGGCCAGGGCGGCGGGTCGCGGAAGTACCTGCTGGCGAGCCTCGACCAGTCGCTGGCCCGGATGGGCGTGGACTACGTCGACATCTTCTACAGCCACCGCTTCGACCCCACCACGCCGCTCGAGGAGACGATGGGGGCGCTCGACACCGCGGTGCGCTCCGGCAAGGCGCTCTACGCCGGCATCTCGTCCTACAGCGGTGACCGCACCCGCGAGGCCGCCAGGATCCTGCGGGGGCTCGGCACACCGCTGCTGATCCACCAGCCCTCGTACTCGATGCTCAACCGCTGGATCGAGGAGGACCTGCTCGACGCGCTGGAGGAGACGGGCGTGGGGTGCATCGCGTTCTCCCCGCTCGCGCAGGGCATGCTCACCAGCAAGTACCTCGACGGGGTGCCGGCCGGCTCACGCGCCACGCAGGGCAAGTCGCTCTCGCCCGACCTGCTCACCGACAAGACCATCACCCACATCCGGGCGCTCAACGAGATGGCGGCGGCCCGCAACCAGTCGCTCGCGCAGATGGCGCTGGCCTGGGCGCTGCGCGACTCCCGGGTGACGTCGGTGCTGGTGGGGGCCAGCAGCGTGCATCAGCTCGACGACAACCTCGGGGCGCTGGACAACCTCGAGTTCAGCACCGACGAGCTCGACCGCATCGATCAGCACGCCGTGGATGCGGGCATCAACCTGTGGGCCCGCTCGGCGGAACGCTGACCGGGGCCGGAGGCTCCGCCGCTGGGGACGCGGCCGGCACCGGCTCGCCTGCCGCGTCGAGCCGCAGCGGGAGCCCGAACATCGGGAACAGCGTCTCCACGTCGAGGAACGAGCTGTAACCGCTGATCCGGCCCTGGAGGAACTCCAGTACCTGCACGGCCCACGCGTAGTAGCCGTCCTCATCGGGATCGCGCCGGTACTGGCCGAAGGCGGGCTGTCCGTTGGCCGCGAGCGGCACCAGCCGGGAACCGGCGCAGCCGGCGCCGTGCCCGGTGAACCACGTGCTGATCTCCTCGGGGCCCTGCAACCACAGGTTGTAGGGGGGCATGTTGAGGATGGCGTCCTCGTGCAGCAGCGAGACCAGGGCGCTGATGTCGTACCGCTCGAACGCCTCGGCATAGCGCGACAGCAGCGCGCGATGGTCGTCGTCCATCTCGTCGACGGCCGCGGACCGGTCGAGGTTGTGCTCGGCCAAGGTGGCCCTGGCCCGCTGGAGCGCGCTGTTGACCGAGGCGACGGTGGTGCCGAGCAGCTCGGCGACCTCGGACGCCTTCCACTGCAGCACCTCGCGCAGGATCAGCACCGCGCGCTGGCGCGCCGGCAGGTGCTGCAGCGCGGCGACGAACGCGAGCCGGACCGACTCCCGGGACACCGCCAGCTCCGCCGGGTCGGCCTCGGTGGGCAGGACCCGGGCGTCCGGGATGGGCTCGAGCCAGGAGATCTCGTTGGTCGGCTCCTTGACCGGCGCTTCGGCCGACCCCGCAGGCCCGAAGTCCATCGGCCGGGCCCGCCGCTTGCGACCGTCGAGCATCGTGAGGCAGACGTTGGTGGCGATCTTGTACAGCCACGAGCGCACCGAGGAACGGCCCTCGAAGCGGTCGAACGAGCGCCACGCCCGCACCATCGTGTCCTGGACGGCGTCCTCGGCGTCGGCCGACGACCCGAGCATCCGGTAGCAGTACGCCGTGAGCTCGACCCGATGCTGCTCCCACGTGGTGGGCGGGACGGCATCGGCGGTGGCGAGATCGGTCATCGGGTCCCCTCTCCTCGGGCGCACAACCACACCCGCCCGGCAGAGTAGGGGTCGATACCGACAAAACAACCGCGCCACGGGTCGAATCGCCCGGTATCGATCAGGGAGCGGTCGCCGACCCCACCCACCGCTCGCGGCCGGCCAGCACGCCGGCGATGCCCTGCGGCACGAACAGGACGAGCAGCAACAGGAGGGGAACCGTCCACGACCCCGTGGCGTCGTGCACCGCTCCCACCAGGAACGGTCCCATCGCGGCCACGACGTATCCGACGCTCTGCGCCATCCCGGACAGCTGCGAGGCGTGCGGGGCGTCGGGGGAGCGCAGCGCCACCAGCGTCAGTGCGAGCCCGATCGCCGCGCCCTGCCCGAACCCGAGCAGCGCCATCGAGACGACCTCGGCCCCGGGCACCGCGATCACCCCGAGCAGGCCGAGCGCCGAGACCGCCGTCAGGCCGGCGGCGACCAGCCGCTGGCTCCGGAACCGGGTGGCCAGCATCGGCGCCGCCATCGAGCCGGCGATCCCGACGAAGCTCCCCAGCGACAGCAGCCACCCCGCTGCCTCCGGATCGAACCCGCGGCCGGCGAACACGGCGGGAATCCACGCCGACACGGCGTAGTAACCGAGCGACTGGAGCCCCATGAACGCGGTGACCTGCCAGGCGACCGCGTCGCGCCAGAGCCCGGTGATCCGCACGCCGCCGGTTCGGCCGATGCCGTTGCCACCCCGTACCCGGGGTAGCCAGAACACCAGCGCGAGCAGCGCGAACAGTCCCCAGATGGCGAGTGCCCCACGCCAGTCGAGACCTGCCGCGGTGGCCACCGGAACGGTGATGCCCGCGGCGAGCGCGCCACCCGCGGAGATCGCCATCGTGTACAGCCCCGTCATGACGCCGGTGCGGTGGGAGAAGTCCCGCTTGATCAGGGCCGGGAGCAGCACGTTCCCGATGGCGATGGCGGACCCGGCCAGCAGGGTGCCGACGAAGAGCAGGACGACCGAACCCGCGGACCGGACCGCGAAGCTGACACAGAGCAGCACCAGCGCACCGAGCACCGTGCGCTCGATGCCGAACCGCCGGGCCAGGCGGGGAGCGGCCGGCGCGAGCAGGCCGAAGCAGAGCACCGGCAACGCGGTCAGTACCCCGGCAGCCGTACCGGAGAGACCCTCGCTCGCCGTGATCTGGGCCAGTACGGGCGCGACGCCGACGACCGCGGGCCGCAGGTTGGCCGCGACCAGCACGATCGTGAGGCCGATCCACCACGCGGGCAGGCGCGACGAGCGGCCGACGTCGGCTGCCGTGGCGGTGACGTCGGCGCTCACCGGCTTCCCTCGACGAGGCGGCGTGCGGCGTCGAGGTAGCTCTCCGCTGCCGTGCGCGCCGCGACCGGGTCGCCCGCGATGACCGCCGCCGCGAGCTCGTCGTGGCCGGGGAAGGCCGCCGGGTCGTCATCGAGCTCGTCGACCGTGGCCACCGTGTGCTGCAGTGCGTCGGTCAGCCCGGTGTAGAGGTCGATGAGCACGGGGTTTCCGGTCGCGGCGATCACCGCGTGGTGGAAGGCGAGGTCCGCGGCGACGAACGCGGCCCGGTCACCACCGTCGCACGAGGCCCGGCGGGCTGCCGCGGCGGTGCGGATGGCGGTGATGTCCGCGTCGGTACGCCGGACGGCGGCCGTGGCGGCGGCGTCCCTCTCCAGGCTCATTCTGACCGCGAGCACGTCGAGCACCGTGGAGCGCCGGGCCCGGCGCACGATGGCGGCACGCAGGCCGCTCGTGGCGCGGACATAGGTGCCGTCACCCCGCCGGGGTTCCAAGAGTCCGGTGTGCTCGAGGGCCCGGACGGCCTCCCGCACCGTGTTGCGGCCGACTCCCAGTGCCGCGACCAGTTCCGGCTCGGGCGGGATCTTCGACCCGAGTGGCCACTCACCGCTCTCGATCAGCTCTTCGAACTGTGCGACGACCTCATCGCACAGCCTTCCGGTACGCACGGCGGACAAGCCCATCAAGCCATCCTAACGTCCCATGTTTCGAACCACCGCTGCCGGCCCCAGCCGCCCCCTCTGCCGGGTCGAGCCCTCGGGAATTGGCAGCGGGGCCAGTGCGCACATTTTCGACAATCCGGACCCGACGTCTTTGATGCCGATCACAACGACTCTGTCGGGCTCGGCATAATGAAACCGTTCACCTGTACCGCGGGGTCGTCGACTGTGCCATCGGGCCGAGCGCGAACCGGGCAAATGATCTGATGAGAGAGGGCCATGCCGGACCAGATTCTCGATTTCGAGACCACCGTTTTCGACAAGGAGTACATCTCCCTCGGCGGCCGCCAGGAGGCGATCGTCCGTGGTGGACGTCACCTTTTCGACAGGCTTCCCCAAGCGTTCGCCGGGGTGAACCAGATCGGCGTCATCGGCTGGGGCCCTCAAGGTTCGGCGCAGGCGCAGAACCTGCGCGACTCGCTGAACGGGGCCGTGAAGGTCACGGTGGGCCTGCGCGCCGGGTCGGGATCCTTCGACCAGGCACGGGCGGCCGGCTTCAGCGAGGAGGACGGCACCCTCGGTGAGATGTTCGAGGTCATCAGCGGCTCGGACATGGTCATCCTGCTGATCTCCGACGCCGCCCAGGCCGAGCTGTACGAGCAGATCTTCGCGGCGGTGCGGCCGGGCACCACCCTCGGGTTCTCCCACGGCTTCCTGCTCGGTCACCTCACGGCCGAGGGCAAGCAGTTCCCCGCCGAGGTCGACATCATCGCCGTCTGCCCGAAGGGCATGGGCGCCTCGGTGCGCGCCCTCTACGTGCAGGGCGTCGAGGTCAACGGAGCCGGGATCAACGCCAGCTTCGCGGTGCAGCAGGACGTCACCGGGCACGCCACCGACCGCGCGCTGGGCTGGTCGGTCGCGCTCGGCGCCCCCTACACGTTCCAGACCACCCTGCGATCGGAGTACCTGTCCGACCTCTCCGGCGAGCGCGCCATGCTGCTGGCCGGGGTGCACGGGATCGTCGAGAGCCTCTACCGCCGCTACCGCGACCACGGCATGACCGACGAGAACGCGTTCCGGCACTCCACGGAGTCGGTCACCGGCCCGATCTCGAAGATCATCTCCAAGGACGGCCTCGACGGGCTGTACCGGCGGCTGGACCGCGACGGCAGGGCGGTGTTCGCCGAGGCGTACTCGGCGGCCTACCCCGTCGGGTTCGAGCTGACCCACGAGATCTACGACGAGGTCCTCTCGGGCAACGAGATCAACAGCGTGGTGCTCGCCGGGCAGCGGCTCTCCCGGTTCCCGATGGGCAAGATCGACCAGGCCGACATGTGGCAGGTGGGCCAGAAGGTGCGGGCCGACCGAGTCGAGAACGAGATCCCGCTGGACCCCTTCACCGCCGGCGTCTTCTGCGGCGTGATGATGGGCCAGGTCGACGTCCTGCTCGAGCGCGGCCACCCCTACTCGGAGATCGCCAACGAGTCGGTGATCGAGGCCGTCGACTCTCTCAACCCGTACATGCACGCCCGCGGCGTGGCGTACATGGTGGACAACTGCTCCACCACCGCTCGCCTGGGAGCCCGCAAGTGGGCGCCGCGGTTCGACTACCTGCTCACCCAGCAGGCCTACCCCGCGGTGGACAGCGACCAGCAGGCCGTGGACACCAAGCCGTTCGAGGCGTTCGAAGGGCACGTCATCCACGACGTGCTGCGGGTCTGCGCCGAGATGCGCCCCTCGGTGGACATCTTCGTCGAGTGACGCGTTCCCGGCCCGGCTCCCGCGGGAGCCGGGCCGGGGCGGCGACCTACTCGCCCGATGCACCCCGGACGAGCTGCTCGCAGCGCTCGCACCGCCCGTCCGGCACCAGCTCCCGCCACGTCGTGCCGGGCTGGGGCGCCCACTCCGACTCGATCGGATGCGCCGGCGTGTTCGTCACCATGTCGAGGGCGTGCACCACGCCGAGCCGCACCTCGCGGGCCGTGACCCAGCGCAGCCGCATGCCGTCCTGCCCGCCGAGCACCGCCTGCACACTGCTGGTCGACCACACCGCCCCGCCACGGGCGGTCGGCTCCCCGTCGGCGGTCAGGCCCTCCGCGATCGCACGGAGCGTCGACCCCGCGGCCCGCTCGCCGAGCACGCGGCGGACCACACGCTCCGGCACCACCGCCGGGCGTCCGAGCCGCACCCCGGCGGCGCGCTTCGCCGCAAGCGCATCCTTCGTCCGCTGCGAGATCACGCGGCGTTCGTACTGCGCCGTGCTGGCGACCATGTGCGCCACCAGCTCACCCGACGGGGTGGAGGTGTCCACGTCGACGTCGAGACACACGAGCTGCCAGCCCTGCCGGGAGGCGCGGTCGAGCAACCCGGAGAAGTCGTGCACCGATCGGGAGATCCGATCGAGCTTGGACGCGATCAGCACGTCGGCGTCGCCGGCGGCGAGCCGGGCGAGCGCGGCGTCCAGCTCGGGCCGGTCGAGGTCCTTGCCCGACCAGGCAGGGTCGACGACCCACTCCACCCTGGTCCAGCCACGGCGGGCGATCTCGGCCTCGATCGCCCTGTGCTGCGCGTCGAGGCCGCCGCCGGACTCGGCCTGCTGCTCCGTGCTCACCCGCTGGTATGCGATCACCCGGGGGTCGTGGACGGAGCGCGCGCGGCGGGTGCGGCGGGGACTGGTCACGCCCCAGACTTTACGAGATATGGGCCTTTAACGTAAATCCCTGGGGGGCCGATCGGGGGCCGGGGGAGTGGCCAGTGCCTCCAGGACCTCGGCCGCGCCGGCGAGGTGGGCCCGCTGGGCGTCGTCGGCCGCCACCTCTCCGGCGTCGACGGCGGCCAGGATGGCGCGCAGCGAGGCGGCGACCCGCGCGGAGTCGGGCACGCCGTCACGCTCGCCACGGGGCACGTGCTCAGAGTGCCGTGAGACGTGGGGGAGTGCACGCACCTGAGCTGCGCGGCATCGGTGCGACACCCGGTCGGAGGGTGTGGACCACCCGTCGAGCCTCCGCTGGCGAGTGTCGGGGTTCGAAGATATGTTCGATCCATGGTTGACAACAACACGGCGGCGGACCCCACCGCAGCGAAGGACCCGGACGACTGGACCACGGGTGACGAGCCGATGACGGGCGCCCAGAAGTCCTACCTGCAGACGCTCGCGCAGGAAGCCGGCGAGCAGGCGCCGCCCGACGATCTGTCCAAGGCAGATGCCTCGAAGCGGATCGACGAACTGCAGGAGCGCACCGGCCGGGGCCGCTGAGTCCCGGATCCCCGCAGCCGACATGGTCCGGTGCGGGGTTGCCGAGCTCTCCGGTTCGCGGCCGGCCGTGTCTCTCAGCCGGTGGCGACCCGGTCGTCGTACGCGAGACGGGTGAGGAAGAAGTCCCGGACGTCCTCGGCAAGCAGCTCCGGCACCTCCATCGCGGCGAAGTGGCCGCCGCGCTCGAACTCCGACCAGTGCCTGATGTCGTACAGCCGCTCGGCCAGCGGTCGTACCGACTGTGTGATGTCGTGGGCGAACACCGCCACGCCAACCGGCACCGGGCACGGCTCGACCCGCCGCGGAGCGGCGTGGTGCAGCCGCGCGGAGGAGGCCGCGGTGGCGGTCAGCCAGTACAGCGAGATGTCGGTGAGCATCCGCTCGTCGCTGATCGGCGAGCGTGGGTCCGTCCACTGTGCGAAGCGCTCGGCGATCCAGGCCAGCTGGCCCACCGGCGAGTCGGTCAACGCGTAGCCGATGGTCTGCGGGGTGAGGGCCTGCAGAGCCTGGTACGGCGGACGATTCGCCATCAGCTGCCGGATCTTGTCCAACCGGGCTTCATCCGTTTCGGACAGTTCGATGTCGGCCTCCGGGACCGGCCGGGTCGGCAGGTAGTTGACGTGCACCCCGACGACCTGCTCGGGTGCCATCGCGCCGAGCGCCAGCGAGATGCCCGAGCCGAAGTCGCCGCCCTGCGCGCCGTAGCGCTCGTACCCGAGGCGGCGCATGAGCTCGGCCCAGGCCCGCGCGACCCGGACGATGTCCCAGCCGCGCTCGTCGGTTGGCCCGGAGAAGCCGTAACCCGGGATGGACGGAATCACCAGGTGGAAGTCGCGCGACAGTGGCTCGATCACGTCGAGGAACTCCAGGAACGAACCGGGCCAGCCGTGGGTGAGGATCAGCGCGAGCGCGTCCGGTTCCGCAGACCGGACGTGGACGAAGTGGATGTTCTGGCCCTCGATCTCGGTGGTGAAGTGCGGCAGCTCGTTGAGCATTGCCTCGTGCTCGCGCCAGTCGTAGCCGGTGCGCCAGTACTCGGCCAGTTCCTTGAGCCGCGCCAGCGGGAAGCCGTAGTCCCACCCGGCGTCGGCGACCTCGTTGGGCCAACGGGTGCGGGAGAGCCGGTCGGTCAGGTCGTCGAGGTCGGCCTGGGGGATGTCGATGTGGAATGGCTCGATCATGGTCTCGGCTCCAGGGAGATTCGTTCAGGCCCCAAACGTTTGAGTCACTAACGTTGGTGCCACGAACGATAACACAGTCATTGGTGCACCCAACGACTCGTTAGACTCACCACATGGAGAACCCATCCGAGGAGACGCCCGCCAGCTGGAAGAGCCTGCCCAGCTGGCTGCTCACCCGGGCCGCCGGTCACGCACACCGCCTGGTGGCCGACGGGTTCTCTTCCCTTCAGGCCACCGGCTACCAGTACCGGCTACTGGCGACACTGGAGGAGTTCGGCCCCGCCAGCCAGGCCGCGCTCGGCCGCCGTAGCGGCATCCATGTCAGCGACATGGTCGCGACGATCAACGAGGCCGCCGATCGCAAACTGGTCGAGCGCGCCTCGGACCCCACCGATCGGCGTCGCAACATCATCTCGCTGACCGCCGCAGGCAAGCGGCAGCTGTGGCAACTGGAGAAGCAGCTGGCCGAATCCCAGGACGAGCTGCTGGCTCCGCTGTCGCAGGAGGAGCGACAGCGGTTGACCGAGCTGCTGTCCAGACTGTTGGACCACCACGACCACCACGACGCCGGCCGCGAGAACCGGCTACCGCTCCCCTGAGTCGACAACCGATAATCGAAGTTATGACAGTTATCGGTCGCCGGCCCGCTCTCGCGGCGCCGTCCCCCGGACCGCGACCTACTCGGGCTTCGAGCCCGGCGACGCGGTCCGGGGCTACGGACCGGCTCAGCCGGTGATGCTGGCCTCGCCCGTCTCCAGGTGGCCGATGAACCGCTGCGACCAGGCGCCGTCGGTGTCGGCCGTGACGGTCACGTCGTACCAGCCGCCGCTGACCCCCAGCGGGCTCACCGCCCACGCCTCCTTGCTGCGCGCGCCGACCTTCACCTTCTGCGGGCCGTCGGAGATGTAGTGGTTGTGCGTGACGGTGAACTCCGCGGGCGTGTTGCCGTTGTTCCGCAACCACAGCTTCAGCTTCGGGCGTGCGGTCGACTTGCCGTCGTAGTAGCTCGCCTCCACCACCAGGTCCTTGCCGGCAGTGGCGACGTCGCCGATGAAGCGGCGCAGGAACCGGTTCGGGCCGGTGATGGTCAGGTCGTATGCGGTGTCGCCTCCGGATGAGCCGACGGGGCCGGTGCCGGTGGCCGTCTCCTTGGCGCCGACGGTGTACTGGCCCGGGAACTTCGCCGGGTACTGCGCGAGCGCCGGGAAGCCGCCCTTGTTGTCGTGGACGGTGAAGTGGCTCGCCTTCGTGACGAACGGGGCGTCGTTGCTGAACGCCAGGTTCACCACACCGGCGCCGAAGCCGGTGAGGTTGGCGTTGGGCTGGTACGGCAGCGGGCGAGCCGGTTTGGTCCCCTGCTCCTGGGTGGGCATCGTGTTGTCGCCCGGCAGCGGGGTGTACTTCGTCTCGGGGACGAGCTCCCCCGTGTCCGGCAGGTCGGGCAGGCCGTAGACCGGCGAGGCGAAGTCGAGGGCTCCGGTGAGGTCACCGCAAACCTTGCGGCGCCAGTCGCTGATGTTGGGGCAGATGGCCGGTGTGCCGAGGGCCGTCGTCCACTTCTCGATGAACTGGATGACCGAGGTGTGGTCGGAGACCTCGGAGGTCACGAAACCTCCGCGGGTCCAGGGCGACATGAGGATCAACGGCACCCGGAACCCGAGGCCGACCGGAAGGGCGGCGGTGGTGCCGACGGAGACGAACTCGTCCGCCTCCCCCGGTGCAGGCAGGGGTGGGGGCACGTGGTCGAACTGGCCGTCGTTCTCGTCGTAGTTGAGGATCACCAGGGTCGAGTCGAGAACACTCGGGTCGGCGTTGAGGGCCTCCAGGAGGCCGCGGAGGAAGTACGCGCCGTTGCTCGGGGCCGTCACCGGGTGCTCGGAGAAGAACTGGTTGTTGACGACGTAGCTGACCTGCGGCAACGCGCCGCTGAGCACGTCGGCGCGGATCGCGGCGTTGATGTTGTCGGCGTTGCCCGCGAGTCCGGTCACCGGCTCGGGGACGTTCTTCACGCCGTTGTCGTAGAAGACGTTGCCCGGAGTGGCCGTGCCCCCCTGGGTGGGGTCGAGCTTGGCGAAGGTGGCGAAGTACTCCAGGCCGTTGTCGCCGTAGTCGTCGGCGCACTGGTACACCCGCCAGCTGACGCCGGCCTTCTGGAGCGTCTCGGCGTAGCTCTCCCAGGGCAGGGACTTGCCGCGCTCGTCGCCGCCGTCGTTGGCGGTGAAGCTGCCGTGCTTCTTGTCGGCATTGATCGTCCCGCCCCACAGGTAGGTGCGGTTCGGGCCGGTCGCGCTGAGCACGGAGCAGTGATAGGCGTCGCCGACCGTGTAGGCGTCCGCCAGTGCGTAGTGGAAGGGAAGGTCCTTGCGGTCCAGGTAGCCGAGGGTGGTCGGGCCGCCCTTGGCGTCGTACCAGCCGTTCATGAGGCCGCCGTTCCAGGCGCCGTGCTGGTCGGCCCATCCGTGGCTCGTGCCGCCGTAGTTGGCCGCGCCGAGCTCGGCGCTCGGCGGGGTGGCGCCGCTCCAGGACTTCGCCCCGCTCAGCCGCCACGGGTACTGGGTCTCGGCCCCGGCCGTGGGCTTCTTCGGCTGCTCCCAGACGGACGCGCCACCCGGCAGCTGGATCGTGGAGCGGTCACCGAACCCCCGCACCCCCTTGAGGGCGCCGAAGTAGTGGTCGAAGCTGCGGTTCTCCTGCATGATCACGACGACGTGCTTGATGTCGCGGATGTCGCCGTGCGCCTTGCCTGGTTTGGCCGCCGCGGGAGTCGCGGCGGCGCTCACACCGGGAAGGGCGGCCCCGATGGCGGCGGCGCCGGCAACGGTCGCGGCACCGGCGAGGAAGTTTCTGCGGGACAGTTCGGACATGCTCGAGGTCTCTCCAGGGCTCGGGGGATGCGCCTGGAGAGACTCGTGGCGTGATCTTTCCCCTGGATGTCCGGAATACAGCGCAGAAATTGCCGCATACGCAAGAATCAGGCCACTCGTACAACATTAACCGCTGGTTCGGCCCAATCCGTCGTAATTGTCCTGATCGCGCTCGAATCAGGTTGCGTGCGGCTCCGGTGCGAACAGGACCGCGTTCGGGCGTGCGCCGTGACGCATACCGATCACCTCGTCCCCACCGGGAAGGTCCGGGGCCATGTGGCGCACCAGGATGCCCGCCGCCGCACCGTCGACCATGAACAGGCTGAGCACGAACGGCACCCGCGTGGTGACCTGCCGGCCGGACTCCCGATCGCGGAAAGGCATCGTGATGCGGTCGGGTTCGACGCGGCGCTGGAGAACCAGGGGCGACTCGCGCGCCGCATCGGCGACAGCGGTCTGCCAGTTCTGCGCCGACGTCCGGCTCCCGAAGATCACATCGTTGCCGGACCTGCCGACGGCCGGCTTCGCGACCAGCCGGTCCCGGTCATCGGCCGCGATGCGCAGCAGCCTCCGCTCCCCGTCCGGATCCCCGTCCAGACCGAGGCACACGGTCCGCGGAACGTGGGCACGCACCAGAGCGCGGTCGGCCACGCCGAGCACGCCCGCATCACAGTCCTCGTGGAGCCAGGACAGCACCGCCTTCGACGAGACGAGCCCCGACTCCGGGCGAGGGAACAGTTCGACGGTCCGGGCCCGGTCCGCGGTACACAGAGCGGCCAGCCCGCCGCCGTCGTCGACGATGTGGTCGCTACCGCGCCACCCGAGCAGCACGATGTCGACCGGCACGTCGGAGGCGAGCAGCCGGCCGGCGTTGTCGAGGCCCAGGTCGACGAGGTCGGTGTGGAGGACCTCGAGGCCCACCTGCTGCGCAGCGGCCAGGACCCCCGGCTTGATCATGTAGCGGCGGTGCCGGGCACCCGTGCTGTCGGTCACCGCGTGAACCGGGATGAGCAACCGGCGTGAGCTGCGGTGCCCGTTCTCGGTTCCCGGCGTCCGGGTCAGCGCCGCGCATTGCGCCGCCACCGTGGTGGGCGGCAGTCGCAGACCGATCTCCGGGCACAACCGCACGTAGGCCTCCGCGAGCCAGCCCGCCACCCCGTCGCCCCCGAGCCGGGTGCTGATGTTGAACTCCAGAAAGCGCGGTCTCCCCCGTTCGACCAGGATGTCGGGCCGGGCGAACCGGGTGAGCTCCGCCGCAACCAGCGGGCGATCAGGATCCATCAACAGGATCTGATGGGGGAAGCGCAGTAGTCGATGCAGGTCGCCCACCGTCGAAGCCCGGCGGCAGCACGCATCCACGGCCAGGCGCAGCAGCCGGGTCGAGAGGGACTCGAGGCCCCGGTAGGCCCGTTCCCGGATGACCATCGGCCGGAGCGGCTCCCAGTTCCTGCCCGGTCTGTCCTCGCGCTGGTAGGGCCCCCATTCGGGCAACGCTGCACGGCGCGCGACGAGCTCCCGGCGGAGCTGCTCGGGTAGCTCATCCCAGGCATCGACGATGACCAGGTCGACACGGTCGTCATCGGCCATACCGCGATTTTCCACCAGAGCGTGGAGAACGGCAGTTCATGGAGCTCCGCGGTGGGCGCCGCGACACTCCACCGCCTCTCCCCCGAGGATCACCGCACGAGGGCCCGGTACACCGCGTGCAGGGCCAGCACCAGCAGCGCCGGTAGCAGGAGCACTGCGCCGGGCAGGAGCACGGCGAGCGTCGCGGCGATCAGTGTGACGCCCAGCGCCGCAGCCCCGGCCCCCGGTGACCGCAGCAACGCCGCCCAGCCACCCGCGAGTGCGCTGCGCCACGAGCCACCGCCGGCGAGCAGCGGCACCGCGAGCAGCACCACCGCGAGCAGGCAGCCGGTGGCCACGAGCAGCGCCACGAGCGCC
Source organism: Pseudonocardia xinjiangensis (assembly GCF_012911925.1). Taxonomy (GTDB): domain Bacteria; phylum Actinomycetota; class Actinomycetes; order Mycobacteriales; family Pseudonocardiaceae; genus Pseudonocardia; species Pseudonocardia xinjiangensis. The sequence continues at coordinate 14,653 of NZ_JAAXKY010000028.1, read as the reverse complement.
ACGCTCCCCCCGGGGACCTCACCGCTCGCCAGCCAGCGCACCTGGCGGACGACCACGAGGGCCGCCGCTCCCCCGGCCACCGCGACCGCCGCACCGGGCAGCAGCCGCCGCAGCAGCTCGGCGCCCATGTCGCGCCACGGCGGCAGGTCGTCGTGGTCGATCCAGTGCCCCACCGCCGACGACAGCACCGCGACCACCGCCCCGACCGTCAGCAGCGGCAGGCAGAGCACGGCCGCCACGATGCCGAGCAGGCACAGCTCCGAGACGCGACGCAGCTGCTCCTTCCACCCGCGCCCGGACCCCGTCGGCTCCGGGACCCGTCGCCGCAGCAGGCCACCAGTCATCCCTTGATCCCGCTCGTGTTGATCCCGTCCACGATCAACCGCTGGAAGAACAGGAAGAACAGGAACACCGGCACGAGGGAGAGGACCGACATCGCGAACATCGGGCCGACCGCATTCTGTCCGCTGGAATCGAGGAACAGCCGCAGGCCGATCGGGACCGTGTAGCTGGAGAGGTCGTTGAGGTAGACGAGCTGGGAGAAGAAGTCGTTCCAGGTCTGGATGAACGAGAAGACCGCGGTGGTGACCAGGGCAGGCTTCGTGAGCGGCAGCACGACGTGGAAGAACCGCCGGTAGGGCCCGCAGCCGTCGATCTCGGCGGCCTCGTCGAGCGTGCGCGGGATCCCCCGCATGAACTGCACCATCAGGAACACGAAGAACGCGTCCGTGGCCACGAACTTCGGCACGACCAGCGGCAGGGGCGTGTTGATCCAGCCCAAGTAGTTGAACAGCACGTACTGCGGCACGATCAGCACGTGGTGCGGCAGCAGCAGCGTGCCGATCATGAGCGCGAACCACATGCCGCGCAGGGGGAAGCGCAGCCGGGCGAACGCGAACGCGGCGAGTGCGCAGGACACCACGTTGCCGACCACCACACCCGTGGAGATGACGGCGCTGTTGAGGAAGAACCGGCCGAAGCTGACGCCGGGGATCCCCGCCCACCCCTCGCTGTAGTTGCCCGGGGTGAACTCCCGCGGCCAGATGTCGAGGTTGTTGAAGATCTCCTGGGGCGACTTGAACGACGTGCCGATCATGTAGGCGATCGGGTAGAGCGCGACGACCAGCAGGCCCACCAGCAGCACGTGCGCCGCGGTGCCGTCGTACCAGCGCCGCTGACCGGCAGGTGGAGGTGCCTGCTGTTCCGGCGCGGGTGGGGCGAGGACGGTCGGAACGGCCATCAGCGCTCCCCCTCGTCGGCGTAGTGGACCCACAGGGAGCCGCTGCGGAACACGAGCGCGGTCACCAGGCCCAGCGCCACCAGGAAGACCCAGGCCATCGCCGAGGCGTAGCCCATCTGGAAGTCGCCGAAGCCGCGCAGGTAGAGGTAGAGCGTGTAGAGCAGGGTCGAGTCGGCCGGTCCGCCGGTCCCGCCGCTGATCACGAACGCCGCCGTGAAGCCCTGGAAGCCGGCGATGGTCTCCAGGACGAGGTTGAAGAACAGCACGGGTGAGAGCAACGGCAGCGTGACGTGCCAGAACTGCTTGGCGCGGCCGGCGCCGTCGAGCGAGGCGGCCTCGTACATCTCCACCGGGATCTGCTTGAGCCCGGCGAGGAAGATCACCATCGGCGCCCCGAACTGCCAGGCGGCGAGCAGCACGAGCGTGCCCAGCGCGGTGGACGGGTTGGTGATCCAGCTGCGGCCCTCGATGCCGAAGAACCCGAGCACCTCGTTGATCGCGCCCTGTCCCCCGAACAGCGTCTGCCACGCGATGGCGATCGCGACGCTGCCGCCGAGCAGTGAGGGCACGTAGTACAGCGAGCGGTAGAGGCCGACACCGCGCCGGTTGCGGTAGAGCAGCAGCGCCACTCCGAGCGCCACCGCGAGCTTCAAGGGAACCGAGACCGCACCGAACAGCAGGGTGGCACCCACCGCGTGCCAGAACTTCGGGTCGTCGGTGAACATCCGGACGTAGTTGTCGACGCCGACCCAGTCGGGGTCCTGCAGGAGGTCGTAGTCGGTGAAGCTCAGGTAGAGCGAGTAGAGCATCGGCAGCAGGGTGATGCCGAACAGGCCCAGCAACCACGGCGAGAGGAAGACGTATCCGGCGACGGCCTCCCGCCTGCGGTCCCGGCGGACCCCGGCCGCCGGTGGGCCGGTCTCCGATCGCCGGGCCACGGTCGCCCCCGTGGGCCCGCTCGCCGTCGGCCCGGTCGCCGTCGTCACTGTGTCCTTCATCGACGTTCCCGTCAGCTGCTCGCGCGCTCGAGGGCGGACGTCGTCTGGGAGAAGAACTCCGCGGCGGAGTCGCTCGTCGACTGGCGCCCGAAGCCCGCGTTCTCCGCGGCGGAGATGAGCAGCTGGACGATCTGCGAGTCACCCTGGGCGGGCACGGGCGGTGTGTCCCCGGCCTGGCTGGTCACCCGGTCGTCATAGGCGGCCACGTACTTCAGCTGCTCGCTGAAGCTCGGGAGGATCGCCGCGCTGACCTGGTCGTTGGGCGGCAGGCCCCGTTCGGTTCCCAGGATCGCCCCGGCCTCCGGGTCGTTGACGAAGAAGTTGATCACGTCGACGGCGGTGGCGACGTTCTTGCCGCCTGCGTAGGCGGTGAAGAACTGCGACGGGCGCGCGTAGGCGCCTTCGGCCGGACCGGGCAGCGGCACGAGCATCAGCTTGTGGTCGGTGGCCTTGGCGAGCTCGGTCAGCTGGTTGTCGTAGGAGAAGGTCGCCACGGTCTGCTTGGTGGCCACGGTGTTCTTGGAGATGTCACCGGCGTTGGCCGGCTGGGCGACCTCGGCGGGTGAGGCCGCGCCGCTGTCGCGCAGCTTCGCCCACAGGTCGAGCCACGCCGTGGCGTCGGCGGCGGTGAAACCGGGCTTCTGACCGTCGTAGAGCTCCTTGCCGTTCTGCCGCAGCCAGTACTCGAAGGCGCTGAGGTTCGCGCTCTCGTCACGCGTGCCCCACACCTTGCCGCCGGTGGCCGTGGTGACCTGCGCCGCCCAGGTCCCGAACTCGTCCCAGCTCGCCCAGCCCGTCTCCGGGGGGACCAGGCCGAGCGGCTCGATCACCGTGGTGTCGACGGCGAGAGCCTGGGTGTTGGAGGCCAGCGGCAGCGCGTAGAGCTTGTCGTCGACCTTGCCGGTGCCCAGCAGCTTCGGGTCGATCTGGTCGACCTTCAGCGTCTTGCCTGCCCAGGGGTTCAGGTCGGCGATGAGGCCCTTGTTCGCGTACTCGCGCAGCGCCCGGTTGTCGATCTGGATGATGTCCGGCGCGTTCCGGCCGGCAGCAGAGGTGTTGATCTTGTCGTAGTAACCGGAGTAGCCCTGCCACTGGGTGGTGAAGCTGACGTTGGGGTGGGACTTCTTGTAGAGCTCCAGCACCTTCTCCGTGTTCTCGGCGCGGGCCGGGCCGCCCCACCACGCCACCGAGAGCTGCACGGGGCTGTCGGTGGTGGGGGCCGCACCGGGCTCCTGGTCCCCTGCCGAGCCGCCGCCGCAGGCCGCCGTGGCGAGGAGCGCCAGCGTGGCGGTGGCCGCCAGCACCTGCCGCAGCCCTCGCCGACGCGAAGCCGGTAGCACGGGCGGCGCGAGACGGCGCCTGCCGGAGATGGTCATGAGGGAGCTCCTTCGGTCTCTCACTGCCCTGCCGCGCCGGTGTGTGCCGGGACACACGCGCGCGACGCCCATTAGGTCAGGGGCTGCGGGCGTGGTCAATGGCTCTTGCGGAAATTTTCACGCATTTGCATCATGACGTCATCACCATCTGGGAAGCCTCGCTGCGAACCGCGCGAGGGACGGGATGCCGCTCGACCCGAGCAGCGGCTACAAGCGTTTGCACTCCCGTACCCGGCCACCGGAACCCGACGGCAGGAGCTCCATGAGCACCAGCGCAGCCACGCCCTCCTCCCCCTCCCGCACCCGCTACGCGATCGTCGGCCTCGGCAGCCGCGCGCAGATGTTCGTCCGCGCGCTCGCGAGCACGCACGCCGACCACGCCGAGCTCGTCGCGTTCTGCGACGTGAACCGCACGCGCATGGAGGTGCACAACCGCGCCGTCCGCGAGTTCGGGCAGGCGCCCGTGCCGACCTACCGGCCCGAGGACTTCGTGGCGATGCTCGAACGGGAGCGGGTCGACGCGGTCATCGTCACCACGATCGACCGCACCCACGACGAGTACATCGTGGCGGCGCTGCACGCCGGCTGCGACGTCGTCACCGAGAAGCCGATGACCACCGACGCCGAGCGGTGCCGGCGCATCCTCGCCGCCCAGGCCGAGACGGGTCGCACGGTGACCGTCACCTTCAACTACCGCTACAACCCCGTGCACGCCAGGGTGCGGGAGGTACTCGCGGGCGGGGCGATCGGCGAGGTCGGGTCGGTGCACTTCGAGTGGCTGCTCGACACCCGCCACGGCGCCGACTACTTCCGCCGCTGGCACCGGGACAAGGCCAACTCCGGCGGCCTCATGGTGCACAAGGCCACCCACCACTTCGACCTCGTCAACTGGTGGATCGCCTCGTCGCCCGAGGTCGTGTTCGGGTTCGGGAAACTGTTCTTCTACGGCTCCGGCAACGGCACCGCCCGCGGCCTGGCCCGCCCCTACGGACGGGCCCATGCTGCCGGGTCGGCGAGCGGCGACCCGTTCGCGCTGGACATGGCCGGCTCTCCCACGCTCAAGGCGCTCTACCTCGACGCCGAGCACGAGGACGGCTACCACCGCGACCAGAACGTCTTCGGGGACGGCATCACCATCGAGGACGACATGACCGTCGCGGTGCGCTACCGCAGCGGCGCGACGATGAGCTACCACCTCACGGCCTACTCGCCGTGGGAGGGCTACCACGTGGCGTTCAACGGCAGCGAGGGCCGCCTGGAACTGGACGTCGTGGAGAACTCGTTCGTCGACGCGGGTACGGCCGGGACAGCGCCGGGCGAGGCCCTGCACGGGGTGGCGGCAGCACCGGAGCACTCGTCCACGCTCACGCTGCGGCGGCACTGGGAGAAGCCGGTGGAGCTGGACCTGCCCGATGCCACCGGTGAGGGGCACGGCGGCGGGGACGCGCGGATGCTCGCCGAGATCTTCGGTGGCGAGCGCACCGCCGACCCGCTGGGTCGCGCCTCCACCCACCGCGACGGGGCGTTGTCGCTGCTCACCGGGCTCGCGGCCAACCGCTCCTTCGAGACCGGCCTGCCGGTTGCGGTGGACGACATCCTGTCGCTCTGACCGGCAGGCGGGATCAGCGCGTGGCCACCGGGACCGGCATCCGCGGCGCCGTGGTCGAGCGGACGATCAGCTGGGTGGGCAGCCAGCGTTGCAGCTGCGGGCCGGGCTGCTGCTCGTCGAGCAGCAGGTCCACAGCGGTGCGCCCGGCTGCTTCCATCGGCATCCGCACGGTGGTGAGGGGCTGGGTGGTCATCGACGACATCTCGATGTCGTCGAACCCCACCACGCTCATCTCCTCCGGCACGGAGACCCCGCGGGCGGCGAGCCGGTTCAGCACTCCGATGGCCATGAGGTCGTTGAAGGCCAGCACGGCCGTGACTCCGCGGGCGAGTGCGAGGTCGGTGGCCTGGATGCCGCCCTGGAACGTCGGGGGGAACGGCCCGAGCTCCACGGCCTCGACGTCGCAGGCGGGGGCGGCCGCCCGCAGGCCGCGCAGCCGGTGCTCGCCTGCCCAGGAGGAGGCCGGACCGGACAGGTGCGCGATGCGCCGGTGCCCGAGCGCGCCGAGGTGCTCCACCGCCTGCCGGACGCCGTCCGCGCTGTCCATGAGCACGGCGGGCAGGCCGGAGTCGGCGCGGTTGAGCAGCACCAGCGGCGCGATCCCGACCAGGCGGTCGAGCTGCGCGGAGTCCTCCCGTGGCGAGCACAGGACGATGCCGTCCACCTGCTTGGCCATCGCCCCCACGACCTCGGCCTCGACGCGCGGGTCCTCGGCGGCGTCGGCCAGGAAGACGACGTGGCGCGCCTCCCGGGCCCTGGCCGCGCAGCCCTTGAGGACGGCGGAGAAGAACGGGTTGGCGACGTCGGGGACGACGACGCCGATGTTGCCGGTGCGGCCCGTCACGAGGCCGCGGGCGGCCCGGTTGGGCTGGTAGCCGAGCTCCTCGGCCACCTGCAGCACCTTCCGGCGCGTCTGCGGGTGCACCATCTCGGGCACGGTGAACGCCCGGGACACGGTGGACACCGAGACCTCGGCAGCCCGGGCCACATGGTGGATGGTGACCGCCATCAGATCGTCGCCGCCACGGCCGCTCCCGTCATCGCTGACCAACTCTGCAAACCGTTTCAGACACTGTCAAGCAGAACCGGCCGGTCGGGTGGTCGCGTCGGGGTCGGGTGTCCGGGAGGTGCGGGAATCCGGACCTCAGCCCGGGGTGGGCGGCTGGTCGACGAGCTGGGCGAGGTAGAGCTGCTCACCGAGCCGGTCCATCAGCTCGAGGTTCGTCTCGATGTAGTCGATGTGGTGCTCCTCGTCGGCGAGGATCTCCTCGAAGATGTTGGCCGTGGTGATGTCCTGCTTCTCCCGGCACATCGTGATCCCCGGGCGCAGGCGCTCCACCACCTCGAGCTCGATCGCGAGGTCGGACTGGAGCTGCTCGCGCACGGTCTGGCCGATCCGCAGGGTCGACAGGCGCTGGTAGTTCGGCAGCCCCTCGAGGAACAGGATGCGGTCGGTGATCTTCTCCGCATGCCGCATCTCGTCGATGGACTCAGCGCGCGTGTAGGCGGCGAGCTTGGTGAGGCCCCAGTTCTGCTGCATTTTCGCATGCAGGAAGTACTGGTTGATCGCAGTGAGCTCGCTGGTGAGCTGGTCGTTGAGCAGAGCAATGATCTCGGGGTCGCCACGCATGCAGCGACGGTAGCTCCGCTCCCCGATCGTGGCGAACGCAGCACCGCCTTTGTGCAGGTCAGGACAGCCTCAGTACGCCTGTCAGGCGGAGACGGGGAGACCTGCCAGCTCCGAGGGAGCGTGTGCCGCGGCGAGGAAGACGTCGATGTGATCGTGGCACGACCCGCACCCGGTGCCGGCACCGCATGCATCGCCGATGTCCTCGACGCTGCGAGCGCCGCTTGCGATGCAGGACCGGATCACAGTGTCGGGTACCGCCTCGCAGATGCAGACGTACACAGGCACTCCTTCGTTCAGGTAAGGCTATGCTTGCAGCGCCGAGGCGACCGGCGCAAGAGGCAATCCGATGGCGGGCGAAAGCCCTAATCTGACGCTGTGTCGCTGGACGAGTACCGCCGCAAACGCGACGTACGGCGCACCCCGGAGCCGGTGCCGGCCGGCGATCCGCAGCCCGGTCCGGGCCACCGCTTCGTCATCCAGGAGCACCACGCCAGGCGGTTGCACTGGGACGTCCGCCTGGAACGCGACGGCGTGCTCGCGTCCTGGGCCGTGCCGAAGGGCCTACCCACCGACCCGGACACCGTCCGGCTCGCGGTGCGCACCGAGGATCATCCGATCGAGTACCTGGAGTTCTCCGGGGAGATCCCGGCAGGCGAGTACGGCGGCGGCGCGATGACGATCTGGGACGCCGGCACGTACGAGACCGAGAAGTGGAACCCGCGGGAGGTCATCGTCCGGCTGCGGGGCGACCGGGCGACCGGCCGGTTCGTGTTCATCCGCACCGAGCGTGGCAGCGGGAGGGACACCGGGAAGGACAACTGGTTGCTGCGCCGCTCCGGCCCCGCCCCCGGGCGCGAGCCACTCCCCCGGGACGTCCTGCCGATGCTCGCGACGCCCGGTCCGCTCCCCCGGGCCGGCGACGACCGCGACCTGTGGTGGCAGGTCGGGTTCGGCGGGCGCCGCGTGCTGGTGCGCGTCGAGGGCGGCCGCGCCACGATCACCGACGAGCACGGCGCAGAACTGTCGGTGCCGCGGCTGCGTGACCTGGGGCCCTCGCTGGGCGCCACGCAGGTGCTGCTCGATGGCGAGCTGGCCGGACCGACGGACCGGCCCGAGCTGTGGATCGGCGACCTGCTGCATCTCGACGGGCACGACGCGTGCCCGCTGCCGTTCCAGGAGCGGCGGTCGCTGCTCGAAGGGCTCCCGCTCGACGGGCCGCACTGGAAGCTCGCGCCCGTGTTCCACGGCGGCGGCGCGGAGGTCGTCGCCGCGGCCGCGCAGCAGGGCCTCCCGTCGGTGGTGGCCAAGGACGCCGGCTCCCCGTACGAGCCGGGGCGGCGCAGCGCGCACTGGCTGGAGGTGAGCACGGGGCCCGAACCCGCGCGAACGCGCCGGCAGCCACGCCACGACGGCGGGGTCACCCGGGTGGGACGGGCGAGGCTCACCAACCCGCAGAAGGTGCTCTATCCACTCACCGGCACCACCAAGGCCGACGTACTGAACCACTACCTGGCCGTCGCCGACGTGATGCTCCCGCACCTGCGCGACCGGGCGGTCACGCTCGTGCGCTGGCCGGACGGGGTGGAGAAGCCGTCGTTCTTCGAGAAGAACGTGTCGCGCCACGCGCCGGAGTGGATCCGCACGGCGCGGGTCGGCACCCCGGGCGGCCGCTCGGAGAAGGCCGACTTCCCGCTGATCGACGACGCCGAGGGGCTGGCGTGGGCGGCGAACCTCGCCGCGCTCGAACTCCACGTCCCGCAGTGGCGGCTCGGTCCGCGCGGTGGGCACCAGCCCCCGGACCTGGTCGTGTTCGACCTCGACCCGGGCGAGGGCACAACCGTGGTCGACTGCGCGCGGGTCGCGGAACGCATCGCCGACCGGCTGGCCGCCGACGACCTCGTGGCCTACCCCCGCACCAGCGGGGGCAAGGGGATGCAGCTGTACCTGCCGGTCACGGTCACCCGGGCGGAGCAGACCTCGGAGTTCGCCAAGGCACTCGCCGAGGAGCTCGCCCGGGAGACCCCCGGCCGGGTCACCGACGTGATGGCCAAGGCCCGTCGCCGCGGCAAGGTGTTCGTCGACTGGAGCCAGAACAACCCCCACAAGACCACGATCGCGAGCTACTCGCTGCGCGGCCGGGCCCGTCCCACCGTCGCGACCCCCGTGACCTGGGAGGAGGTGCGAGCCTGCCGGCGTCCTGAGGACCTCGTGTTCACCGCCGACGACCTGCCCGCCCGCATCGCCGAGCACGGCGACCTGCTCGCGCCGCTGTTCACCTTGCGGCAACGCCTGCCCCGTCGCGGGTGATCGACGACGACTGGCAGGCTCCTCGCGTGGATCGCCACCCCTACCTCGACGGCCCGTACCCCCGGGCGTATGCGCACCGCGGCTGGCACACGGGTGAGCTCGCGGGATGCGAGAACACGCTCGCCGCGTTCCACCGGGCCGTCGACGAGGGTTTCAGCTACCTCGAGATGGACGTGCACGCGAGCGCGGACGGCGTGCCCGTCGTCCATCACGACCCCACCCTGGACCGCACCACCGACGGCGTCGGGCCGATCGGCGCGCTGCCGGCGTCGGCGATCACCCGGGTACGGGTCAACGGCCGCGAACCGATCCCGCTGCTCGAGCAGGTGCTCACCGAGCTGCCCGACACCCGGATCACGGTCGAGCTGAAGTCCCACGCGGTCGTCGGGCCGGTCCTCGCCGTGCTCGACCGCACCGACAGCTGGCACCGCGTGTGCCTCGGCAGCTACCACGACGGGCGGCTGGCCCGAGCCAGGAGCATGGGCGGTTCCCGGTTGTACACCTCGCTCGCCCAGGTCTCGGCGTTCGGGCTGCGCGCCCGCGCCTGGCTCGACGACCTGCCCCGACCGCTGTCGTGGCTGCCCGCCCCGGCCGTCACGGGCAACCTCGCGCAGCTGCCCCCTCGCTTCCGCGGCCTGACCGTGGTGGACGCCGCGCTTCTGCGCACGGCGCACGACAGCGGGCGCGAGGTCCATGTCTGGACGGTGGACGATCCGGCCGAGATGACCGCGCTGCTCGACCTGGGGGTCGACGGCCTGCTCTCCGACCGGCCCGACCTGCTGCGCGACGTCCTGGCATCCCGAGGCGTCTGGGAGGCGTCATGACCACCACTCCCCCCGCCCCCGCGCTACCCGCCACCCGGGGCCAGATCGTGGCCTGGGGCCTGTGGGACTGGGGATCCTCGGCGTACAACGCGGTGATCCTGACGTTCGTCTTCTCCGTGTACCTCACCGACGCCGTGGGCTCCGATCTGCCCGGCGACGTCAACGCGAACAGCTGGCTCGGCTACTCGATCGGCGCGGCCGGCCTGCTCATCGCGCTGATGGCCCCGGTGATCGGGCGCAGCGCCGACACCGCGGGGCACCGCAAGCTCTCGGTGGGGGTCTGGACGGCGCTGACGGTGGCCACGGTGGCCGCCCTCTTCCTCGTCCAGGACGACTACCACTACCTGTGGCTGGGCCTGCTGCTCCTCGGGCTCGGCTCGATCTTCTTCGAGCTCGCCTCGGTGTCCTACAACGCGATGCTCACGCAGGTCTCCACGCCGTCGACGATCGGACGCGTGTCCGCGTTCGGCTGGTCGATGGGCTACCTGGGCGGGATCGTCCTGCTGCTGGTCGTCTACATCGGCTTCATCAGCGGCGACGGCGGCGTCCTCGGCGTCCCCACCGAGAACGGCTTCAACATCCGCCTGGTCGCACTGGTTGCGGCCGGCTGGTTCCTCGTGTTCGCGATCCCGATGTTCTACGCCGTGCCCGAGTCGCCGGCGCGGACGCAGCAGGCGCCCCGGCTGGGCATCATCGGCTCCTACCGGGCCCTGTTCCACGACCTGCGCGACCTCTACCGCACCAGCCCGCACACCGTGTACTTCCTCGCGGCGAGCGCCCTGTTCCGCGACGGCCTCGCCGCCATCTTCACCTTCGGCGCGGTGCTGGCCGTCACCGTCTACGGGATCGGGGCGGGCGATGTGCTCATCTTCGGCGTCGCGGCCAACGTCGTCTCCGCGGTCGGCGCGCTGGCCGCCGGACGGATCGACGACCGCACCGGGCCGAAGGCCGTGATCATGGGCTCGCTCGCAGGCATGCTGGCGGTCGGCATCGTCCTGCTGTTCGTGTCGGGTCCGACGATGTTCTGGATCTTCGGGCTGCTGCTCACACTGTTCGTCGGGCCCGCGCAGTCGTCCTCGCGCACCTACCTGGCCCGGCTCGCCCCAACCGGCCAGGAGGGGCAGCTTTTCGGCCTCTACGCCACCACCGGGCGCGCGGTCTCGTTTCTCGCCCCCACTCTGGTGGGTCTGTTCACCTACCTGTTCGGGTCGGACCGCGCCGGGATCGTCGGCATCCTGCTGGTGCTCGGCGTCGGACTGCTGGCGCTGTGGCCGGTGCGACCGCCGGCCACGACCACCGTCTGACCAGGCGGAACGGGCGCCAGCACGACTTCCGGTAACGAGCAACCGGTCGTCGTGTGAACACCTCGTCAACACCGGTGACATAAGTCACAGTTGGCTGACACGTCACAGTTGCGTGTGTAGCGGCCCGCTATCGGGGACACTCATCGGTCGGGGCGCGAAACGTCTGGTGTCTGTCATGCGACAACGACACCTGAAGAGACCGCTCCGATGGCGGGAACAGACGGCTGCTCCGCAGACGTTACACCCGGTGGAAATGCCTGAGGGAGGCTCCCTCGGGCCGTGAACGGGAGGATGACGCATGGCCGACCGCGTGCTCCGTGGCAGCCGGCTCGGGGCTGTCAGCTACGAGACCGACCGCAACCACGACCTCGCACCGCGGCAGTCGATGCGCTACGCGTGCCCGCGGGGGCACGACTTCGAAGTGCCCTTCGCCAACGACGCGGAGGCACCGGCAACGTGGGAGTGCCGACTCCACGGCAGCATCTCGAGGCTCGTCGACGGCAACGAGCCCGAGCAGAAGAAGGTCAAGCCTCCGCGCACCCACTGGGACATGCTGCTCGAGCGCCGGTCGGTGGCCGAGCTGGAGGTGCTGCTCAACGAGCGCCTCGAACTGCTGGCCGAGCGCCGTCGCGAGATCGCCTGACCGCACGTCCTCGAAGCCGGGTCGCCCATCGGGTGGCCCGGCTTCGTCGTGTGCGGTGCCGCTACTGCCCGACGGCCCCGGCCGCGCGCCGGACCACCGGGGGCTGCGTCGACCACGGGAAGTTGATCCACCGCTCGGTGCGCTTCCACACGTACTCGCACGACACCGTGCTCTGCGGCTTCTCGTACACCACGGCGCAGCGCACGTCCGCCACGTGCCCGGCGCAGAAGTCGCGCACGAGCTTCAGGGTGGCGCCGGTGTCGGCCACGTCGTCGGCCACGAGCACGTTCGACCCGGACAGGTCCACCACGTTGGGCACCGGCGGCAGCAGGATCGGCACGGGCAGCCGCTCGTTCACCCCCGTGTAGAACTCGACGTTGGCCAGGTGCAGGTTCTTGACGTCGAGGGCGTAGCCCAGCGCACCCGCCACGAACAGCCCGCCCCGCGCGATCGACAGGATGATGTCGGGCTCGTAGCCGTCGGCCGCGACCATCTCGGCCAGCTCCCGCGAGGCTGTGCCGAACCGCTCCCAGCTCAGCACCTCACGAGCATCACTCACGCCCGCACCGCGCCGTCGCTCACCGCGTCGTCGCGCCCCGGGGAACGGTGCAGGAGCCGGTTGGCCCCCCAGCACGTCACACGCCAGAACGCCTCGGCCACGATGGCGCCGCTCATCTTGGACACCCCGCGCTCGCGTTCGGTGAAGGTGATGGGCACCTCGCGCACCCGGAACCCGGCCTGCATCGCCCGCCACGCCATGTCGACCTGGAAGCAGTAGCCCTGCGACGACACCTCGTCGAGGTCCAGCTCCTCCAGCACCTGGCGACGGAACACGCGGTACCCGCCGGTGATGTCCTGCAGCGAGACGCCCAGCGCGAGGCGCGAGTACAGGTTGCCCCCGCGGGAGAGCCACTCCCGGTGCGCCGGCCAGTTGGACACCGCCCCACCGGCGACGTAGCGCGAACCCAGCACCACGTCGGCGTCGTCCAGGGCCGCCAGCAGGGCCGGGAGATCCTCCGGTGCGTGCGAGCCGTCGGCGTCCATCTCGACGACCACCTGGTACTCGCCCTGCAGCGCGACGCCGAACCCGGCGAGGTAGGCGGCGCCCAGCCCGGCCTTGCCCTCGCGGTGCAGCACCCGGATCCGCGGGTCCTCGGCGGCCAGCTTGTCGGCGAGCTCACCGGTGCCGTCCGGGCTCGCGTCGTCCACCACGAGGACGTGGGCCGTCGGCACGGCGGCGTGGAGCCGCGACAGCACCGGCTCCAGGTTGTCCCGCTCCTCGTAGGTCGGGATCACCACCAGCACCGGAACCGTCGGCTCAGCCATTCTCGTCCTTCCCCGCACGCGTGCCCGCTCGACGCCGAGTCACGAACCCGACACCGACCGCCACCACTCCCAACGCGACCAGGACCCACTCGGGTACGGCCCGCAATCGAGTAGCCAGCGTAGTGGTGTCCTTGAGGGTGGTTCGATCGACCAGTACGTCGGGGGTGAACTGCCGGGTGCTGGCCGTGACGGTGCCGTCGGGAGCGATCGTGGCGCTCACCCCGCTCGTGGTGGCCACGATCACCGGACGGTCGTGCTCCACGGCCCGGATCCGCGAGATGGCCAGCTGCTGGTAGGTCATCTCCGTCAGCCCGAAGGTGGCGTTGTTGCTCGGCACGGCGAGCACGGTGGCACCCGCGTCGACGCTGTCGTCCACCAGGTCGTCGAACGCGATCTCCCAGCAGATCGCGACCCCGACGCGCACGCCCGCCATGTCGACCGCCCCCGGCCCGTCGCCCGGCACGAAGTTCCCGGCCCGGTCGACGTAGGAGGAGAAGTGCCGCCAGAAGTTGCGCCACGGGATGTACTCGCCGAAGGGCTGCACCTTGCGCTTGTCGTTGCGCTCGACCACTCCGACGCCGGCCTGCCAGACGAGCGCGGAGTTGCTGGTGGTGACCCCGTCCGGGTTGCGCAGAACCGCGCCGACCAGGATCGGGGCCTTGATGGCGGCGGCGGCCCTGTCGATCTGGGCGGCCGCGTCGGGGTTCTGCAGTGGGTCGATGTCGCTGGAGTTCTCCGGCCAGATCACCAGATCGGGCTGCGGCTTCCGGCCGGCCGCGACGTCGGCGGCGAGCTGCTCGGTGACCTTGACGTGGTTGTCGAGCACGGCGCGCCGCTGGGAGTTGAAGTCCAGGCCGAGCCGGGGCACGTTCCCCTGGATGGCCGCGATCGTGACCGTCCGGTCCGGTGCCCCGGGAGTGACGGGCACCAGCGCGGCCAGCGGGCCGGCCACGAGCGTGAGCACGACGATCGCGGCGGGCCCGACGAGCTCGCCGGGCGAGCGGCGCAGCTCCCCCCGGCGCAGGACGAGCCTGCGCACCAGCTCGCCGAGCGCCAGCCCCGCCAGCGCGGTGGCGAAGGCCAGCAACGGCTCCCCGCCGATCGCGGCCAGCGGCAGCAGCGGCCCGTCGGGCTGCCCGAAGCCGATCTTTCCCCACGGCATCCCGCCGAACGGCACCCTGGCCCGCAGCGCCTCGCCGCCGATCCACACCGCTGCCGCCCAGAGCGGCGCAGCGGGAAGCCGGGACACCAGCGCCATCCCGGACCCGGCCAGCCCGATGAAGAGCGCCTCGAACACGCACAGCGCCACCCAGGGCAGCGGTCCGACGAGCGTGCCGATCCACGTGAGCAGCGGCAGCAGGAACCCGAGCGCGAACACGAAGCCCCACCCGAACCC
>NZ_JAAXKY010000289.1 GCF_012911925.1 Pseudonocardia xinjiangensis | reverse complement strand
CGGCTGCTCCGCGGCGCTCTCCGCGACACCCGCCACCGCGCTCCCCGGTGCCGGCAGCAGCAACCGGGCCGCGCGTCCCGCCGGTGCGACCCCGCGGCCCCGCAGCTGCACCCGGACCCGGCGGGAACACAACCGCCCGGCCCCGGCCTCCAGCCCCTGCCACCGGGTGTCGGCGCAGCTCAGCTCCACATCCGCGCCCGGCCACTGGCCGAGAGCCAGCAGCACGGCGCCCCGCTGCCGGGCCCTGGCCGCCAGCCGTTGCCGGTCGGCGGCACGCACCCCGGCCCGCGCGGCTCCCGAGACCACGACGAGATCCATCCCGTCCAGCAGCGCGACCGTGACCGCCATCAGGTCGGCGCCCGGATGAGGGACCAACGCCAGCCGCTCCAGCCGCACCCCGGCCTCGGCGGCGGCCAGCAGCCCGAGCCCCGGCCTGCCGACCACTCCCACCCACGCGCCACCGGCCGACGCCTCGGCGAGCAACGCGAGCAGCAGCGAGGTGGCGCCCGGAACGGCCGGGAGCGCGACCGTGGTCCCCCGGCGCAACCCACCTGCCGGCAGGAACCGGGCCAACGGTTCGACCACCGGCAGCACGCCGTCCTCCACCTCGGCGGCGGACACCGGCCGTGCGCCTCCCGAACGCCCCTCCATGCGCCGGAGGAGCCCTCTGGCCAGCTCCAACCGGCTCCCCGGATCCACCGGTAGGCCCTGCGCCGCCGTGGCAGCCACCGCATCACGCACCCATGCCTCCCCAGACGCCCACGCCGCGGGGAAGGTCGGCGATCATCGAACGTACGTTCGAAGTCTAGTCGTTCCCGCTGGTCACGCCAACGCTTCCGCCGCCGCATCACCCGATGGCACGACACCCCCCGCGAGTCGCCCCGTTCCCACCCGCGAGTCGCCCGGTTCGGCCCCGCGAGTCGCCCGATTCCGCCCCGCGAGTCGCCCGGCTTCGGCCCGCGAGTCGCCCAGTTCGGCTCCGCGAGTCGCCCAATTCGCGTGCGCGAGTCGCCCCCACTCAGCTCGCGCTCTCTCAGCACGATCAAGCTCGGAAAACGGCTGGCGCCGCCCGCTAACGTCGTCGCCGTGGGATGCACCTACTACCGGCTGCGCCGCCCCTCCCGGACGCCGCGCCGCTGATCCTCCGCCCCTTCCGGGGCCGCACCGCCGCGCGCCGTCCGATCCGGATCCCCCATCCCGATCGACGCGAAGCGCAGGTCACCCATGTCCTCGTCCATCCCGCACCGTTCCGTCGGCGGCCGCCACGAGCTCGGCCAGAACTTCCTCTCCGACCGGCGCGTTGCCGCCCGCATCGCGGGCCTGGTGCCGCCCGGGGCGGTTCTGGAGCTCGGCGCCGGAGACGGCGCCCTGACCCGGCAGCTTGCCGCCCGGCCCGGCTCGGTCACCGCCGTCGAGCTGGACCCGATGCGGGTCGCAGAGCTGCGGCGCGCGCTCGGCCACCGAGTCCGCGTGCTGCACGAGGACATGCTGAGGTTCCGGCTCGCCGGCGACCACCACGTCGTCTCGAACGTGCCCTTCGGCATCACCACCCCCGTGCTGCGCCACCTCCTCGCGCAGCAGGGGTGGGGAACCGCAGTGCTGTTGCTGCAGTGGGAGGTCGCGCGGAAACGGGCCGCGGTCGGCGGGACGACGCTGCTCACGGCGAGCTGGTGGCCGTGGTACGAGTTCGCGCTGGCTGAGCGGGTGCCGGCAGCCGCCTTCCGGCCCCGGCCCGGGGTGGACGGCGGCGTGCTCGTCGTCACCCGGCGGGAGCGCGAGCTGGTCGGTCGGGCGGACCGGGTCCGGTACCAGCAACTGGTCCGGGCAGCGTTCGGCGGAGACCGCCTGGTCACCACCCTGCGGCGGTCCCATCCCGGGATCCGGGCCTGGTTGACGGCGCAGGGGCTGAGCGGATCGGTGCGGGCGCGGGATCTGGCAGCGCAGCACTGGGCGTCGCTCTTCCGGAGCACGCCGCGCCCTCACCCTGGCGCCCGACCGGCCCGTCCCCACGAGACGAGGACGCACCGGTAGGGCGACTCGCGCACGCGAACCGGGCGACTCGCGGGGCGGAATCGGGCGACTCGCGGGGCGGGCG
>NZ_JAAXKY010000288.1 GCF_012911925.1 Pseudonocardia xinjiangensis | reverse complement strand
CCCCCACCCCGCGGGCCCCCCACTCGGCCGGTCCGGGCACGCGTGGCTAGTGTCCCGCGCCGGAAGTCCGGTGCGTATATCGGCGGATCCAGGTTTCGGCTGGGTGCGCCGGTGAACGGTCCTCGTACCGGGCGTACTCGGGCCGGTCGCCGGTGCGGCCAGCCGGGAGCTGGGCCGTCGAGATATGTGGTGGACTCGCGGCGCGGGACACTAGGGCGCGACGAGCGTCTGTATCGGCGCCGGTTCGGGGCTCACCGGCAGCTTCTCACGCTGCGCCAGGTAGGTGGCGATGTCGTGGAACAGCGGGGCCGCGCTCGTGCCGCCCTTGGGGGCGTCGAGCATGATCGCGATGACGTAGCGCGGGTCCTGCGCCGGGAGCATCCCCGCGAAGGTGATCCAGTACGTCGACGCCGAGTAGCACCCGCAGCGCGGGTCCACCTGCTGGGCCGTGCCGGTCTTACCGGCCACCTGGTACCCGGGCACCGCGGCCGCGGGACCCGTGCCGCTCTGGCCGCCGGGCGCCTTCTGCGTGACGGCGGTGAGCATGGTCCGGAGCTCCTGCGCCGTGTGCGGCGACACCACCTGCACACCCTGCGGCGCTGGCGGAACGGAACGGACACCGTCGGGCCCCGTGGTGGACGCGATGATCCGCGGCGGGATCCGCAGGCCGTTGTTGGCCACCGCCTGGTACATCCCGGCCATCTGCAGGGTCGTCATCGACAGGCCCTGCCCGATGGGCAGGTTGCCGAACGTCGACCCGGACCAGGTGGCGATGGGCGGGACCTGGCCGCCGCTCTCCCCGGGCAGTCCCACCCCGGTGGGCGTGCCCAGCCCGAACCGGGTGAGCATGTCGGCGAACCGCTGCTCGCCCACCTTCTGGGCGGTCATGATCGTGCCGACGTTCGACGACTTCGCGAGCACGCCGGTGAGCGTGTAGTGCTCGGGGCCGTGCACCCAGGCGTCGTTGATCGTGCGGTCGGCGACCTTGATCTGCCCCGGCACCGTCAGCACCTCGTCGGGCGTGGCGACCCCGTACTCCAGTGCGGCCGACATCGTGACGATCTTGTTGACCGAGCCCGGCTCGAACGGGCTCTGCACCGCGGGGTTGGCGAGCTGCTGCGGCGTGGCGTCGGCGAGGTCGTTCGGGTCGAACGTCTCCCCGTTCGCGATCGCCAGCACCTGGGCGGTGCGGCTGTCCAGCACGACGGCCGAGGACGTCGGCTTCGCACCGGTCTTCGCGACGTAGTCGCTCAGCGCCTTCTGGACCGTGTACTGCAGGTCGGAGTCGAGGGTGAGCTGCACGTTCGAGCCCTGGATGGCGGGGCGCTCGTAGCGGGTGCTGCCCGGGATGACGGCGTCGCTGCCCTCCGCGGTGTCGACGATCCGCAGTCCCTCCGAGCCGGCGAGCGCATTGTCCTGCGAGCTCTCCAGGCCGACCCGGCCGGTCAGCTTGTCCTCCTCGGCGTTCCAGGCGGCGGCGCCCACCACGTTGGCCGCGGTGTCGCCCGCCGGGTACTGGCGGACCTCGCGGCGGGCGATGGCGATGTCCTTGAACCGGTCCTGCAGCGACTTCGCCACGTCCGGGTCGACGAGCTTGGCCAGCACGACGTAGGGCCGGTCGCTGGTGAGCAGCCCGAGCAGCGTGTTCCGGTCCTGGCCGGTGGCCTCGGCGACAGCGGTGGCCATCTCCCCCACGTACTGCGCCGTGCCGGCCTTCTTCGTGGCCGCGATGAGCCGCGGGTTGGTGGTGAGCGCACTCGCCGCGACACTGAACGCGAGCGGGTTGCCGTTGCGGTCGACGATCTCGCCGCGCTCTGCAGGCAGCGCGATGTCGGTCGTGTACTGGCGTGACGAGGCCGCGTTCAGGGCCCCGGCCTGCACGGTCTGGACGACCACGAGCTTGAGGGTGGCCACGCCGAGCGCGAGCACCAGCAGGATCCGGCCGACCTTCAGCCTGCGCGAGTAGGGCGCCGGACCGGTGGAGCGGCGAGGTGGCGCCGGGGGACGCTGCGTCGGGATCCTCCGGACCGCCCGTGCGGCCCGGGGCCGGGGCGGGGCAGAGGTCATCAGTCCGTGCCCGTCCCGCCCGTGGTGCCGGTCC
>NZ_JAAXKY010000287.1 GCF_012911925.1 Pseudonocardia xinjiangensis | reverse complement strand
GGGGCTAGCCGGGCACCGTCTCCGGTGCGTCGGGGGCCGGGACGACCACCGGGAGATGCGCCCGGGTGGAGGAGGCGATCACCGCCGTCCCCGTCAGCGCGATGAGGGCCAGCGCTCCCAGCATCACCGGGTAGCTCGCCAGCCCGGACAGCGCTGCGAGCACGGTCGGCAGCAGGAAGCCGACGTAGGCCAGCGCGTAGTAGACGCCGGTGATCCCGGCGAGCTCGGCGGCCGGCGTGATGCGCTGGATCTCGAGCAGCCCCGAGACCACGGCGATCCCGTACGCGCAGCCCAGCACCACCGCGGCGACGAGCGCCAGCCACGGCGAGCGCAGGTAGGCACCGACCACGCTGATCCCCAGCCCGCAGGACATGATGATCATGGAGATGACGACAGCACGTGCGTCGGTGACCCGGTCCAGGCGCTTGGCGATCGGCTGGACCGCGGCGCCCGCGCCGAGCGTGCAGACCGTGAGCAGCGTCGAGTACGCCAGGTCCCAGTGACCGAGCCGGCCACCGACCACCTGCGGCATGGTGGCGTAGGCCACTCCGGCCGCTCCGAAGACCCAGGGGGCCATCGGCAGGATGACGCGCAGAAAACGGGGGTGGCGCGCGGTGGGGACGCTGAACCGGGATGCCCCGGTCCCGACGACCCCGCCGACGGCCCGCGGACGGGTCTCGGGGCAGCGCAGCAGCAGCGGGAGCACCGCGGCCGTCAGGACCACGTGCACCACGTAGGGCGTCACCATCGGCCACGGCCCCCACTGCGCGAGCACACCGGCCACTCCCGCGCCGAGCCCGAAGCCCAGCGTCAGCGCGAGGGCCGGCCGCCGGGCCCCGGCGCCCGGCTTGGCCACGGTGTCGAAGGGTGGCTCCGAGAGCTCCTTCGTCCAGGTCGTGCCGACGGCCATGGCGATCGCCACCGCCACCCCGGTCACGAACCGGCCGAGGAAGATCGGCACCGGACCGGCCTCGCCCAGCGCGAGCAGCCCGCTCGCGAGCACCGAGAAGATCACGGCGGCGACTGTCAGGGGACGCCGGCCGTACCGGTTGGACAGCGCGCCGACCACCAGCAGCGCGGGGGCCAGCCCGACCACGTAGGCGCCGAGGAACTCGTCGACCGTGAGGACCGAGTAGCCGGCCGACTCCCGGTACATCACGAGCAGCGGGGTGAACTGGTTGCCGCCCCACCCGCAGCAGAACATCGCCGCCGCGACGGCGAGCCAGGAGCGCCTCATCGCCGCGACCCCCGTTCCGGACGGTGGGTGCCGTCGAGGTGCGACCGCAGCAGCTCCGCGAAACCGTCCGCGTCCCCCTCGGCGACCGCGTCGGCGAGCGCGCTGTGCTCGCGCAGCACGACCTCGACGTGTCCCCGGTTCGGGCCCAGCGCGTGGATGCTCATCCGGCGCTGCCGGTCGGCCAGCGTGGCGTAGAAGCGGGTGGTCAGCGCGTTGCCGCCGGCCGCCACGATGGCGCGGTGGAAGGCCTCGTCGGCGTCGGCGAAGGCCACCAGATCATCCGAGGCGGCGTGCTCGTGCTGCCGTCTGACGATCGCGCGCAGCCCGGCGGCGGCCTCGGACAGCGAGGCTCCGGTGTTGACCCCCCGCACCAGCCGGCGCACCGCGGCGGTCTCGATGGCCTCCCGCGCGTCGAGCACGTCGTCGGCCTCACCCGGCGCGACCGGCGCGACGACCGCCCCACGCTTGGGGATCAGGTGCAGCAGCTCCTCGGCCTGCAGCCGCAGGAACGCCTCCCGCACGGGAGTGCGGCTCATCCCGAGCCGCTCGGCGATGTCCCCCTCACTGAGCAGGTGGCCGGCGGGCAGCTCGCCGGTGAGCACGAGCTCCTTCGTGGCGAGGTAGGCGCGAACGGCGGCGGGCACCGTGGCGGAGTCGGAGGAGCTCTGGGGCATGACTCCGAGGCTAAGCCTGAGATACAAGCTTGTATCTATGACCTGCCGCTCACCGCGCCGGATCCCCGGCCCCGGCCCGTGTGGCGGGTCGATCGCCGTGAGATCCGCCTGTTCGCCCCGGTGGGGGCCGAAGCGTGGGTCTCGCAATGATCATGGTCGCGCTGGTCCACTCGCCGGCGATGTGATCGCCGTGAGATCCACGGATCCGCCCTGGTGGGGG
>NZ_JAAXKY010000286.1 GCF_012911925.1 Pseudonocardia xinjiangensis | reverse complement strand
GTGGTGGTGGTTATTGGTGGGTTGGGGTGTGGTTGTGTGTTGAGTGTTGCATAGTGGATGCGAGCATCTTGTTGTGAACAAGTGTTTAAGGGCACATGGTGGATGTCTAGGCATCAGGAGCCGATGAAGGACGTGGGAGGCCGCGATAGGCCTCGGGGAGCTGTCAACCGAGCTGTGATCCGAGGGTGTCCGAATGGGGAAACCCAGCACCCGTCATGGGGTGTTACCGGCAGCTGAATACATAGGCTGTCGGAGGGAACGTGGGGAAGTGAAACATCTCAGTACCCACAGGAAGAGAAAACAACCGTGATTCCGTGAGTAGTGGCGAGCGAAAGCGGATGAGGCTAAACCTATGCTGTGTCAAGCCGGCAGGCGTTGCAGTGTGGGTGTTGTGGGACGTGGTCGTGTGGATCCTGCCGGGTCTGCGAGGTCGTGGTGTGGTGTTAGCGGAAGACTTCTGGAAAGGGTCGCCGGAGTGGGTGAGAGCCCCGTACGTGAAAACACTGCATGCGGTTTGGACTGTGTTCCCGAGTAGCAGCGAGCTCGTGGAATTTGCTGTGAATCTGCCGGGACCACCCGGTAAGCCTAAATACTCCCTGATGACCGATAGCGGACTAGTACCGTGAGGGAAAGATGAAAAGTACCCCGGGAGGGGAGTGAAATAGTACCTGAAACCGTGTGCCTACAAGCCGTCAGAGCCTTTCGGGGTGATGGCGTGCCTTTTGAAGAATGAGCCTGCGAGTTATGCTTCGTGGCGAGGTTAACCCGTGTGGGGTAGCCGTAGCGAAAGCGAGTCCGAATAGGGCGTGTGAGTCGCGGGGTATAGACCCGAAGCGGAGTGATCTACCCATGGCCAGGGTGAAGCGACGGTAAGACGTCGTGGAGGCCCGAACCCACCAGGGTTGAAAACCTGGGGGATGAGCTGTGGGTAGGGGTGAAAGGCCAATCAAACTCCGTGATAGCTGGTTCTCCCCGAAATGCATTTAGGTGCAGCGTCGTGTGGTGGATGCCGGAGGTAGAGCACTGGATGGGCTAGGGGGACCAAAATCTTACTGAACTCAACCAAACTCCGAATGCCGGTATTTCTAGCGCGGCAGTGAGACTGCGGGGGATAAGCTTCGTAGTCGAGAGGGAAACAGCCCAGATCACCGGCTAAGGCCCCTAAGCGTGCGCTAAGTGGGAAAGGATGTGGGATCGCCCAGACAACCAGGAGGTTGGCTTAGAAGCAGCCACCCTTTAAAGAGTGCGTAATAGCTCACTGGTCAAGTGGTCCTGCGCCGACAATGTAGCGGGGCTCAAGCGCACCGCCGAAGCCGTGGCAATGCCACATGAGATCCGCCCATGCTTTCGGGTGTGGGTGTAGTCGTGGTGTTGGGTAGGGGAGCGTCGTGCATCCGGTGAAGCGGCCGAGTGATCGAGTCGTGGAGGGTGTGCGAGTGAGAATGCAGGCATGAGTAGCGAATGCAGAGTGAGAACCTCTGCCGCCGAATGACCAAGGGTTCCTGGGCCAGGTTAATCCGCCCAGGGTGAGCCGGGACCTAAGGCGAGGCCGACAGGCGTAGTCGATGGACAACGGGTTGATATTCCCGTGCCCGTGACAGTGCGTCCGTGCTGAGGCCGGTGATGCTAACCATCCGAACCCGCTTACTGGCCTTCGGGTTGGTTTGTTGGGGGAGCGTGGGGCCCGATCCGGTAGTAGGCAAGCGATGGGGTGACGCAGGAGGGTAGTCCCGCCAGTGAATGGTAGTACTGGTGTAAGCCTGTAGCCCGACATCTAGGCAAATCCGGATGTCATTAAAGGGTGAGAGGTGACGCGTAGCCGATTGAGGCGAAGTAGGATGATCCCATGCTGCCGAGAAAAGCCTCTAGCGAGTGCTGTTGTGGCCCGTACCCTAAACCGACACAGGTGGTCAGGTAGAGAATACCAAGGCGATCGAGTGAACTGTGGTTAAGGAACTCGGCAAAATACCTCCGTAACTTCGGGAGAAGGAGGGCCGTCTGGTTTGAAGCCCTTCGCGGGCTAGGGCTGGGCGGCCGCAGAGACCAGGCCCAAGCGACTGTTTACTAAAAACACAGGTCCGTGCGAAGTCGCAAGACGATGTATACGGACTGACGCCTGCCCGGTGCTGGAACGTTAAGAGGACCTGTTAGTCCCTT
>NZ_JAAXKY010000285.1 GCF_012911925.1 Pseudonocardia xinjiangensis | reverse complement strand
GCGACCTGTCGCAGAAGATCACGGTGGATGCTCGGGGGGAGATCCTCGAGCTGAAGTCGACGGTGAACACGATGGTGGATCAGCTGTCGAGCTTCGCCGACGAGGTCACGCGGGTGGCGCGCGAGGTCGGCATCGAGGGCAAGCTCGGTGGCCAGGCCGAGGTCAAGGGCGTCGCCGGTACCTGGCGGGACCTGACCGAGAACGTGAACCAGCTGGCGGGCAACCTGACCGCGCAGGTGCGCAACATCGCGCAGGTGACCACGGCGGTGGCGCGGGGCGACCTGTCGCAGAAGATCACGGTGGATGCTCGGGGGGAGATCCTCGAGCTGAAGTCGACGGTGAACACGATGGTGGATCAGCTGTCGAGCTTCGCCGACGAGGTCACGCGGGTGGCGCGCGAGGTGGGCACCGAGGGCAAGCTGGGCGGCCAGGCACAGGTGCGCGGGGTGTCGGGCACGTGGCGCGACCTCACGGAGAACGTCAACCAGCTCGCCTCGACCCTCACCACGCAGCTGCGGGCGATCGCGGCAGTGTCCACCTCGGTGGCCAGCGGCGACCTGACCCAGCAGATCAAGGTGGCCGCGTTCGGGGAGGTCGCCGAGCTCAAGGACAACATCAACCAGATGATCGTGGCGCTGCGCGAGACCACGGAGGAGAACGCCGCCCAGAACTGGCTCGACTCCAACCTCGCCCGCATCGGCGGGCTGCTGCAGGGCCAGCGCGACCTCGGTGAGGTCTGCCGGATGATCATGAACGAGGTCGCGCCGCTGGTGAACGCACAGGTGGGGGCGTTCTTCCTCGCCGCCGATCCCGTGCGTCCCGCCGGCGGCGCCCGGTGGGTGATGAGTGGTGGGTACGCCACCGTCCCTGGTGACCCACCGATGTCCTTCGCCTCCGGGGAGGGCCTCGTCGGGCAGGCCGCCGCCACGCGGCAGGTGGTCCGCGTCGAGGACGTCCCGCCCGACTACCTCCCGATCCGCTCCGGCGTGGGCACCGCGGCGCCCCGTGCCGTGGTCGTGCTCCCCGTCCAGTTCGAGGGGGAGTGCCTCGGCGTGATCGAGCTGGGATCCGTCACGCCCTTCTCGACGCTGCACCTGATGTTCCTCGAGCGTCTCGTCGCCACGATCGGCGTCGCGATCACCACCATCCGCGCCAACCGGCGCACCGAGGAGCTGCTGTCCCAGTCCCAGGGCTTGGCGATGGAGCTGCAGGACCAGTCGGCGGAGCTCCAGCGGGCCAACGCCGAGCTGGAGGAGAAGGCCGAGCAGCTCTCCGAGCAGAACCGCAACGTCGAGATCAAGAACATGGAGATCGACGCCGCCCGCCGTGGCGTCGAGGAGAAGGCCCAGCAGCTCGCGCTGGCCAGCCAGTACAAGTCCGAGTTCCTGGCGAACATGAGCCACGAGCTGCGTACCCCGCTCAACTCGCTGCTGCTGCTCTCGCGCCTGCTCGCCGACAACCCGAACAACAACCTCACCGACAAGCAGATCGAGTTCGCGAGCACGATCCACAGCGCGGGCTCCGACCTGCTGCGCCTGATCGACGACATCCTCGACCTGTCGAAGATCGAAGCCGGCCGGGTCGACGTCGACCCGGCACCGGTGGACCTCACCGAGGTACGCGGCTACGTCGAGCAGGCGTTCCGGCCGCAGGCCGAGGACAAGGGCCTGGAGCTGCGCGTCAGGACCGATCCCGACCTGCCCGCCGCGATCATCAGCGACGCCCAGCGGCTGCAGCAGATCCTGCGCAACCTGCTCGCCAACGCCGTCAAGTTCACCGACTCCGGCTACGTCGAGCTGTCCATCGTGGTGGCTCCGACCGGCACCCTGCACGGGGTGCCGGCCCTCGACTCGGCCCGGTCGGTGATCGCCTTCGCCGTCCGCGACACGGGCATCGGCATCCCCCGCGGGAAGCTCGACATGATCTTCGAGGCCTTCCAGCAGGCCGACGGCACCACGAGCCGCAAGTATGGGGGCACCGGGCTCGGGCTCTCGATCTCCAAGGAGCTGGCCCGCATGCTGGGCGGCAAGATCGAGGTGACCTCCGAGGTCGACGAGGGCTCCGTGTTCACCCTGCTGCTGCCCGACGAGCTCCCGCCCGTCACGGCGGCCGCGGCCCGGATGCTGCCCCGCCGGTTCCCGGACCTGCCCTCCCTCGACCGGCCAGCTCCGGCCCCCCTGGCCAACCCGATCCTGCGGACCACCCCGGGCGCCCCGGCGGGCGGCCGCTCCACCCCGGAGCTGGCCGGCGTCACCGTCCTGATCGTCGACGACGACGTGCGCAACGTGTTCGCGCTGACCAGCGCGCTGGAGCTGCACGGGCTGACGGTGCTGTACGCCGACAACGGCACCGACGGCATCCGGCTGCTCACCCAGCACCCCGAGGTGGACGTCGTCCTGATGGACGCGATGATGCCCGACATCGACGGCAACGAGACGACGCGGCGGATCCGTGCCCTGCCGCAGGGACGCGAGCTGCCCGTCGTGTTCCTCACCGCCAAGGCCATGCCCGGTGACCGCGAGTCCAGCCTGGCGGCCGGGGCCACCGAGTACGTCACCAAGCCGGTGGATCTCGACGCGCTGCTGTCCCTGAT
>NZ_JAAXKY010000284.1 GCF_012911925.1 Pseudonocardia xinjiangensis | reverse complement strand
ACCAGAAGGGTCCCCGGGACCAGAAGGGCGGCCCGCGGGACCAGAAGGGCGGTCCGCGCGGGGACCAGCGCGGCGGTGGCGGCGACCGGCGTGGCGGCGACCGGCGTGGCGGGAGCGGCGGCCGGGCGGGCGGCTCGAGCGGCTCCGGTGGGGGTCTCGGCAACAGCGCGATGGCCGACGCCCTGCGTCGCGCCGGCCTGACGGGGGACGGGAAGAGCTGAGCGCACCGCCCCGGACGCGGCACTCGCGTCCGGGGCGACCTGCCCGCCGGTCGTCCCGAGGAGCGGGTCCGTCCCGGTCTCGCGGGCAGCCGTGGTGCGGAGCAGTTCGGGCGCCGCCTCGATCGCCCGCCAAGTTCCCCACCTCACTCTCGGTTGCTATACGGAGCAGGGTCCACTTATGGTGCAGAAGAAGCGGATCTGGCTCCGCTTCTGCGTCCTGGGACTCGTCCCTCCCGGCGTGGGACACGTGGAGCCGACAACACCTTGGAGGACGACATGTCCGGACGGCTGCACGGCACGGTGGCTCTCGTGACGGGTGCCAGCAGTGGGATCGGCGAGGCGACCGCGCGCGGCCTCGCCGAGGAGGGGGCGGCGGTCGCGGTGCTGGCCCGGCGCCGCGACCGGCTCGAGGAACTGGCGGGGACGATCCGGGCCGGCGGCGGAACGGCCCTCGTGGTAGAGGCCGACATCACCGACCAGCAGCAGGCCGCTGCGGCCGTGGAGCGCGTGGTGACCGGGCTCGGCCGGCTCGACACCGTCGTCAACAACGCCGGTGTCATGCTCGTCGGGCCGGTCTCCGACGCACCCACCGAGGAGTGGGAGCGCATGCTCGCGATCAACGTGCAGGCCGTGCTGTACGTCACGAAGGCTGCGCTGCCGCATCTGCGCAGCGCCGCCGAGGACTCTCCCCGCCGGGTGGCCGACCTAATCACGATCAGCTCGACCGCGGGCCGGGTCGCCCGGGGCGGGAACGCCGTCTACAGCCTGACGAAGTTCGGGGTCGGCGCGTTCTCCGAGGCCCTGCGCCAGGAGGTGATGCAGCAGCATGTGCGGGTGAGCGTGGTCGAGCCCGGAACCGTCGACACGGAGCTGAGCACGCACGTGCGGGACGGTCTGCGGGAATCCATCGCCCGCCAGGTGGGGTCGATCGAGCGGCTGCGACCTGAGGACATCGCCGACGCCGTCACCTACATCGTCACCCGGGACCGCCGCGTGGCCGTCAACGAGATCCTCGTGCGGGCGAGCGAGCAGACCTGGTAGCGCGGGTGTCAGCCGGCGAGGAGGGCCACCGCCTGCTCGACGTCCCCCAGGTCGTCGAGCACGTGATGGGCACCGGCCGCGGCGAGCTCTGAGGCCGGGGTGGCGCCGGTGGCCACCCCCACCGCCACCACCCCCGCGGCGAGCGCGCCCGCCACGTCGTGCACGGTGTCGCCGATCACCAGCACGTCCTCGTCGGCGAACGGCCCGTGCGCGGCCTCGGCCCGTTGCCGGCAGCGAAGTACGAGCTCCGAACGGACGGCGTGGTCGTCGCCGTAGCCGCCGATCGCGGTGTCGAAGTAGCGCTCCAGCCCGAACGCCGTCACCTTCGCGATGCCGATGGCGGTGATGTTGCCGGTGACGAGCGTCTGCACGACACCGGGACGGGAGTGCAGGGCGGCGAGGACCTCGGCGACACCGGGCAGCAGCCGCCCCTGCCCGCGCATGAGGTGGCTGCGTGCCCCGAACTCCACCGCGTAGCGCGTGAAGAACTCCGCCAGGTGCGGGGCCGCGTCGGCGATGCCGTGCTGGGCGAACAGCTCCGGGGTGATCGAGAGGTCGGTGCGTCCCGCGGCCATCAGCGAGCCTGCCCAGGCCTGGCCGGTGACGGCGGTGAACGCGGCCGCATACGCCTCGACACCCACCCCGCCCCCGACGAGCAGGGTGCGGTCGACGTCCCACATCAACAGCCGCCGGTTCACCTGCCGATCCTCGCACCCCCGGCCGGGCGCCGTCGCGGACCCTGGGACGGGGTCAGGGGGCCGTGCAGTTCGAGCCGTTGGCGATGTCCAGACCCCACGAGTTGACGTGCGCGGAGTGGGCGTCGCCGCCCAGCAGCAGGGTCCACGTGCCGTCGGCCTGGAACCCGTCGAACCGGGAGAGCGGCAGACCGCTCGGACGGTGCGGGCCCCGGTAGGGCGCAGTCCCGGTCTCCAGATCCGCGGCGGCCTCGTCGTCGAACACCGTGCCGGAGAGGAGCTCGGTGTCCCCGCCGTCGTCGACCGCGAGGTTCGTGCGGAGACCCTGCGGGGACCGCAGACTCAGCTCGAGGTCATCGAGCACGATCCCCCCGCCGCCCCGCATGGACAGGTCCACGAACACGTTCACGTCCCGCACCTGGCCGAGCCCACTGAACGTCACGGAGCTGGAGCTCGTCCACCCCGGGCTCGATCGCAGCGACGCCACCGCGCACGTCGCCGCGGGTGCAGCCGCCGCCGGGATCGTGCTCACGAGCAGGGCGGACACCGCGACGCCCGCCGCCGCCCCGACCCGTCCGCCACGCCACATACGCCGGATCGTTGCAGTGCGGCGCCGATCCGGCCAGGTTCAGCGGCCC
>NZ_JAAXKY010000283.1 GCF_012911925.1 Pseudonocardia xinjiangensis | reverse complement strand
CGCGAGGACCACAGCGCGCGCGACGCCGTCCACCGTGCCTCCGCCCGCCCCGGGCAACGGTGGGGCGCCGCCCGCCGTGCAGCCGCAGGCACCCTCCCCGCCGGCCCCCACGTCGGCGGCCACGACCACGACCCCGCGGGTGACCCGGCCGCCGCTCTTCCCCCAGCAAGCCGCTCCGACGTGCACCCCGGGCAGGCCGAACAGTTCGGGCGCCCCCTGCACCGCCGTACCGCCGACGTCCCGGCCGCGCTGACCCGGGCTCGCCGATCCCGTGGTGCGGTTCGGGACACTCGTCCCCGTCGCGGACGGGCAGCACATACAGTCATCGGTGGCCCGGCTCGGACGACCAGGCCGCATGGCGCCCGAACGTGGCGCTGACCGGTGCGCACCGGCAGCGCTGTTCACGCGCCGACCAGCGGGAACAGGACGGATATGCGGTTCTTCTACGACTGCGAGTTCATCGAGGACGGGACGACGATCGATCTGGTGTCGATCGGTGTGGTCGGAGAGGACGGGCGCGAGTTCTACGCCGTCTCCACGGAGTTCGACCCGTCGAGAGCGGGCGCGTGGGTGCGCGCCAACGTGCTCCCCAAGCTGCCGTCCCCGGCGGACCCGGCGTGGCGGTCGCGTTCCCGCCTCCGGGCTGATCTGCTGGAGTTCCTGACCTCCGCGCCGGGTGATGTCGAGCTGTGGGCGTGGATCGCCGCCTACGACCACGTGGTGCTCTGCCAGCTGTGGGGGGCGATGCCGGCGTTGCCGCGGGCGCTGCCCCGCTTCACCCGTGAGCTCCGCCAGCGCTGGGAGGACGCCGGGCGCCCGCCGCTCCCGCCGCCCAGCACCGACGCCCACGACGCGCTCGCGGACGCCCGGCTCAACGCGAGGCGGTGGGAGGCCATCGAATCGGCGGTGGCCGCTCGCTGAAGCTCAGCGAGCGGCCACCGCACGACGCCGTCGGGGTCAGGTGAAGATGCTGACACCGCCCGGGCCCACGAGCAGGCCGACGATGATGAGCACGATTCCCCAGATGAGCTGCCTGCGCACAATCGCAAGAATGCCGGCGATGACGAGAACGACGGCGATGATCCACAGTAGAGTTGCCATGCGCCGGGATGCCCTGATCGCTTGGTCAGGGAATCGCGCCATTCGGGTGACCTATGCCGCCGTACGGTCCAGCTCGAGGGGTTGTCTTCCTGCGCCGAATGGTCCAACGGCTTCGTTTTGCACTATTCGTGGCTTAGCGGAAGCCGGCGACCCGTCCCCCGCCGGCCCGGCTACCCTGCTGATGTGAACTGGACCGTCGACGCACCGGTCGAAGTGCTGCCCGAGCTGCCCCCGCTGCCTGCCGAACTGCGCGCCCGCCTCGATGACGCGCTGGGCCGTCCTGCCGCTCAGCAGCCGGACTGGCCCGACAGCGAGCAGGTCGCGCACGTCCGCACCGTGCTCGAGAGCGTGCCCCCCGTCACGCTCCCCCCGGAGGTCGACCGCCTCCAGGAGCGGCTCGCCCAGGTCGCCCGCGGAGAGGCCTTCCTGCTGCAGGGCGGCGACTGCGCCGAGACGTTCGTCGACAACACCGAGCCCCACCTCCGCGCCACGATCCGCACACTGCTGCAGATGGCCATCGTCCTCACCTACGGCGCCTCGCTGCCGGTGGTGAAGGTTGGGCGCATCGCCGGCCAGTACGCCAAGCCGCGCAGCGCGCCCGTCGACGCGCTGGGCCTGCCGTCCTACCGCGGCGACATCGTCAACTCCATCGTCGCCCACCCCGCCGCCCGGGTGCCGGACCCGTCCCGCATGGTGCGCGCCTACGCCAACGCCAGCGCCGCCATGAACCTCGTGCGCGCGCTCACCGCCACCGGCATGGCCGACCTGACGATGGTGCACGACTGGAACAAGGACTTCGTGCGCACCTCGCCGGCAGGCGAGCGCTTCGAGAACATCGCGGCGGAGATCGAACGCGCCCTGCGGTTCATGGACGCCTGCGGTGTCGACGACCACAACCTGCACAGCGTCGAGTTCTACGCCAGCCACGAGGCCCTGCTCATGGACTACGAGCGGGCGATGCTGCGGCTGGACGTCAGCCGGGGGCAGCCGCGGCTCTACGACCTCTCCGCGCACTTCCTCTGGATCGGTGATCGAACCCGCCAGCTCGACGGCGCCCACATCGCCTTCGCCGAGCTGCTCTCCAACCCGATCGGGCTCAAGATCGGCCCGACGACCACGCCGGAGCTCGCCGTCGAGTACGTCGAGCGGCTCGACCCGCACGGCACCCCCGGCCGGCTCACCCTGGTCAGCCGCATGGGCAACGGGAAGGTCCGCGACTCGCTCCCGCCGATCATCGAGAAGGTGGAGGCGTCCGGGCACAAGGTCATCTGGCAGTGCGACCCGATGCACGGCAACACTGTGGAGTCCACCACCGGCTACAAGACCCGCCACTTCGACCGGATCGTCGACGAGGTGCAGGGCTTCTTCGAGGTCCACCGCGCCCTCGGCACTCACCCGGGCGGCATCCACGTCGAGGTCACGGGCGAGGACGTCACGGAGTGCCTGGGCGGGGCGCAGGAGATCTCCGACGCCGACCTCGCCGGCCGCTACGAGACGGCCTGCGACCCCCGCCTCAACACCCAGCAGTCCCTGGAGCTCGCCTTCCTCGTGGCGGAGATGCTCCGAGGCTGACC
>NZ_JAAXKY010000282.1 GCF_012911925.1 Pseudonocardia xinjiangensis | reverse complement strand
ACCCCCACCGGCCCGGCGGGCACCGCGCCCTCCTCGGCTCGACAGCGCAGATCCGGACGAATCGTCGACATTATTGTTAACAATCTCGGTGACAACTATGCTGACGATCTGTACGCACGGAAGCCTGCCGCGAGAGACGAGGACTCCATGACTGCTGACAGCGGGGAGGGAACGCAGTGAGCACGTTCGTCCTCCTGCACGGCGCCTGGCACGGCGGCTGGGTGTGGCGCCGGGTCGCGGCGCAGCTGCGCAGCGCCGGCCACGAGGTGCTGGCCCCCACCCTCACCGGGATCAGCGACCGCGCCCACCTGCTCAGCCCCGCGGTCGGGCTCGACACCCACGTCCGCGACGTCGTCGCGCTGCTCGACGCCGAAGGCTCCTCCGACGTCGTTCTCGTCGGCCACAGCTACGCGGGCCAGGTGGTCACCGGGGTCGCCGACGAGCGGCCGGAGGCCATCGGGCGCCGGGTCTACCTCGACGCGTTCGTCGGCGAGGACGGCGAGGCCGCCATCGACCTGCTGCCTGCCCAGGTCGCCGGGCACTACCGCGAGTCGGTGGCCGGCCCGGGCTTCGGATGGCTCATCCCGGTGCGGTCACTGCAGGCGCTCGGGGTCACCGACCAGGCCGACGTCGAGTGGCTGACGCCCCGGCTGACACCGCACCCCTGGCGCACCTACACGCAGCCACTGGCCCTGACCGGCCGACAGCGGGACGTCCCCGCCACCTTCGTGGAATGCACCGACTGGATGCGGGTCTTCCGCGCCCACGCGGAGCGGGCCGAGAGCGCGGGCTGGCCCGTGCTCAGCCTGCCCACCGGGCACGAAGCGATGGTCACGGCCCCGGAGGCCCTGGCCAAGATCCTCATCGACACGGCGGACTGACGACCCAACCGAGCACGAGACCGGGAGCAACGATGGAGTTGCCAGCACCCACCCAGGCCGTACCCACCCAGGCCGCGGAGACGGTGGCCGAGGCGTTCCTGGTGCAGCTGCGCCGGCGCGGCGTCGACCGGCTGTTCGTCAACAGCGGCACCGACTTCGCGTCGCTCGTCGAGGCGTACGCGCGCCGCAAGGACTCCGGGCTCGACCTGCCGGACGTGGTCGTCTGTGCCCACGAGAACCTCGCGGTGTCGATGGCGCACGGCTCCTACCTCGGCGACGGGCGCGTGCAGGCGGTCATGCTGCACACGAGCGTCGGCACCGCCAACGCGGTGTGCGCGGTGTTCAACGCCGCCCGCAGCCGGGTCCCGGTGCTGCTCACCGCGGGGCGGACACCCTTGTTCGAGCACTCGATGCTCGGGGCCCGCGACGCCCCGATCCACTGGGCGCAGGAGATGTTCGACCAGGCCGGGATGCTCCGCGAGCTCGTGAAGTGGGACTACGAGCTGCGCGACGGCGCCCACGTGCTGGACGTCGTCGACCGGGCGCTCGACATCGCCACCACGCAGCCGCGCGGCCCGGTCTACCTGTCGCTGCCGCGGGAGGTGCTGGCCGGGCCGGTCTTCAGCAGCGAGCCCGGCGCCGCCCCCGCGCCGCCGACCGTCGCGCACCCCGACCCGGCCGCCGTCGCCCAGCTGGCCGACCACCTCGCCACCGCGCAGTTCCCCCTCCTCGTCACCGGCGACGCCGGCGCCGACCGCCGGGCCGTGCCCCTGCTCGCGGAGCTCTGCCGCCGGTTCGGCATCGCGGTCGTCGAGACCGGGGTGCGGCACGTCAACGTCCCGGCCGACCACCCGCTGCACGCCGGGTACGCGGTGGGCACCGTGCTGCCCGACGCCGACGTGGTGTGCGTGCTCGACCTGGACGTCCCGTGGATCCAGGGCTCCACCGCCCCGCGCGAGGACGCCGTGGTGGTGCAGTGCGGGCCCGACCCCAGCTTCACCCGCTACCCGATGCGCACGCACCGCACCGACCTGACGATCACCGCCGACACCACGGCGCTGCTGACCGCGCTGATCGCGGCGCTGGCCGAGCGCATCGTCGACCCGACCCGGGCCGAGCGGCTGGCCGCCAGGGTGAGCGGCTGGCGCGAGGCACGCGCGCGCGTTCTCGAGGAGGAGACGACCACCGACGGGCCGATCACCAAGGCCTTCCTCAACGCGGCGCTCACGCAGGTGCGTCCGGCCGACGCCGTGGTCGTCAACGAGTACTGGGCCTCCCCCGAGATGCTCGGCTCCACCGTGCCCGGCACGTACTTCGGCACGCCACCGGCAGGCGGGCTCGGCTGGGGGCTACCCGCGGCCATGGGCTTCCAGCTCGCCCGGCCGGCCACCACCGTGATCGCGACCCTCGGCGACGGCGCCTACCTCTTCGCCAACCCCGCCGCGTGCCACCAGGCGATGGCCATGCACCACCTCCCGGTCCTCACGATCGTCTGCACCAACGCGCACTGGGGCGCCGTGCAGTCCTCGGCCACCCGCATGTACCCGGACGGCCACGCCGCGTCCGCCCCCGAGCTGTCCCCGCTCGCCCGGCTGGACCCGGCACCCCGGTTCGCCGCCTACGCGGAGGCGTCCGGGGGCCTGGGCCTGCGGGTCACGCAGCGCGCGGAGCTGGTGCCGGCCCTGCAGCGCGCCCTGCGCACGGTGCAGGACGAGCGCCGCCACGCCCTGGTCGACGTGGAGTGCGCCTGACGGCCCAGGTTCAGGAAAGCCACTTTCAGGCCCTCTCCGGGCAGGAAAGTGGCTTTCCTGAACCCCC
>NZ_JAAXKY010000281.1 GCF_012911925.1 Pseudonocardia xinjiangensis | reverse complement strand
CCCCCGCCCCGCCCGGCTCGAGCGGTGCCGGCGGCCCGGGTGCCTCGACCACCAAGGACGACGTCTCGCGGTCGGGGGGCGCAGCCGGCTCCGGCACCGTGCGCGCCCCGCTGCGGGTCTACAACAACAGCACCATCACCGGTCTCGCCGCCCGTGCCGCCGCCGACTTCCGCAACGCCGGGTGGCAGGTCGAGGAGGTCGGCAACTATCCGTCCGGGATCATCCCGACCAGCACCGTCTACTACCGCCCCGGCACGGCCGAGCAGCAGGCGGCGCAGGCACTCGGCACCCAGTTCGGGCTGCGGGTCGAGCCGCGGTTCCAGGGTCTGGACGAAGCCAGCCCCGGACTGATCGTCATCGCCACCAACGACTACCGCGGCAGGTGACGCCGGCTGTCCTGGCCTGGCCCCAGGGCGGTCAGGACACCCGGCGCTCGGCGTAGGCCGCCAGCGCAGCCACCTGCACCGGGTCCAGCGACGGCGGCACGGCAGCGCGGGCCGCGGCGATGTGCGCGCCCGTCACCACGGCGGCGTCCAACGACTCCCGCATCGCGGCGAGAGCGGCCTCGCGCAGCACCGCGGCACAGTCGGCGGCCGAGTAACCGTCCAGGTCCGCGCCGAGGGCGTCGAGGTCCACGTCGTCGGCCAGCGGGATGTTCCTCCCGGACGCGCGCAGGATCTCGGCGCGGGCGGCCGCGTCGGGCGGCGGCACGTACACGAGCCTCTCCAGCCGCCCCGGCCGCAGCAGGGCCGGGTCGATCAGCTCGGGCCGGTTGGTGGCGCCGACGACGATCACGTCCCGGAGCGGCTCCGCCCCGTCGAGCTCGGTGAGCAGCGCGGCGACGACCCGATCGGCGACCCCCGAGTCGGACGACTGCCCGCGCCGCGGCGCGAGGGCGTCGACCTCGTCGAGGAACACGAGTGCCGGCGCGGCGTCGGCCGCCTTGCGGAACAGCTCGCGGACCGCCCGCTCCGACTCGCCGACGTACTTGTCGAGCA
Organism: Pseudonocardia xinjiangensis; assembly: GCF_012911925.1. Lineage (GTDB taxonomy): Bacteria > Actinomycetota > Actinomycetes > Mycobacteriales > Pseudonocardiaceae > Pseudonocardia > Pseudonocardia xinjiangensis. Next base: position 1,768 of record NZ_JAAXKY010000281.1, on the reverse strand, counting down.
GCTCCGCACCCTTGACCGCGAACACGTTGAGCTGGCCGGTGCCGGCCAGCGCGCGCAGCAGGAAGGTCTTGCCGCCGCCGGGCGGACCGTAGACGAGCACCCCTCTCGGGGCGGCGACGCCGAGGCGGGCGAACGAGTCGGGGTACTGCAGCGGCCAGAGCACCGCCTCGGTGAGCGCCTGCTTGACCTCGACCATGTCGCCCACCTGGTCGAGGCTGATCCCGCCGGTCTGGAGGGTGTCCGACGACGACATGGAGATCGGGCGCACGGAGCCGACGGCGTCGAGCAGGTCTTCCTGGCAGATCCGGGGCTCGCCCTCGCCCGTGTGCCGGAGCGCGGCCTGCACCGCCGCCTCGCGCCGGGCCGCGACGAGGTCGGCGGCCACGAACCCGGGGGCCCGCTCGGCCACCGCCTTGAGGTCCACGTCGTCGGCCAGCGGCACCGTGGCCAGCAGCCTGCGCAGCAGCTCGGTGCGCGTGCGCAGGTCGGGCAGCGCCAGCCCGAGCTCACGATCCACGAGGTCGGGGGCGCGCAGCCGCGGGTCCACCGACTCGGGCGACGCGGTGGTGGCGACCAGGGCGAGCCCTGGTGTCCCCACCGCCTCCCGCAGCGCGTCCAGCACAATGGTGGCCAGTGGCGGGGGCGAGGCGGCCGGGAGCAGGGCGTCGATGTCGGTGACCACCAGCACCGTCCGGGTGCCCGCCCGGGCCGCCGCCCGCGCCGCACCGACCACCTCGTGCACCCGCTGCGAGGCGGCGCCCGCTTCGATCGCAGCCACTCCCGGCGCCGCGAGCTCCACGCAGGACGCGCCGACGGCGGCAGCGGTGCTGCGCGCCAACGTCAGCTTCCCGACGCCCTCGGGGCCGACGAGGAGCACTCCGAGCCGGGCGGAACCGCCGAGGCGGGTGAGCAGCTCCGGCCGGTCGAGGGTGAGCTCCAGCCACTCGACGAGCCTGCGCGCGGCGTCCGTGTTGCCGACGAGATCCTCGACGGCGACGGCCGGCTCGCCGACCTGCTCGACGACGACCTGCTCGACGACGGCCCGGGCGCCGGGCGTGGCCGGTGCCGCCGGTGCACCTGGCACGATCCGGGCCGGCCCGGCACCGCTCGCACCCACGGACGGCCCTGCCCCGTCGACCGGAACGCCGGTCACCGGGCCGCCCTCCCAGCCCACCACGGTGCTCGGCAGCACGGCCACCGCTCCCGCCGGTTCGACGGTGGCCACGGTGAGCAGCTCGGTGGTCCACGCGCTGCCCAGAGCGCCGGCGACGCGCGTGCGCGCCGTGTGCACGTCCAGGCCCGGCGCCGGCTCGACGTCCTGCGGCAGCAGGGAGACCGCGTCGCCACCGGTGACGACCTTGCCCAGCAGCGCAAGCCGCACGGTCTCCGGGGTGAGCGCGGCACGGGCGAGTCGGGAGCCGGTGAGCAGGACCCGACGGGCGGGCTCGACGAGTGCCGGCGCCACCACCACCGCCGCGCCGTCGGACAGCCCCGTGTTGGAGAGGGTGACGTCGTCCAGCGTCGCCTGCCCGGCCGGCCCGACCGCCGGGGCGACGAGAGCCGTGGTCACGCGCGCTCCCGTCAGGGTGACGGCATCCCACGAACGCAGCCCGAGCGCATCGATGACCTCGGGGTGCAAACGCACGACACCGCGCCTGGCGTCGGCAGCGGACGCGGCGAGGCGGGCGACGAGGGTGATCGAGGGGGCCGGCACGGGCTGAACGCTAACGCCCTCCCCCCAACCCCCGGCACCCGCCGCGTCATGGAC
>NZ_JAAXKY010000280.1 GCF_012911925.1 Pseudonocardia xinjiangensis | reverse complement strand
GCCTGGCCCGGCCCCCGTGCGCCCGGCCGCCCTGGAGCGCTTCGCCGAGCTGGAACGCCGCTTCGACGCCCGGCTCGGGGTGTACGCCGTGCACACGGGCACGGGGCAGGAGCTGACCCACCGGGCGGACGAGCGGTTCGCCCTGTGCTCGACGTTCAAGATGCTCGCGGCCGCCGCCGTGCTCGACCGGAACCCACCGGAGCACCTCGACGTGCGGGTGCGGTACGGGTCCGGCGCCCTCGAGTCGTACTCGCCGGTGACCGAACGGCACGTCGGCGGCGGGATGACCATCCGCGAACTGTGCGACGCGGCCGTGCGCTACAGCGACAACACCGCGGCCAACCTGCTGCTCGACGACCTCGGCGGCCCGGCCGCGATCACCGCCTTCGCCCGCTCCCTCGGCGACGAGGTGACCCGGCTGGACCGCAGGGAGTCCGACCTCAACAGCGCGGTGCCCGGGGACGAGCGCGACACCACCAGCCCGCGGGCGCTCGCGACCGACGCGCGGGAACTGGTGCTCGGGGAACGGCTGGACGGGCCCGACCGCGCACTGCTCACCGACTGGCTGGTCCGCAACACCACGGGCGACACCCGGATCCGCGCGGGGCTGGCCGCCGGGTGGCGGGTGGGGGACAAGACCGGTACGGGAAGCTACGGCACCGTCAACGACGTCGCGGTCGTCTGGCCCCCGGCGGGGCCGCCCCTCGTGGTGGCGATCCTGTCGAGCCGGTCAGCCGCCGATGCGTCCACCGACGACGCCCTGCTCGCGCAGGCGGCGACCGCGGTGGCCCGGGAGCTCGGCTGAGCCCGGGGGCTGATCATCGGCTGTAACACAGCCATTATCGCAAGGAAACCGACCGGGCCGAGCGCTGACACATACTCGCTGAAGAAGGGCAGCACGAATACTCGGAGGTCAGCGCGTGTCACCAGAACCGTCGCTCGTTGCGACCGAAACCGCCGCGGCCGCCGATGTCGGTACCGCCGCAAAAGAGACACTGGAGGACTATACGCTGCGTTTCGCCCCGCGCAGCTACCGAAAATGGTCGCCCGGCGTCGTGGCGGTTTCGGCGCTCGGTGGAATCGCCTACCTGGCCGATTTCTCCATCGGTGCGAACATCGGGATCTCCTACGGCACGACGAATGCCCTCTGGGGCATTCTGGTCTTCGCCGTCGTCATCTTCGCCACCGGTTTCCCGCTCGCGTTCTATGCGGCCCGGTACAATCTTGACCTCGATCTGATCACGCGCGGCAGTGGGTTCGGATACTACGGATCGGTGGTCACGAACGTCATCTTCGCGACGTTCACGTTCATCTTCTTCGCGCTCGAGGGCTCGATCATGGCCCAGGGCCTCCAGCTCGGGCTGGGCATCCCGCTGTGGCTCGGGTACGCGATATCGACACTGATCATCTTCCCGCTCGTGGTCTACGGGATGTCCCTGCTGTCGAAGCTGCAGCTCTGGACGACGCCGCTCTGGCTGGTCCTGATGGTGCTGCCGTTCGCCTACCTGCTGATCACCCATCCGGAGTCGGTCAACTCGTTCTTCGCCTACCAGGGTGCGAACGGCCAGGGTGCGCCCAGCCTCGCATCGATCATGCTCGCCGCCGGCGTCTGCCTGTCGCTCATCGCGCAGATCGCCGAGCAGATCGACTACCTGCGGTTCATGCCCCCCAAGACGCCGGAGAACTCGCGGCGCTGGTGGGCCGCCATGATCCTCGCCGGGCCCGGCTGGGTGATCTTCGGCGCGATCAAGCAGGTGATCGGGCTCTTCCTCGCCGTCTACATCATCGCCAACATCGCAGGCGGCACGGCCGTGGCCAACCAGCCGGTGCACCAGTTCCTGGAGATCTACCAGGACATCATGCCCGGCTGGGCCGCATTGACCCTCGCCGTGGTGCTCGTCGTGATCAGCCAGATCAAGATCAACGTGACCAACGCGTACTCGGGTTCGCTGGCGTGGACCAACTCCTACACCCGCGTCACCAAGCACTACCCGGGCCGGTTGGTGTTCCTCGGCGTCAACCTCCTGATCGCGTTGATCCTGATGGAAGCGAACATGTTCGACTTCCTCAACACGATCCTGGGCTTCTACGCGAACTGCGGCATCGCCTGGGTCGTCGTGGTCGCCTCGGACATCGCGATCAACAAGTACCTGTTGAAGATCTCGCCGAAGGAGCCCGAGTTCCGGCGCGGGATGATCTACTCGTTCAACCCGGTCGGTTTCGGCTCGATGCTGATTGCCGCCGGCGTGTCGATCCTGGCCTTCTTCGGGGCGCTCGGATCGGGGATCCAGCCGTTCTCGCCTCTCGTCGCCATCGGTCTGGGCCTGGTTCTCCCGCCCGTCATCGCGCTGGCCACGAAGGGGAAGTACTACCTGCGGCGCACCAATGACGGCATCGACCTGCCGATGTACGACGAGCACGGCAACCCGTCCGGTGACGTGCTCGGCTGCCACGTCTGCCGTCAGGACTTCGAGCGGCCCGACATGGTCGCGTGCCACACGCACGACGCCCACGTCTGCTCGCTCTGCCTGAGCACCGACAAGGTCGGCGACCACGTGCTCCCGGCGACGCGCCCCTGACCCCGGCCCTCCCGGGACAGGACCACATTGCAGCAAAGCCACTTTCATGCAAGCAGGTTGCGTGAAAGTGGCTTTGCTGCAACCCGGGGCGGGGCTACTCCGCGGCCCGGCCTCCTACCCGGTGGGCGATCGCCCGCGCCGTCCGCTTCACCTCGTCGACGCGCTCGTCGTGGTGGGCGGCGGTGGGGT